>JBGVQK010000054.1:0-93328 GCA_045127455.1 Eubacteriales bacterium
ACGGCGAGGTTTCGATAGCGCTTAAACGTCCCTACGCGGTTGCCGCCAAGCGGAATGTAGACGTATTCACGAAACCACGAGGAAAGTGAGATGTGCCACCGCCGCCAAAACTCGGTGATACTGCGAGAAATATACGGATAATTGAAGTTTTCGGGAAAATGAAAGCCGAACATTCTGCCAAGTCCGATTGCCATATCCGAGTATCCCGAAAAGTCGTAATAGAGATGCAAGGAATAAAGAATGACAACCATCCACGCACCGAGAACGGTAGCTTCTACTGCCCCACTCTCTTGAAAATAAACAAATCCCGCCGCTAGGGCGTCACCTATGAGAACCTTTTTGGCAAGTCCCACCACAAAGCGCAAAATGCCTTTGGCAAAGTCGTCCACACTCTCGCGGCGCGAGGTGAGTTGCTCGTCAATTTCGGTGTAGCGCACGATGGGCCCTGCAATCAGTTGCGGAAAAAGCGTGACGTACGCGCCAAAATTGATATAGTTCTTTTGTGCCGCACAGTCTCCGCGCCAAACGTCCACCGTGTAGGAAATAATTTGGAAGGTGTAAAAGGAAATGCCGATCGGCAGCGCAAGCCCCGCAATTGTGGGCAAGGTCACCGTTGGCAGGCGCGAGAAATTCTGCGCGAAGAAGTTATAGTATTTGAAAAAGAACAAAAAGGATAGGCTGACGCATACCGAAAGCACGGTAAACAGCTTTGCGCGCTTTGGTCTTTCCTTGCGGTATGTGCCGATAAGCAGCCCGAAAAAATATGCGAGCGTTAGAGAGGCAAGCATTAAAAGCACGTAGGTGGGCTCTCCCCACGCGTAAAACAAAAGGCTGAGGAGAAAAAGCGTGAGGTTCTTCCCTTTGCGCGGTGTAATGTAGTAGATCAGCCACACCGCGGGCAGATATGCAAATAAAAAAATGAGAGAGGAAAATACCATACGCCAAAAATGCTCTCTTTCTTTCTTTTATTATACAGTATTCGCGCTTTGTTGTCAAGGAATACGTAAGAAAAACAAAAGGATTATAAAAACACCCCCCTATTATGAGTTTCCTCATAATAGGGGCGAGAATGTCTTATTGAGTTGATTGATCTTTTTCGGTTATACTGCTAAAATTATAATTCCGCACGATGTAGTCAAACTCATCGGGACTATTTACACCATCTATCCAAAGATCTTTGCCGGTAGCACCATCTTTTATTACATAGTTGCACAAATAATCTTTCCCCTTCAAAGTACGAATGGTTACAGCTTTTTGCCCAATTGACATTGCTTTGACCGCGTCCTTGTACACGGTTTCTTTATACCCATAAATTGTAATCGTTGAATAATCATCCGAAACACTAATGTTATATTCTTCTTCCGCGTTATGAACCTCTTCTTGCAAGTATAAACACAATGTATTCGCTTGTGTAAGTGTTAGACGAAGAACTAAGTCCCCTTGCTTATTTATACGGGAAGTTTTTCGAAAATCGCCAACTTTATTGTAAAAATCAAATTCCTTATCAAAAAATTCTTCCGCTGTACAACCAAACACATCCTCGCAAGCATTGGAAGGAATTACCAGCGCACCTCGTGATAAGAAATCAAAACAAACAACTACTAATACAACTACTAATACAACTCCTAATATCACTGCTAGAGTTATATACAGCGATTTTAGACTGCGAATACCAAAGTTTTTCATAAACTGATTTTCTCCCTTTTTGGTTATTGATACCTCATTATATCAAAAAGTGGAGAGATTTGCAAGAGCGTCACGAAAACTTCTTAATTTCAGATAAAAACTTTTCAAAAAACAGGCGACCAAATGGAAGGTGGTAAACCATCACGAGATTGCAAGCAATCTCTTTGCACCTACTTTGCATCTGTTCTACTCTCTTAGCGGATGGGGTCTTGGTGGTGCCCAGCCGCTCGCGGCAGCAAAAGAGAGGTTGCACCTCGCGCCGACTGTCTATCTGTGTGTTAGAGATTTCCTTTTTGATTTTTTGTGCAAGAGTTCTTTAAAGGGGTGTGGGGAAAACTTCTTGCAAGAATTTTACCCCACATCATTTTCAGTAAATACTATTAAGCTTTGCCAACAGAGCCGAAGAGCTCCATCTTTTCTTTAACGGTTGCCTTGATTGCTTCAACGCCGGGAGCGAGGAGCTTACGGGGGTCAAAGCCCTTGCCGGAAAGATCCTTGCCTGCCTCAACGTAAGCGCGGGTAGCAGCTGCAAATGCGAGCTGGCACTCGGTGTTAACGTTGATCTTGGAAACGCCCAAAGAGATTGCCTTCTTAATCATATCCTCGGGAATACCTGTGCCGCCGTGCAGAACGAGGGGCATCTCGCCTACCTTTTCGGAGATGGCTGCGAGAGTGTCAAAGGAAAGTCCCTGCCAATTTTCGGGGTACTTGCCGTGAATATTACCGATACCTGCTGCGAGCATGGTAACGCCGAGGTCAGCAATCATTTTGCACTCGTCGGGATCTGCGCATTCGCCCATACCAACAACGCCGTCCTCTTCGCCACCGATAGAGCCGACCTCTGCTTCAAGAGAGAGACCCTTTTCTGCGCAAACGTTTACAAGCTCTTGCGTTTTTGCAACGTTCTCTTCGATGGGATAGTGAGAGCCGTCGAACATAATGGAAGAAAAGCCTGCCTCGATGCACTTGTAGCAGCCCTCGTAGGAGCCGTGGTCGAGGTGGAGCGCTACGGGAACGGTGATCTTCAATTCGTCGATCATCGCCTTAACCATATTGGTAACGGTCTTAAAGCCGCACATATACTTGCCTGCACCCTCGGATACGCCGAGAATAACGGGAGAGTTGAGCTCTTGTGCCGTTTGCAGAATGGCTTTTGTCCACTCCAGGTTATTGATATTGAATTGACCTACTGCATAGTGACCTGCCTTTGCTTTGGTCAGCATTTCTTTTGCCGAAACTAACATTTTAAGTCCTCCTGAATTTTGTTCAATTAAACAATAACATTATATACCAAAATTGAGAAAAAATCAAGCCTTTTTTTGATTTCGGAGCAACTTTTATAAAATTTTGATGATGTGCCCAAAAACAAGGCATACTATGTGCGTATTTTGTAGAAGTATGCGAGGTGAAAGACTTGAAAAATGACGTAAGATATCAAAAAATGACACAGGCTCCCGTTGGCAAAACGATTGTTGAATTGTCTATCCCCAATACGGTCGGGCTATTGGTAATAGCTGCGTACTCTTTGGCAGACTCTTTTTTTGTTTCGAGCCTGGGAACGCAAGCGGGAGCGGCGGTTGGCATCGTCTTCCCTCTTCCCGTGCTCATTCAAGCGGTTGGCTACACCCTGGGGCTTGGTGCGGGGAGTCGGCTCTCTCGCGCGCTTGGAAAGAAGGACGACAAAACGGCATCCCGGCTTGCCGCGTGCGCCATTGTTTGGGCGCTCATTCTTGGCGGTGGCATTGCTGCCTTGGGGCTTTGGCAAGAGCAAGCCATTTTGCGTTTGTTTGGCGCCTCAAGGGATATGATGGACACCGCGCAGGCTTACCTGACGCCTCTGCTTTGGGCAACGCCTTCGATGTGCCTCTCCTTTGTGCTCAGTCAACTGTTGCGTGCCGAAGGGCTTGCGACCTATTCGATGGTCGGTCTTGCCGCAGGCAGCATTTGCAATATTGTTCTTGACCCAATTTTGATCTCAAGCGTTGGAATGGGCATTGCAGGAGCTTCGACCACGACGCTCATCAGCCAAAATTTGAGTGCTTTGATATTACTGTCGGCTTATGTGTTTCGCAAAAGCCATTTGCGGCTATTTTCTCATTTTCGACTGGGAACGATTTTCCTCATTGGAAAAATCAGCGTCACGGGACTTCCCTCTCTGTTTCGGCAAGGGCTTTCGGGCGTGGCGACAATTCTTGTCAATCACGCAGCAGCGGACTACTCGGATGCGGCGGTGTTGGCGCTCTCGCTCGTGGCGCGCGTATTCCTTTTGGTGTTTAGCCTTTGCCTTGGAATTGGTCAAGGAATGATGCCTGTTGTGGGGTACAGCCACGGTGCGGGAAACGAGGAGCGGCAGGCGGATGCCTATCGCTTTGCCGTGCGCCTTTCAAGTGCGGCAATGTTTGTCATTTCAATTCCACTCATCATTTGGGCGCCCGAGGTGATTTCCCTCTTCCGCGATGATAGTGAGGTCATTCGAATAGGCGCTTTTGCTCTGTGTGCGCAATGTGCCATTTTGTTCACCCACGGGCTTGTGACCTGCACCATTCTTTATTTGCAAGCAGTCGGGCGCGCCTTTCTTGGCACCGTTCTCGCAGCTGCTCGGCAGGGGTTTTTCTTTTTGCCCCTCGTATTTTTGTTGCCGATGAGGTTTGGCTTGCTTGGGCTTTGCTTGGCGCAGCCCGCGGCAGATGCCCTGACCTTTTTGTTTGCGTGGGGGGTCAAAAAAACAAAAATTTTGTAAAAAGATGGGGAGACAGACGTCTCCCCATTTTTATGTTCGGTTATTTTATTTGACAATCAGTTTGCAGGAACAAGCTCAATGCTTGCGGTTGTGCCATCGTATGTGAATCTAACCTTGTAATTTCCGGTGGTTTTTACAACGATATTCGTTCCGTTTAAAACACCGTTTTCGCCAAAGTTAACATCCCACGATGCGTTTTTGCGCACCTTAAATTCCTTCCCCGCCTCGAGCGCGAGAACGTCGGACTCCCAAACGCCTTCAGCTACTTTGCTCAAAGGAATGTCGATACTCCATTCGGTGTTACAAATGTTGCCGATAACGCTCCAACCATCTTTTACTTTATTTACCTCTTCAAACGCATCCGTAAGCGTTTTTTCGTATGTGGCAAGAGCAGTGGCAAGGTCGGCATCTGTTTTAGCTGCTTCGGCATCTTCGGCAAGCATTTTGGCGATATCCCACCAGTTAGCAAAGAATTGAGGTTGTGGAATTGCATAATTGTTTTGTTTAGTAAGGGCTACCATAGAGGCATCCGCCATAACAGCCTCAGACTGTTGTGCTGCAAGATTAGAAGGACACCATTCAAAACGATTAAATCTTTCAAGCTGGCAGGCTTCACTTGTCAAATACTCGGCAAGGCGAGAAAGAACAGTCGCCTTCTTGGCATCGGTTTGGGGCTTGACACCCATAAGCTTGTGACCCGAGTAAGAACCGAGATGGTAGGACTTACCGTCAACAGTAAAGGAAGGCAGATCGATTGCTCCGAGATTTTGACCAAAATGCTCCATAGCGGCATATTTATTCCAAACGCCGGTGACGATAACACCTGCGTCGGTGAAAATATCAGCGTTGGAATCGTAGCAAGAAGATTGAACGATCTTTTGCATCCCCTTCATAGCGATAAGACCGTTAGCGGAGTTAAAGGTATCATCAAACGCTACAAATTTGCCTTCGGCATCCATCTCCCACTTAGAATGGCAACCCGTAGCCATGAAGAAGGAAGAAGAGTACCATGCGTTTCCAAGAGCAAAGCGGAACTTTTTGTTGTTCTTTTCGCAAGCTGCGATAAGTGCTTCAAGGCTTTCGGCATCTTCGGGAGAAATGATACTCGTATCATAATACATATAATATCCGTTCTCGCTGGTCATGGGATACGCATAAACGGTGCCGTTATAGGTTGCTGCCGCTACCGAGCCCTTATCGTTATTGGCAATAATATCATCGGCAACACTTTGCTCGGGCGCCATCAATACCTGCGACTGAACCAAACACGGGAGCATATCCTGCGTAAAGCAGTAGATTTCGGGAGCGTTTTCCGGATTTTTAATAATCATGAATCCTGCGGCTGCCTCGGTAACGCACTCAATTTTAGCGTTGATAACAATGCCGGGGTTCTCTTCCATAAAGTTTTCGATCTGTTGTCTAAACTGGTCATCAACGCCATATTTTTCGGAAACCCAAAGTGTAACAGGGTAGGTTAAAACACCGCACATTGTGCATTCGCCGTTAGCCGTGCTATGGGGGATCTTATTGATCTTTTTTTGTGGAATCAAAACCTCACCGCAATCAGAGCAATGTCTGCCCTCGGTAAGACCTGCGGCCGTGCAGGTGGGAGCAACTCCCTCGTCGATAATGACAGTATGCTCGTGCGCGCTTGGCGTAGTTTCATCACTGCCGTTTGGCTTTTCGGTAGGTGTTGTCGTTGGCGTTGTTTGAGTGCTGCCATCCTTCATGGCGGGGTCATTGCACGCGGTAAGCATCAGTACACTCATCAATAAAACCAAGCACACAATGCACGCGATTTGAATTGTTTTTTTCATAGGCTTTTCCCTTTCGCGTTTTTGCCCGTCGGCATTTTATTTTTTGCACCAATCAAAAAGTGCGCAGCAGAAGCCACGCACAAAAAATGCACGACCTCTTGCTACCACACAAAACTCTCAACATTTACCAGGAAACGCCAAAAGGAAGTCTGCATTTTTTACAAAAAAAATAATGCGACCCCTGATAAAAGTTGAATATTTGGTTTTGTGTGGTATTTTCATTTTAGCACACTTTTTGAAATTTGTCAACATTTTTCTAAAAATATGCAAAGCAGGCAACAAAAGTTGCCTGCTTAACGTAAAAATATGGGTGGATTTTTGTTTTCGTGCTGCAAAAAATCTGCCGCGAGCATTTGCTTGAGTTGGGAGAGATCAACGTTTTCCATCTTCTCCTTTGCATATTCCAAGAGATAACGGAAGGCATCGGGTTGGGAGATGCGTTGCAAGGGGCGCGTGTCGCGCTCCTCTAAATAGAGGCTGAGCCCTTCCCAAAAGCTGAACGGAGAGTGCATCAAGGGCTCAAGATACCACAAAGCGTGTGCAAACCGTCCGCTTTCAAGGTAGCGGTCAAGCACCTCGGCTATGTGGGCAAGTCTTTGCATTTCTTCGTATGTTATCCACTTGCTTTGCAGAACTGTGTAAGGCGGTGTGGGAAGATAGTGATATTCATATTCTTCGGCGCGCTCGCGCAGCTCTGTGCCGTAAAGGAGCTTGAGAAAACCGAGCTGCAGCATATCCGATGAGCCGTAGGCATCGTTAAAGGATTTGGCAAAGGATGCGTAATTCTCATACGGAAGCCCTGCGATCAGGTCGAGATGCACGTGCACGTTGCCCACGTTTTTAATGCGTTTTGCAGCTGCTATGACCTTTGCGGCATCAATGTGGCGCGAGGATGCGGCAAGCGTCTCGGGATTGGTGCTTTGCAGACCAATTTCAAGCTGCACCTTCCCTTTTGGAAAACGCGAAAGGATATCGAAGCTTTCCTCATCAAGAAGCGAAGCGCAGATCTCAAAATGATAGCTTTTTGTGTATTTTTCATCGAGCAAGGCGCGCCAAATGGCGTTTGCGCGGCGAACGTCGGCATTGAAGGTGCGGTCAACAAATTTGATGACCTTGCAATTGGTATGCAGCGCTTCAAAGGTTAAGAGCTCGTCCAGCGTTTGCTCCACGCTTTTAAAGCGCACACCGCGGGTTGCGGATGAGAGGCAATACGCGCAAGAATAAGGACAGCCGCGCGAGGATTCGTAATAGAGAATGCCGCCCGTCTCTTCATCGGGACGATAGTGCACGCCCGCATCGGCAAAGGTAACGGCTGTCTCCCCCAAAATGCGGGGGTAGTCTCTTCCCTCTCTCACCGCTTGGCAGAGTGAAAGCATGGCTTCCTCACCCTCGCCGCGCACGATGGCGTCTATCCAAGGGATATTTTCAAAGCGCTCAAGACCGTAGGATGCTTCGGGTCCACCGAACACGATGCGACTTTCGGGCAACAGACTCTTGAGCGTTTGGGCGATTGTGAGCATGGGTTCGATATTCCAAATATAGCAAGAAAAGCCGTAAACGTCGGCTTGCTCGCGGTACAGATGCTCCAAAATATGTGCGGTGCGGTCGCGCAAGGTATGCTCAACGAGCGCGACCTCAAAGCCTGCCCTCTCCAAAGGGTCACGCAGACAGCGAATTGCCAAATTGGAATGCGAAAAAGAGCCGTTTATGGCGAATAATACAATCTTCATGCGTTTCCCCTCCTTTCGGGCTTCGTTATTTTTGATAGGTCCACAGAATGCCGAAATCATTTTTTAAAATTTCGTACAAACGGGCATCGGTGACGTTTTCTTCAATGTGAATAAGCTCTCCGCCCTCAAAAACCTTATAGTCGCGGTCGTTGATGGCACGGCGGCCGTTTGGGGTTTTGATAGCCACCATTGGCGACTTGTTAAAGGGAGATGCGGGGTGCTTTTCGCAATAAAACGAGGGTTGGATAAAGTCGATATCGAGCTGCTCTTCCTCGGTGAAGGAATAGTAAGGCAACCATTCGCCGTCTAATTTTTCGCAAAGAACCCAGCCGAGGAAATCATCGCGCGAGAAGCGGAAGGTGCCGTTGCTGCACGCCTGCGGAGTGCCCTCTTCTAAAGCCAAAGGCGCGCGCGGAGCCTCGATGCCGATGCCGACCTCAACGACGTAGCGCTTGCCCTCACACTCGGCAACAACTACACGATGGCGACGTACGGGGATCTCTGCCTCGCCTTTCAAAAAGCGACCAAAGTAGCATTTGGTCTCAAATCCAAGTGCGCGCAAAAGCATAGCAACGGCACCGCCAAGCTCAAAGCAGAATCCGCCGCGGTGGTTGGTGACGATCTTTTCAAAAAGAGCATCTTCTGATAGATCAATGGCTTTGTCGTTTAAAATATCCAAATTTTCATACGGAACTGTGCAGATGTGGCTCTCTTGGAGCTTTTTGAGAAACGCGTATGTGTGTGCCACCTCTGCAGGCGATATGCCGATTCGTTCAAGATAGAGATTTGCGTTCATTGTAGGTCTCCGTTTCGTTACTTCCCTTGTATTATAGCACGAAAAGTGAAAAAAGTAAATAGGGAGAACACAGTTCGCCCTATTTTTGTAAAGGAATTATGCTTTTTTATCAAACAACCTTTGGCAAAAGTCCTTTGTAAAGGCCTCCTTTGCATCAAAATCCATTGCGCTTGAGTAGATATCCTCCAGGCGGAAATGCACCTCGCGCACCTTTTCAAGGGCATCAAGTGCCTCGCCTTTGAGTGCTCGTGCTATGCGGTTGATCGCGCGCAATTCCCCTCTCACGCGCTTCATAGCTGCCGTATTGACAAAGCGACGCATAGGGATGCGCTGGTGCGGATAGTCGCACTCCTCCTCGGGACATACGACAAAGGCAATACCGCTATTGCAAAGGAAGAGACCGTCTATTTTTTCTGCCTCGACGGGGTCGTGCGAGATGCGAATGGAAAGCCGCTTTTGGGTGGCAAGTTTGCCAAGCTCCATCATCAAATACTGTGCCGCTCCGTGGCAATCGGCAATCACGAATATCTCCTTTGCCTCCTGGAAGTAGGTATCCAAAGCCACCTCACCGCGCATACCGATGGAGTGCATAAGGGCGGGCTGCGCACAGTACGCCTCTCCCATTGGCTCCTCGCGCAAAAGCTTTTGCGCAAAGGCGGCAATCTTCTCCTTTTGAATATAGGGAGAGACAAGCGCATCTCGATTGGCGCGCATATCGCCAAAGCCGCTCAAATAGCGGTAGGCTCTGCGATAGGCTTCTCCCTTTTCGCGGTTCAGCTGCTCGATCTCCGTGCGGCGGCAAGAGAGCGCCTCACTGCTCCAAAACTGACCGAGGTTGACGATATCCTCCCACGCCCCCGGAGAGACGGGCTCAAATAAATGTGGCGCGGTGGCATCTAAAAGTGCGATCGTCCCTTCTCCTTCCTTTGTCAGTATCACCGCATCAAGAGAGGCAGGGTCAGAGGAGCAGTAGATATATTCACTCATCCAGCCGCGCTGGGTAGCATAGCCTGCCACGTCTCCCAAAAAGCGGCTCTTGCCCGTTCCGGGTCCTCCTTTGATTGCCCAAATGTGATTGATGCGCGGCGCGCGAAAAACCTCTTCGTAATAGCTGACAAAGCCGTTTGTGCTGTTGGATGCGGCAAAATAGGCATTCTGTCCGGTTGTTTTTATGCTCATAAGCTTTCCCCCATTCTATTTTGCTATCATTGTATGCAAGCGCGCGTGAAATGTTCTACTTTTTTGGGGCTTGGCATATAGTAAATTAAAAAGACGAGGAGAGAGAATGCAGAATATTCAAGTAGCATACAAGCCATCCCCCTTGCCCGACGTTTTGCGTGCGTGCCTGCCATCGTATTTTTGTGATGCGATCGCTCACGTGGGTGCTTTTGCAATTGAGGAGATTCGTTTGCGCAAAGCAAGAGAGCTGCGTGTGACCTCAAGGGGAAAAACGTTTGGCTGCGGCATTGTGGTAAACGAGCGCGATATGCAGGAGATCTTTAGCCGTATGTGCGGCGGTTCTCTTTATGCCTATGAGGAGACGATTCGCAAGGGGTACATTCCACTTGCGGGTGGTATTCGCGTAGGCGTTTGCGGAAGTGCGGCGTGCGAGGGTGGCAAAATAATTGGCGTGCACAGCATTACAGGGCTGATGATACGCATTCCGCACGCGGTGCCGCTTGAGGCAGATATGCTTTTGCAACGCTTTTTTGAGGATCGCATGCCACGTGGAATGCTATTGTATTCCCCACCCGGGGGTGGAAAGACCACGCTTTTGCGCGCTATTGCAAAAGCGATGGCTTCCCCACGCTACGGGCGGCATACTGTGATCGTTGACACGCGCGGAGAGCTGAACGTGGGCTTGAACGACGCAACGCTCAACCTTGACGTTATGAGCGGATATCCGCGTGAGGTTGGCATTGAGATAGCTGTGAGAACGCTTGGCGCACAGATTATTGTTTGCGATGAGATCGGCAGTATGGCAGACGCACGCGCCACGCTTGGGGCGGCAAACTGCGGTGTTCCACTCATTGCCTCGGCACACGCCGCCACACTTCAAGAGCTTTTGGAGCGCCCTGCAATCAAGCTTTTACATAGAGCGCACGTATTTGGCAAATATATCGGTCTTTCGCGTCGCACCACAAACGGGCTTGAGTACGACGTTACCGACTGGCAGGATATTTGCACAAAGGAGAAATAAAATGCTAAAATTTTTGGGTGCCTTGCTGATTTTGGCGGTGGGCGTTTTTGCCGCCTTTGTGTCGGTGCAATATGAAAAAAAGAGGCTTTCGGTGGTGGACGGTTGGATCGACCTTATTCTTTACATTCGCTCACAGATCGACTGTTACCTGATGCCATTGGATGACATTCTCTCGGGTGGAGATCGCGCGCTTTTTGAGGCTTGTATGTCCCCCTCAAACGCGGCGGATCTGCCTGCCATTCTCGAGGCATCGGGGATCTATCTTGACGGTGACGGAAAACGCCTGATTGAGGGCTTTGTGCGCGAGATTGGAGCAGGCTATCGCGAAGAACAGATCAAAAGGTGCGATTTTTTTATTTCATCCCTGCGTACGCAGCGTGAAAGAATTGCCGCGCAGCTTCCCCTGCGCACGCGTCTTTGTGCTACGCTTTGCATTTGTATTGCGCTTGCAACGGCAATTCTGCTCTGGTAAACTTAAAGAATTCGGAGAAATAAGATGGATATTTCCTTGATTGTAAAAATTGCGGGCATCGGTATGCTTGTGTCGGTTGCCTCACAGATACTCAGCAAAAGCGGACGTGACGAGCAAGCAATGCTTGTAACGATTGCAGGGATCATTGCGACCTTAATGCTCCTGATATCACAGATCAGAGAGCTTTTTGATATGATCGTTTCGGTTTTTGGAATGTAGAAATGACGGTTAAATTGTGTATGATAGCGCTCTTGATTTTGGCAAGCGCGGGCATCATTAAGCAATGGAAAGCGGATTTTGTGCCGCTCATTCGTATAGGCGCCATCGTTTTGTTTGGCAGCTTGCTCATAGCAAGTGCCAAGCCTCTGCTCTCCCTCATAAGCAATTTGGGCGGTCGCGCAGGAGCATCCGAATACGTCGAAACGATACTGAAGGGGCTTGGGATCGTCATTTTGACGCAGATCTGCTCCGACGTCTGCCGTGATAGCGGTGAGGGCACGCTTGCCACTCACATTGAAACGGTTGGAAAGGTGGAGCTTCTTCTTTTGTGCATTCCGCTCATTGAAAAGATCCTCGCCACCGCAACAAAGCTTTTACAGATGGGAGGAGGATGACGGTGAAACGTCTACTTTTGCTTTTGTTTTTTTGTTCGCTTTTGCTCTTGCACCTCTCCCCTGCCGTTTTTGCAGATGAAAAGAAGGAGGATGAAACGCTCCCCGATGGCTACCGAGACCTTTTAGAAAGTCTCCCGCCCGCGCTTTTGGAGCGTTTGCCCGAAGGGGCACTTTCGAGCAATGCAGAGGAGGTTGGAGGCGCGGTTGGCGAGATGAGCAGCTTTTCTTATCTTTTGCAAACGGTTCTTTCGTTGGTCGGCTTGCGATTGGGAGATTGCATTGGGCTTTTTTGCTCGGTGGTTGGCATTTTGATCCTTTCTGCAATTTCGCGCACCTTTTGCGCCTCGCTCAAAAGACCCGATCTCGGGCGTGCCTTTGCTTTTATGATAACGCTGATCATTACGATCACGCTGTTTGCCTCTGGCTTTGGAACGATTGATGCAACTGTCTCTTATTTTCAAACGCTGAACACCTTTACATCTGCCTCTATCCCTCTTATGGGAAGTCTTTACGTAATGGGCGGCAATGCCGCGGCGGCGGTTGCGACCTCGGCAGGGCTTTCGTTGTTTATGACTGTTCTTGAGGAAATTGTAGGTAGGAGTATTGTTCCCTTTTGCGGCATTTGCCTCGCCCTTGCCTTGATCGGCGCGTGTGACGGGCGCCCTCGCTTGGGCGGACTTTTGACAAGCCTGAAGAAGAATTACACGCTGATGCTCTCCTTTTTTATGATGCTGCTTTTGGCAATGCTCTCCTCGCAGACCATTTTAGGTGCAAGTCAGGATACACTTGCGATGCGAAGTGCAAAATTTGCGGCTGGGAGTATCATTCCCGTTGTGGGTGGCTCTATTTCCGAGCTTTTGCGCTCGGTGAGTGCAAGTGTTGGCTATATGCGCACGTCGGTTGGCATTTGCGGTGTTCTGCTTTTGCTCCTTTTGATGCTACCAACACTTGTGGAGCTTCTCCTTGCTCGTGCGACCTGGCAGGTATGCGCCTTTTTTGCCGAAATTTTGGGGTGCGACGGAGAAAAACGCTTGCTTGACGAATTCGCATCTATTAACGGCTACCTGATTGCGGCGGTTGCCATTTGCTCGTCGGTCCTCTTTCTCACCTTCACACTCCTGACCCATTGCGCTACGGCACTTGCTTGAATTATGGAAGATATCAAGGCTTATATCCTTTCAATTTTCGCCACTGCCCTCCTCATTACGGTGGTGGACATCCTTGCGCCTGCAAGTCCCGGGAGTGGGCTCTCGGGGCATCTCAAGCTTGTCTCGGCTCTTGTGTTCGTTTGTCTGCTGATCTCGCCCACCGTCTCGCTGGCAGAGCGGCTTGTGGAGTTTGCCAACGGAGATTGGGAGCTTGACGTTGAGGGCGACGTGAATGACCATTATTCCAATGAGCTACAAGGCGCGCTTGATACTGCCTCGAAGGACTATTTTGAGGGAATGCTGACAAAAACGCTTTGCGAGGAGTTTGAAATTGCCGAGGATGACCTGCGTTGCCGTGTGGAATGGGGTGGCGAGGGCGAGAATTTGCGCCCCAAGAAGGTAACGGTCATTCTTTCGGGCAGAGCCATTTGGAAAAATCCTGCCACGATTGAGGAATACGTTTCTTCCCTTTTGAATTGCGATTGTGTGAGCGCAATTGAATAAAACGCAAAAGCAGATAGGAGTTTTTATGTTTGATTTTTTGAAAAAAGGAAATTTCAAGGAGAACGGTCGCTTGCGACTTTACCTTTTGCTCGGGTGCGGTGTGCTTGGAATTTTGCTTCTTCTTTTTGGAAGTAGCGAAAAAAAGGTGCAACAAGCCACCGAAGAAACACCTTACAGCACCGCGAGCGACGAGTTGGTCATTTATCAGGACTATCTTGAATCCCGCATCAAAAAGCTCTGCGAGTCGGTCAGCGGTGTTGGCAACGTGACCGTTGTTGTCACGCTCTCGGGCAGTTTTGAGTCGGTCTATGCCACCGAGTGGCCTGACGGAAACGAGGAATACGTCATTCTCGGTAGCGGTTCTTCCGCATCCCCCATCTACCTCTCTCGCTCCGCTCCCGAGATCGCCGGCATCGGCATCGTCTGCTCGGGTGGCTCCAACGACAATATTCGGCGCGAGCTGATCTCATTGCTCTCCGCAACTTTTCATATCAGTTCGAATAGGATTTATATTGCGGAGGCGGGATAGGGACGCGGCTTTTGTGCGAAAACCTCTTGTGCATAAAAAGATGCTGCGCCATTTGAAAACATAAGGCGTGACTTGGAAATCATTGACATACAAGGATACGCCAACGAGCCAAAATACGACCAAAGATCCATATAGAGTGAGGAGATCCGCCAGAAAATTAGGCGGATCTCCTCACTTAAAAAAACGAAGCTATATTTTTAGTCGGCATTTATCCTTGCTTATAAAAATGTTTTTTACTTCGCACCGAGTAGATCAGAAACTATGATCTATTCACATTTTTATTTCATTAACTCGTCGGTAAGGCGAATGATCTCGGGTGCGAGCTGCTTGCGCTTTGCCTTGACGATGGCGTTATAGATGGGATATGCAAGACTTGCAAGCACGCCGCCTACAATGCCAATGATAATGCCAATAGGCATTGCTATGTTTTGATATGTGCCGAGAATTTTGCTAAGATCGGTCATGATCAGGCTCATTCCAAAGCCAAGGATAAGGGTGCCGATTACACCAAACACAAGCGCTACCGCTTGTGCGGTTTTCGTTACGCTTGCATCCAATCGGCGCAGGCGCGCCATTTTGTCCTCAACCTCGGTCGGCTTTGTATATTTATCGCGGATCTGCTTGAGCTCCGCCTGCTCTTTTGCCGAGTAGGTGTAGCGAAATCCGTTTTGCTGGTTATTGTTCTGCATTTTTTACCTCTGTGTTACATTTTTTTGAGCTTTTGTGTGCCCTGCACGATCATATAAATTGCCATTGCCACCACCGTTATCGAAACGGCAGCGCCAACACTGCCAAGCAGCATTTTTCGTGTGAAGGCGTCCATCGTTCCGTCGTTAAAGGTCGTCAGCATAGTAGATGTCAGCGTTAGCATTGACACGCAAGCCGCGGCAAAGCTGATGGCTTTGGATGCCGAAAAAACAGGGCTGTTATATTTCTTGTATTTTACCACGTTGACGATTGCGGTTGTAAAGGTGGTAAAGGTGTATGCCGCCATTGTGATCGCTGTGATCATATGGTGCTGAAAGGTTCTGCCCCAATAGACCATAAAGAAAACAATGAGCGAGAGCGCAAGGTTCATAACGAGAAAGACCCAGCCGCAAGCGCGGTATTTGATAAGCTCGGTTTGCATCCTCTCTCCGGGGGCGTATTTTGTTGTGTGGCGCACCAAAAAGAAGCGCATAATACCAAGGCAAATATAGTAAGCGCCAAGCGAATAGAACCAAAAGGTGTGGTGATAAAATCCGAGCCATACCTGAAAGATTCCGTAAAGGGCGTTCCACGCAAACGAGCCGTAAAGCGATACGTTTACGCGCAGGCGTGGATCGTTCAACCACTTTTGTGCGTACTTGTTTTCTTTTTTAAATCTTTTGAAAAACCGAATGATGTTCGGTATCTTCATACACCAGATCGTTAAGGTGTAGGCGGCAAGAACGTAAGAAATGTAGGCTATGGGCGACTCTGTCCCCACAAACACCATAGAGCCAACAAGCAAAACGGTGGCGAGGGGAACGAGCGCGATCATAATGGCAATGTGCGGGAAGAGCAATGCCTTACCGAGCTTTTTCCAATCCATTTTCTGCCCTCCTGATTCTAACGGTAAAGGTTGTACCAACACCGATGGTGCTCTCGACCCCGATCTCTCCTTGCATAATATCGACCACGCGCTTGACGAGCGCGAGCCCAAGACCGTTGCCCTGCGTTGCGTGAGAGGTGTCACCCTGATAGAACTTTTCAAAGATGTGTGCGCCAACCTCGGCACTCATTCCGCACCCCGTATCGGTTACTTTTACGGTGGCATAGCTTTGGTCTGCCGCGAGCGAAAGGCTTACTCTGCCGCCCTCCTCGGTGAATTTAAAAGCATTGGAGAAAAGGTTGTTCCAAACAAGCGATAGAAGCTCGGCATCGGCACAAACAATAACTCCGTCTGCAATATCGGTTTCAATTTCAATATTTTTTCTTTCCCAAACGCTTTCGTATTGCAAAAGGCTCTGGCAGAGCTGCTCGCCAAGGTCGAAGGTGGTGGGGTTGGGATAGATCTGTTGATTTTCGAGTCGGTTGAGCTTGAGAATGTTCGTCATCATATCGGCAAGACGGCGAGAGGCATCGCCAATTGCTTTTGCATATTCAACACGCTTCTCTTCTGAAAGCTCGGGCGCTTGCAAAAGCGTGGCGTAATTTTGCATAACGGCAAGCGGCGTTTTCATTTCGTGCGACACGTTGGCAATAAAATCGGTGCGCAGCGTTTCAACACCCGAGAGCTCCTCTGCCATAGAATTGATGGTTTCGCCAATTTGATTAAAGCCTTCCATTCCCGCTCCGTGCATTTGCTCCACACGAACCGAAAAATCTCCGTTCATCATTTTTCCGGCGGCTTCGGTAATGATCTTTACGGGCTTTTCAACCATGATCTTTCGACGAACGTAGTCGACTATTTTGAAAAGCGCCGTAATAATTAAAACGTTTAAAAACGTGATTTTTGCCGCCTCGGCAATGTTTTCGGGGGTGTAACGCAATCCCATTTTTGTGGAAAGCACCTGCAAAAAGAGCATCATGCAGCAGGAGACCACAAAGCCGACCATCAAAAAGAACAAAAGAAAGCTACTGAACTCCCGAAGAACTCCGCGAAAGGTGATCTTTTTCATTTGATCACCGCCTTATAGCCCAAGCCGTGAACGGTTTGAATTTCAAAGGACTCGCAAGCCGAAAGCTTTGCGCGCAGCTTTGTCATATAGACGTCGACCGTTCTCGTGCCCGTTTGCGTGTCCACGTCCCAAAATTCATCCATCAGCTGTGTGCGCGTAAAGGTCTTTTTGGGGTAAGAAAGAAGCTTATAAAGCAGGTCGAATTCCCTTGCCGTTAGGGGTATCTCCTCTCCGTCAAGCATCGCGCTCCGCTCGTCGGCATCCATTACGAAGTTGCCAACCTCAAGGCGACGGCTCGATGCGATCTTGGAGCGGCGAAGCAGTGCACCAATGCGCAAAAACAGCTCGTCAAGATCAATCGGCTTGGTCATATAATCGTCAATGCCAATGCGGTATCCTCTTTGCTTGGACGCAAAATCGTCGCGCGCGGTCATAAACAAAATGGGAATGTCGTTATTGAGCGAGCGCACGGTCTTTGCAAACTCAAAGCCGTCGATGTTTGGCATCATAATGTCGGAAACAATGCAATCAAAGGTGTTTTTATACATCTCGTCGTAGGCACTTTCCGCATCAAGACAGCCGATCGCTTCGTAGCCCGAATTGTTCAAAAAGGAGCACACACTGCGGTTCAGGTCTCTGTCATCCTCAACGATCAAAATTTTGAACATATTGACCTCCAAAAAACAGATTTTGGGATTGTATGTATTTATTATAACACCCAAATGTTAAAGTTTTGTTTACGTTTTGGGCAATTGAATAAAAATTTTGAGGACAACGCAACTTTTTTTGCGTTGTCCTCGGTCTTATACGAGACTTGTTCTTTTGAGAATGATCTTGCTGATGCCACCCAAACCAAAGGCGAACATCGCTCCGCCTGCGGCGCAAAGCGCCACGTTGATGACGGTCGAGTTTAAGGGTGTGATCATAGAAACCATCATAAAGAGGAGCATTCCGCCGCCAAGGCTACCGCAAATGGCAAGCCACGCCTTTTGCTTTGCCGCCACGCTGATGAGAACAAAAATAGAAACGAATACAAGCATAAGAAATATCTTGGCAAGCATACACATTACGAGGTTTACCGCGTTGAGCCCAAAAAGGTCAAAGGAAAGCCCTGCGATGGCGCCGCCGAAGATAGAGCCTACAAAATACGCGATCAGCATCAAGGCACCGCAGACAAATCCACAAAGGGTTTTGGAGATGACGTATTCCCCTCTTTTTGCGCGGACGGTAAACAGATTTTTGGCGTATCCGCTGCGAAAATCATCGGAAATAAAGAGACAAACAAATACGGCTACTGCCATAAACATCATATTGATGTTGCACATCATAAACACCTCGTTGCCGCCCATCGCTTCCCCACCGGGGAGCGTGCCGACGTTCTGCCAGGTGTTCTCGGGGCCCTGCATAACCGTTTCTACCCCCGTTTGCGGATCGACAGACACGCTGCCGTCCATCATAGCCATCATCACCGTCATCAAAACGGGCATCAAAAGAGAGACCGCAAGCAGAATATAGAACAGGCGGGATTTGAACATTCTGCGCGCATCTACCGCCAGCATACTTTTCATCCGCTTTGCAAAACTGCTTTTTTCAAAAACGATTTTCTTTTCCGTTCTTATCTGCCTCCCTTCATCAAGTCAATGTAGTATTCTTCAAGACCGATCTTGTCGGTTTTGATCTCGCTTACGCAAATGCCGTTTTTGTAGAGGTAGGTTACGATCTCCTCGGGCGTGGTTAGATCATACACGCGAAGGTAGCCTGCTTCGTCTTCTTCCACACGGGAATATTTACAGCCAAGCAGCATTTTGGTTCTGTTCATTTCGCTGCTTTGAAGCGCAACGTAGGTGCGACAGCTTGCATCAAGCTCGTCCGCCGTCATTTCTACAAGCATTTTGCCGTGGCGGATAATGCCATAGTGCGTTGCCACCTTTTGCAGTTCACCAAGCAAGTGAGAGGAAACGATGATACTACGCGTGCCATCCTTGATGATGTCAAGGAACACCTCACGCATAATGCGCATACCGTCGGCATCAAGTCCGTTGAGGGGCTCGTCGAGCACGAGCAGCGTGGGCTCTCCCAAAAGCGCCATAGCAATGCCGACTCTCTGCTTCATACCAAGCGAGCAGTTCTTATATTTGTTCCCTGCCGCGCCCTCCATTCTCACCATTTTGAGAGCCTTGATGACCTCTTGCTCGGCATTGGGGATAGAAAGGTTTGCCGCCTGAAGCATCATATTATCGAACACGGTGAGCCCGGGAAAGCAACCGGGGGCTTCGATGAGAACGCCCATTTTTGCACGTACGTCTGCGTCGGTGTAGTCCTTGCCGTAGAGCTTGATGGAGCCGCCGCTTGTGGGAATAAGACCGCAGATCATTTTTTCGGTGGTGGATTTTCCGCTTCCGTTTTCACCGATAAAGCCGTAGATCGCACCCATGGGGACCGTCATATCAAGGCCGCAAACCGCCTGCTTGGGGCCAAAATTTTTAGATAAGCTTTTGATTTCTACTGCATTCATTTTTCTGCCCCCTTTTTAATATACGTCACAATTGTTGAGCAGCTTTGTGCCCGCTACGTTATAGATAACCGCCCAAACGACCGAAACCGCTATGCAGATCAGCAAGGAAGGAATGCCGCTTGAGAGGTTGGCATTGACCGATGCCCCGTAAAGGAAAATGTTGAGAAAAGCCGTGGGGATAGAAAGATTTTCGACAATTGCCGCCACACCGATGATGAGAATGCCTGTTCCAAAGAAGAACGAGGATGCAATGGAGATGCCGAAATACCTTCTGAAAATAACGTTGAGGAAGGTGTAAAGGCTCGCCCAACCCAAGCTCATAATCATCTTGCCGAAAATGGCGATGAGTAAGGAGCCTACGTTTACGTCGGTCTCATAACCGACAAGCAGACCGCCTACGGTGCCGCCGATAAAATAGGTGATGCACATACACGCCATTGCAAAAGCACACGTAAGAGATTTGGAGATCATATAATCCTGCTTTTTTGCGTGCGTGGTAAAGAGCTGCTTGACATATCCGCTCTTATAATCGTGACCGATAAAAATAGACACCATAATGCCGCCAAAAATGAATACCATATTCATATTGGCGTAGTCGGCAATGGTCTCAATGACGTAAAGAGATTTGGTAGCGGCAATGATCTGCCATACGTTGGAATAAAGCGGCTCCATGGTGTTGCCGTTTTGATCGGGCATCATGGTCATTGCCGATACCATTGCGGGAATGATGGCGGCAATCGCCAAGAAAATGTAGAAAAGCGGCGTGTGGAACAAACGGTAAAAATCCACACCAAGCATACCTTTTATACGGCGAGAAAAGGTGGGCGATTCAAATTTGATTTCACGTGCTGTATTCATTATTCTGCCTCCTTTTTCGACATAAGCTCGATGTAATATTCTTCAAGGCCGATCTTGTTCTTTTTAATCTCGCTGACAACGTGACCGTTCTCCATCAAAAAGGCAACGATCTCTTCAACGTTATCCACGTCATAAATGCGAATGTAGCCGTCCTCTTGTCTTACGTCGGCATATTTTTGGGTCAAAAGGAACCAAGCCTTTTGCATTTCGGCGGTTTTGAGCGAGGTAAAGACCTGTGCTCTTGCATCCATCTCTTCGGCAGAAAGCTCCATGATCATCTTCCCCTGACGGATAATGCCGTAGTGCGTTGCAATCTTTTCAAGCTCGCCAAGAATATGCGAGGAGATCAGGACGGTGCAGCCGTATTTCTTTGTGATATCCACAAGAATTTCGCGCATCATACGCATACCGTCGGTATCAAGACCGTTGATGGGCTCGTCGAGAATAAGGAGTGCGGGGTCACCGAGAAGCGCCATAGCAATGCCGATGCGCTGCTTCATGCCAAGCGAGCAGCTCTTGAATTTGAGATTTGCATTTTCCTCCATGCGCACGATCTCAAGCACGCGGTGGATCTCCTCATCGGCGTTTTCAATGCCGAGGTTGATGCATTGCATCATCAAATTTTGGTAAACGGACGAGCCGGGAAAGCAGCCCGCATTCTCGATCAACGCGCCAACGCGCACACGCACACCGGGATCGGTATACTCTCTGCCGAACAGTTTAATGTCACCGCCGTCGGGAACGAGATGACCGCAAATAAGCTTCATCGTGGTCGATTTACCTGAGCCGTTCTCTCCGATAAAGCCGTAGATCGCGCCCTGCGGAACGGTCATATTCAGATGATCGACCGCATACATGGAACGAAAGCTTTTTGAAAGATTTCTAATTTCAATAGCGTTCATTTTTTACTCCTTCGTTTTTATCTGTAAACGCAACACGAGCGAGCCGTCCCTCGACGCCTCGCTGATGTTGATGTTTTTTACTTCTTTTTTGCTGCGTCGTAGCGAGCGTTGGCTGCTTCGATTCTTTCGTTTGCCTGTGCGATTTGCGCGTTGCGCTCCTCTTGTGCGCGAGTGGCTCTTTCGGAAGGGCTCATGTGAGCGTCATCCCAATTCTTTTTTGCATCAGCCTTTGCCTTTGCATAGGTGTTGTGGAACTTGTTCTCTTCAAAGTTTGCCTTTGCCTCTGCCTTTGCTGCTGCAAAGTTTGCCTTGTCAACTTCGTGTTGCGCCTTTGCGCTATCCTTCATATCACCGAATGCCTTTTTGAAAAATGCTTTGATTCCCATTTGTTTTTCTCCTTTTGATTTGAATTTATTTTTATTTTATTGATTGATGATTTTGTTGCTCAGCGCAAGGATCTCTGCGCTGTATTTTTGGCGACGGCTCTTGAGGATGCCGCGGTAGATGGGATAATTGATGATTGCCATAAATAGACCGACAACACCGATGGCAAGACCAGGGATCATTGTATTGACGATGCCCAGAATAGCGCCAATGTCGGTCATGATCAAGCTCATGCCTGCGCCCATAATGATGGCGGAGAGGCTGCCAAAGGTATAGGCAAATGCGTTTGCGGGGCGCTTTACCTTTGCATCCAGAGCGCGGAGTGTGTCAAGCTCTGTGGTCTCTTTTGCAACGTATTGGGTGCGGATCTTTTCTGCTGCGTATTGATCGTTTCTGTTCATTTTTTGTTACCTGCCTTTTTTGTTTGTTGTGACATTATTTTACGATATTCTTTTTTGCGTTTTGCTTCTAAAATGTTTCTAAAATGTTATAAAAAACTTTTTTGAAAACTCTTAGCGGCTAGGGTAGCAAAGCGGCGCGAGCGTAATGAATGACAGTCCGGTGGACTGTCAGAACGTGAGTGAGACCAAGCCGCAGCGAGACCCTGGTAGCTAAGAGAGTGGTTTGGCACAAAAACGGGCGATTCGTGAATCGCCCCTACGAATTATTATAAAATTTATTGTATGGGCGAAGAGATTGCTTGCAATCTCTTGACGGCTTGCCGCCTTCCATTAGGTCGCCCTCTATTCTTTCTTGCTTCTCCACTTCTTTTAGAAAAAAACCACTTATCGTGGTAAAATTCTCAAAAACGCGGTTATTGACATTCTTTTTTGGATGTGCTATCATAAGGGTGACGATAGGGCCCATCGTTGCAGAAAACGAAATCAGGTTACAAGAAAGGAAAAATTTATGGAACTAATGATTGCACAAAAAATTAAGAAGTACCGCAAAGAACGCGAATTGACACAAGATGCTTTGGCTTCGGCGTTAGGTGTTTCCCCTCAATCTATTTCAAAATGGGAATGCGGCGATGGATACCCCGACATTACGCTTCTGCCCTCTATTGCAAATTATTTTGAAGTTACAGTAGATGAGCTTATTGGAAATGATGAGATCAGCGCAAAAGACGATATAGAACAAAATTATTTTGATGTTGTGTGGGAACTCGACAGAGATGCTGCTTTGCAGCTTGCATTAAAATATAACAAAAAATATCCGCGAAATTGGCGTATTGCAAATTCTCTCATGTATGAAATTTCGCGAAACCACCGTGACAAGCTTGAAAAATACGAGCAACTAGTTTATGACCTTTGTGAGCGACTTTTGAAGGAATGCACAGACAGTGTTATGCGCCGACAAGCCATACAATCTGTTTGCATGATTTGTCCTGAAAACGAAATCAATGAATGGTTAGATAGAGACACCACTTGTTGGTATGAAAAGAGACACGAAGTTTATGAAGAAAGATATGAATTGATGGGCGACAAAAAGCAACATACGATGTACCAATGCGCCAATAACTTTTTATATGCTTCCCGAATGTTAAATATCATAGGGGAAAATCGAAGCTATTACGGATCCCCCCAAAAAGCAATGGCGTGGCACAAAGCATATATTCATTTATTGGATGCCGCATCCGGTTTTTGCGAAACCCAAACTGTCCCCGACGGTTGGCTGCCTGAATATGCTTATGCCTATATGCGACTTTCTGCGGCCCTTTTTGCAGTGGGAGAAAAGAATAAGGGGTATGAGTGTATTGAAAAGGCGCTTGGTTTTGCAAAACAATATTTTGATATTCCAGACGGTCAACCCGTCGACCTTGGAAACAGCATTTTTTACGGTGATACAAAGGCAGTAAGAGGAGATGATTATCTCATTTTGCCAAACGGCAAAAAACTGGAGAATTTCTACGGCATTGCTTATTATCCGCCCTGTATTTACCAAATTATGGAGGCAAAATCCGGCTGGGAATGGTTCAATTCGGTTCGCAACGAAGAACGCTTCCTCGCTTTGCTCGAAGAAGCAAAAAGCGTTACAGAATAATCAATATTAGCAAAAAAGCCATCAAACGGGACGCCGAGGACGTCGTCCCCTACGAGGAATCTTTCCCTTGGGTTGTGTATATTCTACCGTTTTAACAAAATTACAAATGCATCAAAATTGCAAAAGGTAAACAACTTTTGTAGGGGATGACCTCCCGGGCATCCCGAAAACGAACAATTATCGCAAACAAAAACGGGCGATTCGTAAATCGCCCCTACGAATCCTCGACATCTCATTGTTTCGTTGTCGTTAGAAGCGGGCGACCTAATGGAAGGCGGCAAGCCGTCAAGAGATTGCAAGCAATCTCTTCGCCCCTACAATAAGTTTTATAATAATTCCATCCCCTACCGATTGATTTTTGCTAAAATAAAAAACGTGAGGTTCTCCCATTTGGGATGTTCCTCACGTTTTTTGTTACGTCTTAGCGAATGTCGACGTTTACTTTTTTGCCACTGTTAACCGCTGCGGCTTTCATTACGGAACGGATCGCTTTTGCAATCTTACCGTGTCTGCCGATTACCATTCCCATATCGTCGGGGGCAACGGTGAGAGTGAGCGTAACAGTCTTTTCGTCCTCTTCTTGCGTTACCTTAACTTCGTCGGGAGAATCGACAATCGCCTTGGCGATGTTGGTGAGCGTTTCCTGCAAGTTAATCATGCTGTGTCTCCTTATCGGACGGCTCAGTCAACGATGCCACTCTTCTTCAGCAGGGACTTAACGGTCTCGGTGGGTTGTGCGCCGTTGGAGAGCCACTTCTTTGCCTTTTCTGCATCGATCTTGATATCAGCGGGCTCGGTGAGAGGGTTGTAGTAACCGATCTCCTCGATGAAGCGACCGTCTCTGGGAGAACGGCTGTCTGCTACGATTACGCGATAGAAGGGTGCTTTCTTCATACCCAATCTTCTCAGTCTCATTTTTACTGCCATGGTTTGTTTCCTCCATAAATTAAAAAATATTTTTATTTTTTGTTTTTTCTTGATTTATAATGAACGGTGAAATCAGAAAGGCATCTTCATTCTACCGAGCATTCTTTTGCCTTGCTTTGTTTTGCCCATATTGGAAAACTGCTTCATCATTTTGAGCATTTGCTCAAATTGCTTGAGGAGCTTATTGACCTCCTCGACCGAGGTGCCCGATCCTGCCGCAATTCTCTTTTTGCGAGATGCGTTGATCATATCGGGGTGTTCCCTTTCGGCTTTTGTCATAGAGTGGATGATCGCCTCGGTGTGTGCCATAGCTTTTTCATCAATCTTGACGTCCTTCATAGATCCCGGCTTGACGCCCGGCATCATACCCATCAGCTGCTCAAGGTTGCCCATATTTTTGAGCTGTGCGAGCTGCTCGAGGTAATCATCAAGGGTGAAGGTCTGCTGACGCATCTTTTGCTCAAGCTCTGCCGCTTGCTTTTCGTCGTAAGCCGCTTGTGCCTTGTCGATGAGGGTGAGCACGTCGCCCATACCGAGAATACGCGATGCCATACGGTCGGGGTGGAAGGGCTCGATGGTATCGAGCTTTTCGCCCATACCCACAAACTTAATGGGCTTGCCTGTGACGTAGCGGATGGAAAGTGCCGCACCGCCTCTGGTGTCGCCATCGAGCTTGGTGAGAATAACGCCCGTAATATCGAGCAGATTGTTAAAGGTTTCGGCAACGTTGACAGATTCCTGACCGATCATAGAGTCGACAGTCAAAAGAATTTCATCGGGGTTGACCTCTGCCTTGATATTTTTGAGCTCATCCATGAGAACTTCGTCGATCTGCAGTCGACCTGCAGTATCAATGAAGACCATATCGTAGCCCTTTTGGTTTGCGAATTTAATGGATTCCTTTGCGATCTCGACGGGAGAGACCTTGTCGCCCATTGTGAAAACAGGAATATCCAGCTTTTCACCGACTACCTGCAGCTGCTTGATTGCAGCGGGACGGTAGACGTCGCCTGCAACGAGCAACGGACGTTTGCCCTGCTTTTTATACATTCCCGCGAGCTTGCCCGCGTGGGTGGTTTTACCTGCACCCTGAAGACCGACCATCATAATAACTGTGGGGGGCTTGGATGCAATGGTGAGCTTGGCTTGCGAGCCGCCCATCAGGCGCGTGAGCTCTTCGTTTACGATCTTAACGACCTGCTGAGCAGGAAGCAAGGATTCGAGAACTTCGGCACCGACTGCACGCTCGGAAACGATTTTGATAAAGTCACGAACTACCTTGAAGTTAACGTCAGCCTCGAGCAGTGCGAGCTTGATCTCGCGCATACCCGCCTTAACGTCGGCTTCGGTAAGCTTACCCTTGTTACGAAATTTTTTAAAGGCGTTGTTTAACTTTTCGCCCAAACTTTCAAACATTTACGCACTCCTTTCGTCTCTTATCCTCCTACGGTTTCAAGGAGCTCCTTTGCAGCCTTGCGGACATCGCCCGCAACGCCCTCTTTTTCCATTAAGGAAAGCAACTCTGCGGTTTGCGCCTCGACTAACTGAAAGCGCTTTGCAAGCCCCAGCTTTTCCTCATAGAACATAAGCTCCTCGCCCGCCTTTTTGATCAGCTCGCGAACACCTTGTCTGGAAATACCGATCTCTTCGGCAATTTCTGCCAAAGAAAGATCGTCGTTATAGTAATAATCCAGCACCGTTCGTTTCCGCTCCGAGAGCACGTCGCCGTAAAAATCGAGCAAATAACCGATTTCAAGGTTCTTTTCAAACATCTTGTTTTCACCTCCAAATAGGTGTAAAGCAAATTGCTTTACATAGTATACCATAAGACCTTTCGTTTGTCAACACTTTTTCAAAAATTTTTTCGTCTTTTTTGCGTTTTTGTTGCAGTTATGCTTAAAATATGATATAATGAAGAAAAAACTTAGGAGTGCGATATGAAAACCGACGCTTGGATACAAAAAAATATGCCCTCAATGGTTGGCAAAACCGTTGCTATCAGCGGGGCTACCGGTGGAATTGGGCAAGAACTCTGCCGCCATTTGGCAGGTCTTGGCGCCGCTCTTTTGCTCCTTGACCGCAACAGCGAGCGCTCGAATGCTTGGATCGAAAAATTGAAAGTAGAATTCCCCGCTCTCAATGCGCGCCATTTACGCCTTGACCTATCCGACTTTGAGACGGTGCGTTCTGCGACCGCAGAATTGCTTGCATCCCCTCCCGATTATTTGATTTTTAACGCAGGGGCATATCACGTTCCGCGTTATACCACGAGCATTGGACACGACAACGTTTTTCAAATCAATTTTGTCGCTCCCTACTATATGGCGCACGAGCTTCTGCCCGTTATGCGCGAGCGCGGCGGTCGCATTGTTGCCGTTGGCAGTATCGCCCACAACTATTCGCATATTGATTTAGAGGATATAGAGTTTCTCACGCGCAAACAATCCTCAAAGGTTTACGGCAATGCAAAGCGCTTTTTGATGTTCGCGCTCTTCGGACTTGACAAAGACGGCAACACGATCTCCGTCGCGCACCCGGGCATCACCTTGACAAACATCACCGCGCACTATCCCAAGCTGATCTATGCCATTATCAAGCACCCAATGAAGGTGATCTTTATGTCTCCGCGCCGCGCATCTCTTTCCATCCTTGCGGCAATGGTGCAGGATACACAGCAAAATGAGTGGTTTGGTCCCTCTCTCTTTGACGTTTGGGGACTGCCAAAAAAGAAGCTCCTCAAAACCTGCCCCGCTGATGAGGCGGCAAAGATTTGCGGTGAGGCAGAGAAAATTGTTGAAAATTTGAAAGCTCAAAAATAACAGAAATATAGGAAAGGAGAAACCGAATGTCAGCTTATCGCTTCATTTCCAAGGAATTGATACAAAAAGGTTGGTCGGGAGACAAAAAATACTGCGCCATTGACGAGCACGGCAACAAGTTTTTACTCCGCGTTTCTCCTATCGAGCAATATGAGCGCAAGAAAAGCGAATTTGAACTGATGCAGCAAGTGGCGGCCCTTGGCATTCCTATGTGCGAGCCGTTAGAGTTTGGCACTTCTGACGAAGGTGTCTACTCTGTTCAAACTTGGATCAATGGAATAGATGCCGAGGAAAACATTCACCGTTTTTCGTACGAGGAGCAATATTCCTACGGCTTTGCATCGGGGCAAATTCTAAAAGAAATTCACAAAGTCCCTGCTCCCGAGGGATGTGAGGATTGGGAAATCTATTTCAACCGCAAGGCGGATCGCAAGATCAAAATGTATGCGGAATGCCCCATCAAATGTGAGAACGGTCAGGCGTTCATTGATTATATCAACGCCAACAGACACCTGCTCAAAGGGCGCCCCAGAACCTATCAGCACGGCGATTATCACATTGGCAATATGATGATCGGTGAGGATAAAAAACTCTACATCATCGACTTTAACAGAAATGATTTTGGAGACCCGTGGGAAGAATTTAATCGCATTGTTTGGTGCGCGCAAGCTGCGCCCCACTTTGCCAGCGGCATGGTGGACGGATATTTTGATAACCAAATTCCCATGGAGTTTTGGAAATTGCTTGCCTTGTATATTGCCAGCAATACTCTGTCCTCTGTGCCGTGGGCGATTCCCTTTGGTGAAAAAGAGATTGAGGTTATGCTCAATCAAGCAAAAGATGTGCTATCGTGGTATGACAATATGAAAAATCCCGTGCCGAGTTGGTACATAAGAATTTAAACGTTTAATATATAAATATAAAATATGCACTTTCTATTGACAAACTGCCAAAAATGGTGATATAATTTTTTTGAAAGAAAGTTCCTTAACAAAGGAGTTATGAATTATGAAAAATGGTTTTTTGAAGGTTGCCGCCGCCACTCCCGTGGTGCGTTTGGCTGACACAAAAGCGAATTGCGAGGCACACGTCGCGCTGGCGCAAAAAGCGTATGTCGAGGGTGTGCGCGTGCTCGTATTCCCCGAATTGTCTCTCACAGGTGCTACTTGTGGGGACCTGTTTGCGGCTGACACGCTTCTTGCAGGTGCCGCAGATGCACTCAAGGCTTACCTTGATGCCACCAAAGAGATGGATATGATATCGGTTGTGGGACTCCCCTTTGCGGCTCACGCAAAGGTCTACAACACCGCCGCCGTTTGCCACGCAGGCAAGCTTTTGGGTCTTGTGGCACAGCGCAAAGTGAACGAGCGTCATTTTGCATCCGCCCCCGATTTTGTAGAGGAAGTATCCTTTGCAGGCGAGCATGTATCGCTTGGCACCGAGCAGATATTTGAGTGCGAAACGATGCCCTCTTTGACGCTTGCCGTTGAAATTGGCGCGGATCTGCACACGCTCTATGCCCCCTCGCTCTCTCATAGCGCGGCTGGCGCTACTGTAATCTGTCACCCCGCGGCAATGCCCGAGGTCGCTTCTAAAATGCCCGCACTCGACGTCATTCTCGCGGCGCACACTGCGCGCACGCACACCGCTTATATCACATCCCTTTCGGGTGACGGTGAATCGACTACCGACAATGCCTTTGGCGGCAAAAAGCTGGTGGTTGAGAACGGTGAAGTTGTAGCTGCATCCGTTCCATTTGATGGCTCCGAGCTTCTCATTACCGAAATTGATCTTGAAAGACTGATGCACGACCGCCGCCGCGCCAATCTTGTTGACCCCGGCAGCTGTCATACGGTTGTTCCCTTCTCTCTTTCGGTTTGCGAAACAAAGCTGACGCGCAAACTTGATGCCACACCTTTTTTCCCGATAGCGCCCGCTGAGCTTGCCGCACACTGCGAGCGCGTATTGACCGTTGCCGCGGCAGGACTTAGGACGCGCATTGTGCGCGCTTACGCAAAAAAGATCGTGCTTGGCATTTCGGGCGGTCTTGACTCCACATTGGCACTCCTCACAATGGTTCGCGCTATGGACTCCCTCGGACGTCCGCGCACTGACATTGTGGCGGTTACGATGCCCTGCTTTGGCACGACCGCGAGAACCAAGACCAATGCGACCGTTCTTTGCGAGGAGCTTGGTGTCACCTTCCGTTGTGTTGATATTTTTGATGCGGTCAACGTGCATTTCCGCGATATCGGACACGATCCCGACCTCCGCGACGTCACTTATGAGAACGCGCAAGCGCGCGAGCGCACACAGGTTTTGATGGACATTGCCAACGATTGCGGCGGTATGGTCATTGGTACGGGTGACCTCTCCGAGCTTGCTCTCGGTTGGGCAACCTACAACGGCGACCATATGTCAATGTACGGGGTGAATGCTTCCATTCCCAAGACTTTGGTCGGTCACGTGGTAAGATATTGTGCCATTCAAGCCAAGGAAAACGGACAGGAAAAGGTTGCGACGGCACTCTTTGATATTCTCGACACGCCCGTCTCGCCCGAATTGCTCCCTGCCAATGCCGACGGTAAGATCGCACAAAAGACTGAAGATTTAGTTGGTCCTTACGAATTGCACGATTTTTATCTGTATTATTTCATTCGTTACGGCTTCTCCCCCATCAAAATCTACCGCATGGCACAGAATGCTTGGGGCGAAAAGTACAGCGATGAAGTGCTGAAAAAGTGGTTGCAGGTCTTCTTCAAGCGTTTCTTTGCGCAGCAATTCAAGCGTTCTTGTCTGCCTGACGGACCTCAGGTTGGAGAGATCTCGCTCTCGCCCAGAGGCGGCTGGCAAATGCCTTCCGATGCCGCAAGCGCTTTGTGGATGAATGAAGTTGAAAAGTTATAACAAGTAAAAAAAGATAGCCCCGAGGATTTTTCCTCGGGGCTTGGTTTTTGTTATTGAACTGCAGTGATTTGATTGTTGGTAACGGTTACACCCCAGCTGCTTTGTGCGGCTTCTGCAGGGTTCGCCTGAATGGCTTCGGCAAACACATCAATGACCTGTCTGCAACCGTCCTCGCTTTTTAGAGTGAGTTTTTGCCCATTCAATAAGTCGCTTGTTTTGGTTCCCACCGCAAGCGGTGCCCTGTAATAATAGGTATCGCTATTTGCAGACTTGATCCAATCATCCCCAAGCGTAAAGCTTATGGGTTCGGGTGCTTTGTTGATCACATTGCCGCTTGCATCAACCCAATAGGTTACCAATCGCACACGAACAAACACATCAATATTGCTGTTGCTGTTATCGTTTGTAACGGTAATGTTGGATTTTTGGTTGGCGTCAAAGGTTTCCTCAAGCTTGCAAGAAACCTTTGCGGGAGCAAAACCGCCTGTTTCCAGCTCGGAAATTTTGATCATATAGGCAACAACTCCACCAACTGTTCCGGCGAACAGAACAGAGCAAATAATGATAATTGCAATCAGTTTTTGTTTTGCCATATTAGTTCACCGCCCCAAAGATGTTTTTGAAAATTTGAGAATTGGAATTCAGCCAAGCCTGATTGGTAGGAGCATTGGCAAAGGTAATTGTCACTTCGTTGTTATTCAGAGAAACTTCCTGCTTGTTTGTAACGATATCATTGTATCTCCAAGACCAATCGGTCACCTGCTCAATCGTATACTCACCTTGAAGCAAGCCTTCAATGCGGACGGTAGGATTGGAGAACGATGCCGTAACATAGAGTGTGTTTGCATCGGCAGTATTTGTTATCTTGTAAACAAACACTTGCGTCTCGTCAATACCATCAAAGCTTCTCTCAATAGTCAACGAACCCGTTTTGCGCTCAAACTTGGCGTAGAATGTGTTGACTTCTACCTCGCTCAAATCGTTTACAGAAGGAACATACTTAGCATCTGTTGTAATGAGGTTTTCACATTCTTCCTCTTTATACCAGCCAACAAATTCAAAATATTCGTTCGCGTTTGCGGTTGATCCATTAAAGGTTTGTGCACCAGAAGTGTACAATTTGTTCTCTGCTTCCGGTGAGGTATAGCCACCTAAAGTACCGATATCTTTCTTATCTCCTCCTACAAACGTAACCGCAACGTATCTGATATTATACTGAATAGGTTCGTAGTTAAATACAATTACGTTACTTGCTTCATTTTCTGTTATGGTAACGGAACCAACAGTGTTGATTGGTCGATAACCGGAAACAAGTTTTTTATCTGCCTCGGTCAGCTCATAGGTCACTTTTTCACCGTATTTTGCTGTGAGATTTGATTTTATCGGTTTTACATTTTCCACACTACTTTGAAGATAATGAATCTCGATATCATAGTTGTAGGAATTTCTCTTATAAAAAAGATTGATCTCAACACCAGCAACGGTAACTTCAAAAGAAATCTTATTGTCACTTGTAGTTACCGTATTGTTGTAGGTAAAGCCAAGAATTTGAGGCAATTCGACCGTTTTAGTTGCAGGAATATACTGACCAGCCTGGTAAATATAAGGTACGGCTTCCTCAATACTGGAATGTAGATCACAATTGCCCGTATTAAGTGTTGCCGCTGTATTTCCAAGTTTCTCGGTGTAAAAATTCACAACATAATAACCTGTCGGCTGCTCTTGTAACGTATACTCGAATTCAATCACATTTTTTTCGGTGTCACTTACATAATCTCCTTGGTCATTCTGCTTGATAGAAAGAACCAAAGATTTCTTATAAGAATCCGGTGTGTAATACTTAATATTGTTAGGATCTGATTCGTCCGTATACGGGAAATACGAATGCACAACGTAGGAGCTTGTTGTTTTAACTTTTGCCTCGCCATCTACGATTTCTGTACCGTCTGCCAAAGAATCGTTAATGGGAAGACGTGCACCGGTTGCGGCATCCACATATCTAATTGTATACTCCAGTTCTCCATCAACATGGAAATACTTAAAAGCATATTCGTTCCCGAATTCGCCGATAACAATTGAGTGAGACTGAGAAATTGGGAAATAATTTGTTTGATATTGAGAATACAGAGCACTACCAGCTTTTGCAACAAAAGTCTTTGTTGAGTTTTCGCGTGCTACACCCGTGGTAGGATCTGCTATTTGAATTGTTGATCCATTCTCTTCGTACACATAATTTACTGTATAATCACGAGGAGTGGTTCCCTCCCAGACAGCAAATATTTCCATGTCTCCCTTGATAGGGGTATGAGCAGGGTCATATTTCTTTCTGGTCATACCATCCACATAAAACCATCCCATAAAGTGATCGTTATCGCGAGTAGGGTCTTTAACCGTTAGAGCATTATTATCTTTGGTTGAACCAATCATTGTACCATGAGGAATTTTAACATTCTCATTACCATCGCCGCCAAATTGATACAAAAGGTCACCGTTCAAAGACTCATAAAACTTTACGGTATAGGTGTTTTTAACCCAGTATGCATGAAGAATAACATCCTCTTCGGGAATTGTAAAGGTATTGAGATCAACAATCGTAGCATCTGAGCAGGGGGATGTGCTACACCAGCCCTTAAATACATAGGCACCCGGCTCGAGTGTTGTGGGATAATAAGTGGCAAAATTTTTAGAAAGATCCCAATCAAAATCTACCAAACTATCCTTTAACAAGCTGCCAAAAGGCTCATTTGTTACGGTATGAATTTCCACACCCTCATTTTTAAAGGTTATGGTTTGACTTGTGAGAAGACGGTAGTAGAAATAATATTTGTAAACATCTACCCCTTCATTGCTACCCGTAGTTGGGTCAACAACAACGTTAATGCATTCGTAACCGTCAAGCGAAATTTTTGTTTGATTTCCGATTTGATCCTTTTCGGAATTATCAAATACAGAGAACGATCTGGACAAAAGATACCAAATCCCGTCCTTTTTTTGATAGGTTTGATCGTTTTGTACATAGGTGGTACTACCGGAGGCTACGGAGTTAAGCTCCAGTTGCTTGCTTTCTGGAACCTGCAAATAGATGTGATACACAAATTCATGCGGAATGCTCCAGGCTATGTCGGCACCGTTTACCCAATAACAGAGATAGCTAACAATCGTATCGTCGTGGTATCCCGGAATGGTGTTATCAAACACAAGATTTTCATCAAGATACTGATATGCCCCCTTAATTGTTTGGTTGCTGTTATCCGTGCTGTATTTTACACCCTTTTGACCGTTCCAAGCACTAAAATAGGCTTTGCTCCATTGACAAGTGTGGTTAGTATGCTCTTCATCAATTTCAACAGATTCAAATTTGTCAACGGGCCAAACGGCAGATATGTCATCACCAAACGGTGCTACAAACTCAAAATAGTAATATGTGAAACCGTTTGCCTCCAACGTCCCAGTTTTCAGCTTATATTCACTTTTTAAGTTGGGATCCGTAATATAGTCTTCTTTAAGAGCAGGAAGATCTTTTACCTTACCCCATTCGGTCGTGTTATTCAGCAACGTGGGGACTGCAGCCCACGCGTCCTCGTTGTTTATGCTATTTTTGTCGGCAAAATCACCAAAATTATACGTTGTACCACCAACCACCTCATAGATACCTTCAGAATCCTTTCGTGCATAAAAGAATCTCAACGTATACTCTTTATGACGGTAATAAACATTGATAACCGTTGTTCCATCGCCTTCAATGATTACATTTTGATCGGCAGAGTCATAAACCAAATGGGTTGCGCCCATTTCACACTGAGAATTGTGCACATGTTCTTCAAGGCCGCAAATATAATTGTAGCAAGAATCATTATGCGTGTGACCGCATTTTAATGATGCACCATTGACAGAATATTTGTAAACATAATACCCATTATTTTCTGCTGTTCCCAACACTTCGCCGGAAACATAGTTCCCCATATTGTTTGCAGAAACGGCGTTTCCAATCTGATACCAAGTATTATTTACATACAGTTTTAGCCAGTAACGATTGTAATACTTATCAGTATCTGTTTGAATTGCATAAACGCTACCATTTTCGTATTGTCCGCTTTCTAATGCGTCAATGACATTTTTATCTCCAGAACCTAATGATCCTACATAGCTAAAAGGGGATTTAATACAGGCATCCGTGTGTATATGTCCACAAGGCATACAAATCGTTGTATGTGCATGTTCACTCGTAAAGCCACATATATAGCCAAAATCAATATCATCTGAACCACTCACAAGGCCCCCTGCGGTAGCATCTGTAACTGTTTTGGTGCCAAGAAGATACTGATGTCCATTCTCTTCTTTTGCCCAGTAGACAATAACATATGAAGTTGCGCCTGCATCGGCAATCCAATCTGCCAGGTAGTAGCGGTTTTGAACCCCGATTGTTTTTGGCAAATTTGCCGCATTCAGTAAAGGAGCATTATTTGCCTTTTGATCCGGAATTCCGTCACTATTACTATCAACGGTAAGCTCATACCAACCATTAAAAGTGTATCCTGGTTTTGTGGGAACGCCAGTAGTTATATTTGCTCCGTAACGTTCATATATCTGATCAACGCCGAAACCATCGACGAGATTGAAGTTCATCGAGTAGTATTCCCTATCGAAGTAAACCTGAAATACCGTACTTCCATCGGCAGCAACCATATCGGGAATAGCGTGAAGCAGTTTGTATCCTTGTTCAAAATTCTCGGGCAAATTGGGGTTATCATCTATCATCGATGCTAATGCTTCATCAGAAAAGACACTTCCGGTTTTTGCTTTGTCGGAGAGTGAAAGAGCGGTGATTTCTGTGTAACCATCTCCAACGGTATCTTGAAAATAATACCTAACGGTATAATTTACATCAGCCGCAGTGTAATAAACGTAATAAATAAGTTGATTGTTGCTATCAACATTGTTCAGATTGAACTTGAGAAGATTTGTTTCATTGTCAATTCCAACTCCATCATCATTGTAATTGAGCAATTTGGCATTCCGTTCTTCAGGCGTATCATCAGCGGATAATTCTACTTGTGTAACGTAAGATGCCTTGTAACCAACCAAAGAACGAACCAAAAATGTTTCGTTAAATGTTGTCTCGCCCGCACCAATAACGATATTCATAGGGTCCGGAAGATTGCTATCTACGTCAGCTGATGCATTTTGAGGATCGTAGCAATATATAACAACAATGTCACCGTGATAGCCCACCAACGCATTGATTGCATCTTTGATGCCGGAGAAGTCGAAGGTGGGAAGGAATTCGACGGCGCTTGCCACAAAGGTGAGCATTTCGGTGGTCAAAAGCATGCAAATGCAGAGGATTACACATAAAATTTTCTTCATATTCATATATGTAGTCCTCCTTTAATTATTTTTGACCGAATCCCACGCTTCGGTCGCGTTTTCAAAGCCGATGCTTTGCACAGCAATGGCTTTGACGGAAATAGAAATGTCCCCGCCTGTTTTTAAAGCGGAAAGATCGGCTGCGGTTGCCTGATTACTGATGGCAACACCTCCGTTTACGCCGTTTTGATTGGTAAAGATTTGAACATCGGCAAGCACTACGTTGGGATCAAGTGCTCGATAGAACACAAATTTGTCGCCGTCGGTTATCAGGTGGGTCCAATCACTGTTGACCCCGAGAGTTGCAATTTCTTTTTCACCGTGCTTAATTTTCAGCATGTTCTCTGCGTACGTCCAATGCTCTGAAGGTGTGATTACAACAAACACAAAGGTTGCCGATTCACTACCGGCAAAATCTAATTTAACTTCGTTTTTGGCAGTAATGCCAGGGGAAAGGATGAGGTAGTTGTCGCCGGGTTGTGTAAGGGTAATATCGCCAAAGCGGATAACTCTTGCGCTGGCGGAGCTTGTGTTTTTGCTGATATAACGCGCGTAAAGCCCGTTGATAGCATAGGAAGAAAGCAGTACCGCGCACAAAAGCAAGAGGGCTACGTGCATCGTTGAAAACAGCGGTGCTTTATTATTCGATTTTAAAAATTTCATAATTTACACCGCCTTTCGTGATTAGTTTTCTTCCTTATTATTTATATCGGTGGTTTCTTGTGGGGGTTCGGCATCCTTTTTGAGTTCTTCGATCTCGCGGCGAATGGCGGCAAGCTCTTCGGCTTTTTTGTCTTTTTCCTTTTTAAAGGATGCTTCCAAGAGCCAAACGGCAGCGCCAAGCAAAAGGATGGTGCCAAACGGGGTTTTGATAAGATTGACGATGAGACCGATAAACGGAATGGCGAAAATGACCTTTCCCTTTATGTTCTCTTTTGCAATGGGGTCATCATCTGTATTGTTTGCGTCACCGCGCGTGATGATCTTATCGCCGTTGATTGCGACGATGCGATGCACCACGGCAGTTCGCTGGGTTTGATAAACGACTACGTCGCCAACCTCGTAGGTATCGGATGGGGTGACGATTAAAAGGTCGTCGACCGAAAGCTCAGGTTCCATGCTGCCCGAAAGAACGACCGTCATGCCAAAGCCAAACGGCATTGGGAGCGCGTTGCCGCCAAGCATGCTTGCATTGATTGAATAAATGCTAACACCAATAAGGACAGCCAACAGAACGAGAACCGAAATTCGAATAACTGATTTCAGTTGAATTTTCAAAACAAACTCCAATTAACTTTATGAAATAACTACGGCACCGCCCGCCGAGGCGACAATGCGCTTTGCATCGGCAGAAGCACTGTTTACAAAGATAACAAGCGGTTTTGTGAGAACAAAGTTGGGACTTGCCGTAAGGTGGATGCTGCTTGTATTAACAGGCACCAAGCCTCTTCTCTTTAAGGTTGCGAGGTTGATAACTGCAGCTCCATGGAAGTTTGCCGCCAACATTTCGAGGGTAATGGTTTGCGTGCTGCTGGGGGCTTCTTTCTTTTCTTCCTTGGGAGCAGGAACAAATTCGGGATCCACGATTCCTGCAAGTGCTTCCTTGCGCTTCTTAACGATTACAGCAATGGTAACGATTGCAGATATAAGAAGAATGCCTGCCGCCATTGCAAGGGCGAGGTTCTTGCCCATATCGGGGTGCCCCTCCCAACCGCCGTTGGCATCCAACGTGGTGTTTGCTACTGCGTGGAAGGTAAAGGAGATCTCAACGCCAACGTCTCTATCCTGATTGCCGAGCTCGGTATCAAAGCCGTCGTTTCCGCTCTCATAGGGCCATTGCCATTCAAAAACGTATTCGGCTGCTTTGGTCTTTTCGAGCGTGCCCGTGTGGCTGAGGCTTCTCAAATCCTGCAGGGTTGCCCATTGTTCATCGGAGCCGAGAACGTACTCGCCATCAGAGGTTTTCATTTTGACTTGCAGCGGAACCTGATATCTGGTGGAGAAAACGACCTTTGGCTTGAGCTCATAATCAAGCGCGTATTCGTCGGCATTGCGCAAACGAACGGTGTAGGAAGAACCCGAGCCGGGGGCTATGACCTTATTCTCGTTGTTACTTTGAATAATGACTTCGCCGGATTCGTTTGTGTATTGGAGAGCAAAAAGGTGAACTTTGGCATCGTTGCCTACCTCAATTGTCACCTCGCGCTTATCCTGCTGTGCGTAGTCGGCAATGCGAATGCCGAGAAGAATGGTTGAGAGGAGCAAAAGCGTAATGGTAACAACCAAAAAGATGCGTTGCTTGTTGGATACCTGCAGCTTTTCCAATTCAAGGTCACTATTCACTTTTGTAGAGGCTTTTTCTTGTGCCATTGCGTTTTTCTCCTTTCATCAAATTTTGTTTTTTGGCTTTTCACGACAATCAGTTGCATTTGATCGCCCTGAAAAACCAAAAATCTCGCGATTTTTGATTTTGTATCCCCCCGCCCCCAGCCACGATGGGTTGGGGGGATATCAATTTTGTTTTAGATTTGTCTAATTTGGGTTAGAATTAGTCACCGAGTTGGGTTACTTCTACAGAGCAAGTAAAGCTGATTTCGGGAGCAGGATTAAGCTTGCCAAGTTTGGTATCGCTTGCATTGTCACCCTCGAATGCCCATGCCCAAGAAACGGAAAGACTGCTCGCAAGAGTAGCATTAGCTGCTACTTCTGCCTTACTGAGAGCAGTGAACTTAGCTTCAACAGCTGCTTCAAGTTCTTCAAGAGTATCGATTTCGCCTTCCATCTTGATTTCCTCAGCGCCTACGGTGAATACGATAGGACAATATACGGTATCGGTATCAATTACCCATCCTGTGAGTTCGAGGTCAGCGGTTACAACAACCTTAACCTTAACTTCGGTGGTACCAGAAATACTAACGCCACCAAGAACGCCTTCAGTACCGGGAGCAACAACTTTTACACCAGTTTCAGAGGAGATTACATCACCATCTTCATAATTGGTCAAAAAAGCAGTTTCACCGATAGCGTCTACAGTAACACCCCACTTTGCTACGCGAGCAGTTTCGAGAGCGGTACTATCGGTTGTGGTATACTTTGCGAACGTGCCGGAAATAGCACAGGTTGTCATAAGAACTGCTACCAAAAGAGCGGAAGCAACTCTCATCATTACGTTTTTCTTCATAGTAGAAATTCCTTTCTTGTTTTGAAAAAATTATTCTTCCCTAACCCGAGGGAATACGTTTTTTTGGCGATGGGTTCACCTATAGATTTCATCGCCAAAAAATCTTAGGTTTTTATGTATTCATCTCGCGGCGTGGCTTCCGTGGGAAGAATAACAAAGTTGTTTTATATTAAGAGGCGAGCGCCTCAAAATATCAATTGAGTGTGGAATTGAGGAGATTACTCCTGCTTGGGTTGTTCAGCTTGAGGAGTAGGCTCGGGGGCTGCTTCGGGTGCGGGTTGCGTTTCAACCTTTTCCTCTGCCTTGACCTCTTCGGCGGCATCAGCCTTTGCTTGTGCGCTGACCTCGGCTGCCTTGGCTTTTTCTGCCTTGAGTGCCTCAAGCTCGGCGCGGAGAGCATCAACGTCTTCGGTCTTGCCCTTTTCGTACATCTTGCGGCGGATAACGTCGTATCCAACAAACAGAAGAATGGGAACGACTACGCAAACGATAAGTCCGCCCGGCTTTTGCATTGCCATTGCAAGGTTGCCTGCACCGCCAATGCGGAAGTCATCCCATTTGCCAACGATCTTATCTGCCTCGCGGAGCTTGCCGTCGGGTGTGGGGTTGTTGATACCTTGCGTTCTGAATTTTACTTCACCGTTCTCTTCGATAACCTCGATTACCTTGTGAGTCCAAATGGTTGTGTAATTATCCTCGGCTGCGTAGAAGGAAATAACCGTTCCAACCTCAATTTCGCTGGGGTCCACTTCCTTTACAATGATGAGGTCGCCCTTTTTGATATCGGGATACATAGAATCTGAAAGGACGATGAGCGGAACAACGCCCGCAAAATCGGGCACCTCGTTTTTGTTGATAAAGCTCTTGATAATGAGCGTGCAGTTGACTATGAGAATGGGTACTAAAATGACGCACAAAACGATGCCAATGATTGTGAGCGTTCTTTGCTTTTTATCTACCGCTTGATTTTGAACGTTTGATTTTTCGTTCGTCGACATCTCGCTTTTTTCCTCCTATTACATATTTATATATCATACTTTAATTAGATACAAAAAAATAGATAATTCATTTTATCACTTTTTCATCACAATGTCAATAGAAATGCCAAAAAAATAACGCTTTTTTATATATAAATATGTAAAAAAACGCAAAAAAGAAGCTGTTTTTTATCCTTTTTTCCATTTTTTGCAAGAAAGCCGATTTTTACTTGCAAAAAAAGCACCGACACGCCGTGTCGGTGCTTTTCTTTTTTACTTGTCCCAAAGGACGATCTCTTTCTTTTCAAGAGTTGCTTTCATATCAATGATGCGCTGGTTAGAAGAGCCGCGAAAACGCAAGGAAATATCCTTGAGCGCTTTTACGTATCTACCGTCGACCAGCACGTCGATCAGAGAAAGCATTTCGTCGGTATGCTCGCATCGGGGATAGCTTCCCTCTTTCCATAGCTCCTCGTCAAGGGTAAATCCCGTAAAGCACCAAACGGTCTTATTGGGACACTCCTCGCGAAAGCGGCGGAGAAAGGCAACGAGTGCGCCTTGGTTCTTTGGCTCGAACGGCTCACCGCCAAGCAGCGTTAGCCCATTGATGAAATAGGGCTTGCAGGATGCGATGATCTCGTCCTCAACCTCGCGTGTGAAGGGTTCGCCGTAGCAAAAATCCCACGTTTGGGGCTGAAAGCACTCCTCGCAATGGTTTGTGCAGCCCGAAACAAAGAGGACTGTGCGCACACCTTCCCCATTGGCGATGTCGCATTTTTTGATTTCACAGTAGTTCATAGCTTACAGATGCAGTACGCGCTCCTTGATCTCTTGGGTTCTACCCTGATTCCAATACTGCGTGCCAATGTAGCCGCAGGTACGGCGAGCAACGTTCATTTTGCTTTGATCGGTGTTGCCGCACTTGGGGCATTTCCAAATCAGCTTGCCGTCAACCTCAACGATCTCAATTTCACCGTCCCAACCGCACTCTTGGCAGTAGTCGGACTTGGTGTTGAGCTCGGCATACATAATGTTATCGTAGATAAAGCGCATAACCTGAAGTACTGCCTCGAGGTTTTGTTGCATATTGGGAACCTCAACGTAGCTGATAGCGCCGCCGGGAGAGAGCTGTTGGAACTGTGCCTCGAACGCCAGCTTGGAGAAGGCGTCGATCTCTTCGGTTACGTGGATGTGGTAGCTGTTGGTGATATAACCCTTATCGTTGATGCCGGGAACCACGCCAAATCTCTTTTGGAGACACTTTGCAAACTTGTAGGTGGTGGATTCCAGGGGCGTGCCGTAAAGGCTGAAGTCGATGTTGTGCTCTGCCTTCCACTTTTTGCAGGCGTCGTTGAGGTACTGCATAACGCTGAGTGCAAAGGGAGTAGCGGCGGGATCGGTGTGGCTCTTGCCGGTCATATACTTAACACACTCGTAAAGACCTGCGTAACCGAGCGAAATGGTGGAATAACCACCGTAAAGGAGCTTGTCGATGGGCTCGCCCTTCTTGAGTCTTGCAAGCGCGCCGTATTGCCACAGAATGGGAGCAACATCGGAAAGAGTGCCCTTGAGGCGCTCGTGACGGCACATCAATGCCTTGTGACAAAGCTCAAGGCGTTCGTCAAAGATCTTCCAGAATTTTTCAATATTTCCGCCGGAAGAGAGTGCTACGTCGGGCAGGTTGATGGTAACAACGCCCTGATTGAAGCGACCGTAATACTTCGGCTGACCGTTTTCGTCAACAAAAGGTGTCAGGAAGCTGCGGCAACCCATGCAGGTGTAGCAGTGACCTTCCCCGTTTTTGTCGACCTTGAGCTCGAGCATCTTCTTTTCGGAAATGTAGTCCGGAACCATGCGGCGCGCGGTGCATTTTGCCGAAAGCTTGGTAAGGTAGTAATAGGGGGAATCCTCGTGGATGTTTTGTTCCTCGAGAACGTAGATGAGCTTGGGGAATGCGGGAGTGACGTAAACGCCTTCTTCATTCTTAACACCCTCGTAGCGTTGCAGGAGAGTTTCCTCAATGATAATGGCGAGGTCCTTCTTTTCTTGCTCGCTTCTCGCTTCGCCAAGGTACATAAATACGGTGACAAAGGGTGCCTGACCGTTGGTGGTGAGAAGTGTTACGACCTGATACTGAATGGTTTGAACACCCTTGCTGATCTCCTCGCGCAAGCGTTTTTCTACAATAGTAGAAAGCTGCTCGTCGGTAAGAGTGGTGCCGATGGCTGCCATTTCCTCTTTAACGGCTTTTGTAATCTTTTCGCGGCTTACCTGTACAAAAGGTGCGAGATGTGTGAGCGAGATGCTCTGACCGCCATATTGATTACTTGCAACCTGCGCAATGATCTGTGTTGCAATGTTACACGCCGTGGAAAAGCTGTGGGGACGCTCGATCATCGTGCCGGAGATGACCGTTCCGTTTTGCAGCATATCCTCAAGGTTAACAAGGTCGCAGTTGTGCATGTGCTGCGCGTAGTAGTCGGTATCGTGGAAGTGAATGATACCCTCTTCGTGTGCTTGAACGACATCCTCGGGAAGGAGCAGACGCGTTGTAATGTCGCGGCTTACCTCACCTGCCATATAGTCGCGTTGAACGCTGTTGACAGTGGGATTTTTGTTTGCGTTCTCCTGCTTTGCCTCTTCGTTGCAGCACTCGATCAGGCTCAAAATCTTTTCATCGGTGGTATTGGAGCGACGCACAAGGGCTCTGGTGTAGCGGTAAGTAATATACTTTTTTGCTACCTCGTAAGCTCCGTGTGCCATGATCTGCGATTCGACCAGATCCTGGATCTCCTCCACCTCGGGGGCTCTGTTCATTCTGATACAGCTCAGCTCCACCGCCTCGGCGATGCGTTTGATCTGCATCGGTGTCAATCTTGCCTCTTCTTCAACAGCTTCGTTTGCCTTCGTAATGGCGGTAATGATCTTACTGATATCGAACGTAACTTCGGAGCTGTTTCTCTTAATAACCTTCATTTTCTCCTCCTTTTGTTTATAATTTACAAAATATGTACAAGCAAATTTGTCACATTGAACAACGCATTTGCTAATATGCCTATGGGGTACATATATTATACCATATTTTGTGGTTTTGTCAAGGGCAAAACACTATATTTTGTGGTTTTTTGACAAGTTATTTTTTTGACAATGATGCGACAAATCTTGCTTTTTCGGTCAAAAATTGCGCTTTTTGGAGAGGCAAAACGGCAAAAATTTAAGCCGGCAAAAATTTTTCCCTTTTTTGTGATTTTATCACATACAAGTGACTTTTTGCGTGGTATAATTATAATGTAAAAAGAAAAAGGAGGACATAAAGATGTCAGTTGTAAATATCAATCAATCTAATTTTGAAGCAGAGGTTTTAAACGCCGACAAGAAGGTGCTCGTTGACTTTTGGGCGCCCTGGTGCGGTCCCTGCCGTATGGTATCCCCCATTGTAGATGCGATCGCCGATGAGCGCGACGACATTAAGGTTGGAAAGATCAACGTTGATGACGAGGAAGAGCTTGCCGTTCGTTTTGGCATTATGAGCATTCCCACGCTGCTTGTGTTTGAGGGTGGCAAGATCGTCAATTCGGCAATCGGTGCTCGCTCCAAGGAAGATATTTTAAAAATGCTCGATTGAGTAAAAAAGAAGAAATCCGTCGATCTTTCGGCGGATTTCTTCTTATTTATTATTAGCAAAGTGCCTCGAGCTTTTCTTCGTCAATGATCTCCACAGTGCCGCGGGCAAGGGCGACCATTCCCTCGGTTTGAAAATACTTGAGCATTCGGGTAATGACCTCGCGGTGAGAACCGATGTGGTTGGCAATGCCCTCGTGTGTGAGCTTGAGCACGTGACTTCCCTCAATGGCAGCTTCTTCTATTAAAAAGGAAGCAAGGCGGCGATCCAAGCTCTTCCACATGATCTGCTCCACGAGCCACATTACGTCGGTAAAGCGCGTTGCCATGATTTCGTTGGTGTAATTGGCAAGGGGAGCGGACTCCTCCATGATTTTTTGGTAAACACGAACGGGAATGACCCAAAGCTCGGTATCCTTTTCCGCCTCTATCGTAATTTCAAACTGAATGGAGCGCATCAGACAGGATGCAGAGAACAGACACAGGTCTCTGTCAAAAAGGCGGTAGAGCGTGATCTCTCTTCCCTCCTCGGAGAGCATATAGGCGCGCAGCTGCCCCGATCTTACCAAAAAAAGCGCCGTGCAATCCATACTTGCATTGTGCAAGATAGTTCCTTTTTCTATTTTTTTGAAGGAAACGGCAGCACGCAGCTTCTCCCTGTGCGCCTCGTCCAGCTTGTTCCATATTGGAAAATAGCTTTGAAATTCCATCGCGACTCTCCTTCCCTCCATGTCTTTCTTTCTCTTTGTGTTCATTATACACGTTTTTTTGCAAAAAATCAACCCAAAGCGGGCAAAAAATGAAAAGATTTTGATAAAATGGTATTTTGTGTGATTTTATCACAGAAATGCTTTTCAATTTATTATATAATAAAGTCGTAAAAAACAAAGGAGGTATTCTATATGCAATACTTACTTGTATTTATAGAAGGAATTTTTACTTTTATTTCCCCGTGTCTCTTACCGATGCTCCCAATATATATTTCCTACTTTGCGGGTGGCGGACAGAGAAGGACAAAGCGAACGCTGACCAATGCGCTTGGCTTTGTGATGGGCTTTACGATCGTGTTTGTAGCGATGGGTGCCTTGGCAGGAACGATTGGCAGATTTTTGCGTGACTATCGCGTAGCTGTCAATATCGTTTCGGGTCTTTTGGTGATCTTGTTCGGCCTGAGCTTTCTCGGTTTGTTTGAGCTCAAGCTCTTCAAAGGGATCAAAAAGAATATAGACCCCGAAAAGATGGGATTCTTCCCAGCTCTTCTCTTTGGAACAGTCTTCTCGATTGGTTGGACTCCTTGCGTTGGTGCCTTTCTTGGAACGGCGCTGATGCTGGCTGCACAGCAGGCACACGTGGTAGAGGGTATGCTGATGCTCTTTCTCTACTCGCTCGGGTTGGCTATCCCCTTTGTGCTGAGCGCACTGCTCATCGATTATCTCAAAAACGCATTTAACTGGATCAAAAAGCATTATAAGGTCATCAATATCGTTAGTGGAAGTCTTTTGATCCTCATCGGTATTTTGATGGCAACCGGAATGTTTGACCGTGTGATCGGTCTCTTATCCTAAAGGAGGTTTATTATGAAAAAGTTTTTAGTACTATCGCTTGCTCTTGTGCTGGTTGCGGCATTTGCTACTTCCTGCAACCTCGCAGATGCAGCTCCAAAAAATCAGTTGAACACCTACGCACCGCAATCCCCTAAGGAGGAAAGCACGCCGCTTCCGGAAGAGACAACTCCCGATGGTGGAGCAAACGTTACCGACGGCCAAGAGGATCAACAGGAAACGCAGCCTCAGGAAACGCCAAAGGAAACCGAAAAAGAAGAACCGCAAGAAACGGAAGCTCCCCCCGCCCGCACAGAGCCGAAGGCAATGGATTTTACAGTTTATGATGCCAACGGCAATGCAGTCAAGCTTTCGGACTTCTTTGGCAAGCCCATTGTGCTCAACTTTTGGGCAAGCTGGTGCCCGCCCTGTAAGGGTGAGATGCCAGATTTTCACGCCAAATATCTTGAGCTTGGCGACGAAGTGCAATTTTTGATGGTCAATATGACCGGTGGACGCGAGACGCTCTCAAGCGCAAAAGGCTTTATTGAAGAACAAGGCTATACATTTCCCGTATTCTTCGACACAGCATATGAGGCTTCCGATGCTTACGAGGTATATTCCCTGCCCGCCACCTACTTTATTGACGCAGAGGGCTATCTCATCGCATACGCTATTGGTGCCATTGACGCCGCGACTCTGCAGACCGGAATTGATATGATTCAATAAAACCGGGGCTGATTCATTTAGCGCAGAACAAAAGCCACTCTTATAAACAAAGCTCAAGACCAATTAAAAAATGTAGCCTTGAGTTTTTAATATGTTGAAATCCGCCGAAAAAATTCGGCGGATTTCTTCTTTTTATGTGGCTTTTTAGTCGCGATTTGGTTCTCTGGCGTACCTTTGTACGCCTACGAGGACCAAATCACGCCTTCTGCATCTGAATGGCTCAGCCCCTAAACCGGTTCCTCGGTTGCGGCGTGTGACTCCTTGATCTTTTGCAGATCGAAGGGCGTTGTCTGATAAACGAAGTAGTTGAGCCAATTGCAATACAAGAGGTTTGCCGAAGAGCGCCACGTGGAAACGGGAGCCTTGGAAGGATCGTTATCGGGATAATAATTTTTGGGAATTTCGATAGGCTTGCCCGCGTTGACGTCTCTCCAATATTCGCGACCGAGAGTTTCGGCATCGTATTCGGGGTGTCCTGTAATGAAGATCTGTCTTCCCTTCTTCGTTGAGAGCGCAAAGACACCTGCCTCGGGAGAGGAAGCCAAAATTTTCAGCCCGGGGATGCCCTCAAGATCCGCGCGGTCAATGGTGGTATGACGGGAATGCGGCACCATAAAGACGTCGTCAAAGCCGCGGAAAAGCATGGAACGCTTATAGTCGGCAACGTGCGGAAATACACCGAACATTTTTTTATCAAGTGCCTTCTTTTGCACGCCAAAGTGATAATAAAGCCCCGCTTGCGCGCCCCAACAGATGTGGAAGGTGCTGTGCACGTGCGTGGTGCTCCATTCCATAATCTCGCAAAGCTCGTTCCAATACTCTACTTCTTCAAATTCGAGCATTTCAACGGGAGCACCCGTGATGACAAGACCGTCAAAATAGCGATCCTTGACCTTATCAAAGGTGGTGTAGAACGCTAAAAGATGGTCCTCGGATGTATTTTTTGACTTGTGAGAGCTTGTATGCATCAGCGTCAGCTCGACCTGCAAGGGGGTGTTGCCCAAAAGGCGGGAAAGCTGCGTTTCCGTATCAATTTTGGTGGGCATCAAATTCAGCATCAAGATCTGCAAGGGGCGGATATCCTGCGCAACGGCGCGCGCATCGGTCATTACAAAGATATTCTCCTCAGCGAGCGTTTTTGTTGCAGGTAATTGGTTGGGAATTTTGATGGGCATTCTGTCCTACTCCTTCGTTTGTTTGTTCAAAAAAATCAAATGGATTCGAGTGCTTGCTTAAGGTCGGCAATAAGATCTTCGGCATTCTCAAGTCCGCAAGAATAACGAACGAGATCGCCCGATACGCCTGCGGCGATCAGCTCTTCGTCGCTCATTTGTCTGTGTGTAGCACTTGCGGGATGCAGACAGCAGGTGCGCGCGTCCGCTACGTGGGTTTCGATTGCGGCAACCTTAAGATGCTTCATAAACTTCTCTGCCGCACTTCTGCCACCCTTGACGCCGAAGCTGACAACGCCGCAGGTGCCCTTGGGCATATACTTCTTTGCAAGGTCGTAGTATTTGTCGCCCTCAAGATCGGCATAGGTTACCCAGGTTACGTTGGGATGGTTTTTGAGGAAGGTTGCAACCGCGAGAGCGTTTGCACAGTGACGCTCCATACGAACGTGCAGACTTTCCAAGCCCAAATTGAGCAAAAATGCACTTTGCGGTGCGGGAGTGGAGCCGAAGTCACGCATCAATTGTGCAGTGGCTTTGGTGATAAATGCCCCACCCTGACCGAATTTTTCGGCATAAACGATGCCGTGATAGCTATCGTCGGGGGTGCAGAGTCCGGGGAATTTTTCTTTATGCGCCATCCAATCAAAATTACCGGAATCAACGATGCAACCACCAACCGCCGCACCGTGACCGTCCATATACTTGGTTGTGGAGTGCGTGACGATGTCAGCGCCCCACTCAAAGGGACGGCAATTAATGGGGGTGGCAAAGGTGTTATCGATGATAAGCGGAACACCGTGCGCGTGTGCGGCTTTTGCAAATTTTTCGATATCAAGAACGGTAAGCGCAGGGTTTGCAATGGTCTCACCAAACACTGCCTTTGTGTTGGGACGGAATGCCGCCGCCAGCTCCTCCTCGGTGCAATCGGGAGAAACAAAGGTGAAGTCAATACCCATTTTCTTCATTGTAACCGAGAAAAGGTTAAAGGTGCCACCATAAATGGTGGAAGCCGATACAACGTGGTCTCCGCAGGTAGCAATATTAAATACGGCATAAAAGTTTGCCGCCTGACCCGACGAGGTCAGCATTGCGGCACTTCCCCCTTCGAGCTCACAGATCTTTGCTGCAACGGTATCGCAGGTGGGGTTTTGCAGACGGGAGTAAAAATATCCCGAAGCTTCAAGGTCAAATAGCTTTGCCATATCCTCGCTTGTGTCATAATGGAAGGTCGTGCTTTGCACGATCGGAATTTGGCGAGGCTCGCCGTTGCCGGGAGTATAACCGCCCTGCACACATTTGGTTTCGATTTTATAGTTGCTCATAATATCTTCTCCTCACTAAAGGATTTTTTAAAGTACTTCTGCAAGATCGTAGATAAGACGCTCGGTCTTTTCCCAACCAAGGCAGGGGTCGGTAATAGATTTACCGTAGATCTCATCGGGGCCGATCTTTTGTGCGCCATCCTCAATGTAGCTCTCGATCATCAGCCCCTTAACGATCCTTTTAACGTCTGCCGAGTGGCGGCAAGCGTGCAGGACCTCTTTGGCGATACGCACCTGCTCGAGGCATTGCTTGCCCGAGTTGGCGTGGTTGGTATCGACGATAACGGCGGGGTTGACAAGACCGCTCTTGGCATACATATCTGCCAAGGTGATCAGGTTTTCATAGTGATAGTTGGGTGCGCTCTGCCCCTTGGTGTCAACGTATCCGCGCAGGATAGCGTGTGCATGGGGGTTGCCTGCACTCTTGACCTCCCAACCGCGGTAAAGGAACATATGCGAGCTTTGCGCTGCCTTGACCGAGTTCATCATAACGTTCAGATCTCCGCAGGTGGGGTTCTTCATACCAACGGGAATATCAAGTCCGCTGGCGGTCAGGCGGTGCTGCTGATCCTCTACCGAGCGTGCACCAACTGCTACGTAGGTAAGCAGGTCGGAGAGGTAGCGATGATTTTCGGGATACAGCATTTCATCGGCACAACCAAAGCCTGTTTCGGCAAGGGCGCGCAGATGCAAGCGACGGATAGCAATGATGCCCTTGAGCAAGTCGGGATCGGCATTGGGGTCGGGTTGGTGCAACATTCCCTTATACCCTTCTCCCGTGGTGCGGGGCTTGTTGGTGTAGATGCGAGGCACGATCATAATTTTATCGGCAACCTTATCCTGAACGGTGCGCAAGCGCGAGATATAGTCGATAACGGCATCCTCGCGGTCGGCCGAGCAAGGACCGATAACAAGCACAAATTTATCGCTCTTTCCTTCAAATATTCTTTTCAGCTCCTCAACGGCTGCATCTCTTGTAGCTTTCAGCGCCGGTGTAACGGGGTATTCTTCCTTGATCTCCTTTGGAATGGGGAGCTTGCGGTAAAATTCCATATTCATAGCGGTGGGTTCCTTTCGGGTATAGAAAAACGTTGTTAAAAATTTATATTATTGGTTTGCCTTCGGCTTATCAAAAAGCATTCGGCGAGCGGTGGCACGGCGCATCACGTCGCGCATCCCCTCTCCGTCCTCTTCTCGCAGCATTGTGCGGAAGCGGTCGAACTCATCGGCAAAGGCATCCATTTGGGATAGGAGTGCCTCGCGGTTTAAGAGAAAGAGCTCCGACCACATCACGTCGTTGATCTTTGCGATGCGCGTCAGGTCACGGAAGGAGTCGCCTGTGTATTTTTCCATCATGGGAGAGTCGTTTGCGGTCATCAACGTAACGGCAATGCAGTGCGTCAGCTGCGAGAGAAACGCGATCATGCGGTCGTGCTCCTCGGGCGACAGCTCGGTTATGCGCGCAAAGCCAAGCACCTCGCCCAAAGCGCGGCAAGCCTCGATCGCCTCGGGGGTGTTGCGCTCGGTGGGGGTAATGATATAGTTTGCGCCGATAAATACGCGGTCGTCACTATACTCTACGCCGCTGCTCTCACGTCCTGCCATAGGGTGTGCGGCAATAAATTCGACGTCGGGGCGCAGAATGCTTTGTACCTCATCAACAATGCGGCTCTTAACGCCCGTTACGTCGGTGATGAGTGTTCCTGCGCGAAACAAGTGTTGGTATTCCTTGATCCATTCAATAAAAATATGCGGATAAAGCGCAAAAACAACAAGATCTGCCCATTCGACAGTCTCTTTTGTGACCTCGGTACTCCCCTGCTCGATCATACCGAGTGAGAGTGCGTAGTCGACGTCTTTTTGCTCTTTTGTGATACAACGGACAGAGTATCCGTTACGACTCAGGGCGCGGGCATAGCTGCCACCGATAACGCCCAAGCCTACGATGAGAATTTTGGTGTCTTTTGTAAGGGGGGGCATGGGGGAATTTCCTTTTTATTGGGTAATTTTTTCTATTTTGATGCCGAGCGAGGAGATGCGCTCGAAAAAGTCGGGAAAGCTTTTGGCGACTGCCTCAGCACCCTCGATCACGCCACCCGTCAGGGTTGCAAGAACGGTAAGCGACATTACGATGCGATGGTCGTTGTGCCCAAGGAGCGTTTCGGTTGGCGCGTGGAAGGCGGTGGGGGTGATGATAACTTCATTTTCGTGCACCTCGACCGTCGTGCCGAATTTGCGCAGCTCCTGTGCCATCACCTCGGCGCGGTTGCTCTCCTTGATGGCAAGGCGGCGCGTATCGGTAAAGCGTCCTCCCTCTCCTTTTGCCGCAAGCGCGAACAGAATGGGGGCGAGGTCGGGGCAATCCGCCAAAGATATGGTAGCAAACCCGTCTGCAAGGCTTGCAAAGTGTTCTACATAAACGCGGTCTCCCTGCAAGGATGCAGAATTGAGACCTGTGACCGTTACTTCTCCCCCAAGCAAATTGAATGCAGAGAGAAATGCGGCGTTTGAATAATCACCCTCAACAGTGATGTTTTGTGCGATCATCGGCTTGCCACCGCGAACACACAGGGTAAGATCGTCAAGCCATTCAACGTCTGCGCCAAAAGCAACAAGCGCTTGCAGGGTGAGCAGCACGTAAGAACGGCTCTCAAAGGGTGGGAGAATATGCAAAATGCTTTTTCCTGCAATTTGTGTTAGTGCAAACAGCATTCCACTGATAAATTGGCTGCTAACATCGCCCGGAAGGGTGTATTCGCCTGCCAAGAGAGGCCCTTTTACGGTAATGCCCTGCTCGGTTTGCTCAAAGAAAAGGTCGTGCTCCGCGCAAAGATTTTGATAGACCTTCATTGGGCGGTGCAAAAGGGATGGCGCGCCAACGAGCGTGGCTTCTTTGCCCGAAAGCAAGCACAACGGCAGCATAAAGCGCATCGTGCTACCGCTCTCACGGCAAGGCAAGGTCATATTTTGAGTTTGGGTAAAATCAATGCCCTGAATAGTGACTGTGTCATTTTCAATTTTGCATTCCGCACCAAGCGCGCGCAAGCAATCAAGCGTTGCGCTGACGTCCTCACAGTCGGAAACACCGCAAATGCGGCTCACACCCGAGGAGAGCGCGGCACAGATGAGTGCGCGGTGCGCCATGCTTTTGGAAGGCGGCGCGCTCACGCTCCCGCGTGCAAGTGACGGATAGATACGGACGTTCATTTTGCCTCTCCTTTTGCAAGAAGCTCGCAAAGAAAGTCCATTGCCAAAAGGTATCCTTGTGTGCCCTGCCCTGTGATGGTCTTTTGGCAAGCGGCACGAATGTAGCTGATCTGGCGGAAATCTTCCCTTTGTTCAACCTTGGAGATATGCACCTCAACGGTGGGAATGCCTACGGATTTTACGGCATCCAGCAGTGCAATGCTTGTGTGCGTATAGGCACCGGGATTGATAACGATGCCGTCTGCCTTTTGATAATACGCTTCTTGAATTTTATCAACGAGGTCGCCCTCGTGATTGGATTGATAGCATTCGACTTCAACGCCAATTTCGGCAGCGTGGGCGCGGATCATTTCAAGGAGCCCCTCGTAGGTGGTGTTGCCATAGTGCTGCGGCTCACGGATGCCCAAAAAATTGAGGTTGGGACCGTTCAGAATATACAGTTTCATAGGCTCAAAAACTCCTTTCTGATGCGTTCTGCTACGTCTTCAATGCTTCCGTCACCGTCAATACGGCAATCGGCTGTGGCACAGTAGCGCTCATAGCGCTCCTCGTATCGCCGGCGGATCGCCTCGCGTGAGGAAGCCAAGGGGCGGTCTGCGGTAGGAAGCAGCGCCGCGAGTGGGCGGTCGATAAAATAAATCTTTCCGTTGCGGTGCAAGAGGTCAATATTCTCGTCCTTCAAGATCGCGCCACCGCCCGTGGCGAGAACGATATTCTTTTTATTCGATAAGACATCGCGCAAAACGCGCGTTTCGAGATCGCGGAAAAAGGCTTCTCCCTCGGTTGCAAAAATTTCGGGAATGGAGCGTCCCTCTGTGCGAATGATCTCCTCGTCAAGATCGAAAAAGTCTCTTTTGAGTTCTTCTGCCAAGCGCTTACCAACGGTGCTCTTGCCCGAGGCAGGCATGCCCGAAAGAACGATATTTTCGGTTTGGTTCATCAACTCTTTATAAATGCGATCGGCGGTATTTGCCTCATACGTGCAATCGAGAAAAAGCTCGGATGCGCGCACCGCTTGGGCAACGAGCATATAAAGTCCGCCCTCGGCAGGTACGCCGTGCTTTTGTGCATCTATGATCAATTGCGTTCGAAGTGGGTTGTAAATGACGTCAATAACGCCCGAAAGATTTGAAAATTGAGAAATATCAACAGGCATTGCCTCGGTGTTGGGATACATTCCTACGGGGGTGGCATTGATGATGACGTCAACGTCGGTGTGCTCTTCCATCAGGTCGGCATAGGTAATGACACCCTCGCCAGCCGTGCGGCTAACGGTCAGGATCTCTCGCGCTTCCAAAAACTTTGCAACTGCGTGAGCGGTTTTAGAGGTTCCGCCCGTGCCGAGAATGGCAACCTTTTTGTGCTTGAGTGTAATACCTGCGTGCGCTATGAGCGACTGCAAGCCGTAAAAATCGGTGTTGTATCCCCACAGCTCTCCCCCACGGTTGACAACGGTGTTGACCGCGCCAATGGCTTTTGCCTGCTCGCTAACCTGCGAGAGATACGGGATAACCGTGGACTTATAAGGAATGGTCACGTTGATAGCGGAAAAATCCTTTGCCGCAAAAAATGCGTCGATCTCATCTCGGTCAAGCTCTACGAGTGCATAGGGGTGGCTTTTAAGCTTTTGGTGTATTTCTGCCGAAAAGCTATGCCCTAATTTTTCGCCAATGAGACCGTATTGCATATTTGTGACCTCCCTTCTCTTTATTTCAAATTCAGTTTATTTCGGAAAATCGGTTCCAAAACGGAGTGCAAGCAGATCGCACAAAACAAGTGCCACTACGCTATCCACAACAACGCGTGCGCGGTGGATGATGGCAGGGTCGTGTCTGCCTTGCAGGGTAAGCGTCGTATTTTGTCCGCTTGCAAGGTCTACGCTCTCTTGCTCTTGGAAGATGGACGGTGTGGGCTTGACTGCACAACGGAAGATAAGGGGCATTCCGTTTGTAATGCCGCCGTTAATGCCGCCGTTGTGGTTGGTTGTGGTAATCACGCGTCCGTTCTCTATGCGCAAAGCATCGTTTGCTTCGCTTCCGCGCAGGTCTGCCATACCAAAGCCCTCTCCAAACTCCACGCCCTTGATGGCAGGAATGGAGAAAAGTGCGTGCGAAAGTACGCCCTCGACCGTGTCAAACCAAGGCTCGCCAATGCCTGCGGGGAGCCCTATTACGGCAGTTTCCAAAATGCCGCCAACGCTATCCCCTTCGCTTGCGGCATCCTCGATGCAGGCACGCATCAGGTCCGCTTTTTGAAAATCGAGAACGGGGAAAGAAAGATCGGCAAGGGTCTCGATATCGAATTCATAAGAGTTAAAGGAGCGGTCGCAAATATCGGAAATGCGCGAAATGTGCGTGCCGACTAAAATTCCATTCTGCCGCAAGGCGGAAATGGCAATGGCGCCTGCCGCTACGAGTGCGGCGGTTATGCGACCCGAAAAGTGTCCGCCACCGCGTGGGTCTTGGTAGCCGTGATATTTGCATTCTGCCGCATAATCGGCGTGCCCCGGGCGCGGGATGTTTCTGTTGTAGTCCTTGCTTCTCGTATTCGTATTGGGAATAAGAATGCAAAGCGGTGTGCCTGTGGTCTTCCCTTCAAAAACACCGCTGATGATTTTGAATTCGTCGGCTTCAACGCGCGCGGTTGAAATTTTGCCTTGCGGGCGACGCAAGGAAAGCTGATGGCGGATAAAGGCTTCATCAACGGTGAGCCCGGGTTCCATTCCGTCAAGCACCGCGCCAATGTATTCGCCATGGCTCTCGCCAAAGAGAGTAATAGCTACGCTTTGCCCAAAGGTGTTCTTCATTGCCTTATCCTCCTATCTGCTCGCGAATGTAATTCTGCCAATCCGCAAGCGGCATTTTTTGGATGCGGTAAGAGCCGATCTTGTCAACGAATACCACGTTGACCAAGGTGCCCTCGCATTTTTTATCGTGCGTGGTAAAGTGCAAAATAGTTTCAAGGTCTCCATCTGTTTTTGTCGGGAGCCCGATGGATTGCAGAACGCCAACGAGGCGCGCACGCACGTCAGGCGCGCACATAGGAAGCATTCCAAGGGCGACACATTCGCCGTGGTAAAGCCTTCCTTCACTTGCCGCCTCAATACCGTGTCCAAGCGTGTGACCGAAATTGAGGATGCGACGCAGTCCCCTTTCCTTTTCGTCCTCCTCGACAACGGCTTTTTTGATGCGGAGTGAGCGCTCAATGACGGTTTCGATCTTTTCAAATACTTCGCCGCGCTCGAAAATTTCAAAGAGCTCGGCGTCGCTTGTCAATGCCATTTTGATTGCTTCGGCAAGTCCGTTTGCAATTTGTCTTTGCGGAAGTGTGGAGAGCACGTCGGGGTCAATAATAACCGCTTTGGGCTGATAAAAGGCGCCCACAATGTTCTTTACCCCTCCAAAATTAACAGCTACCTTGCCGCCGATGGAAGAATCGACTTGGGAGAGAACGGTGGTAGGAATATTGTAAAAATCAATGCCGCGCATAAAGGTGGATGCGGCAAAGCCCGAAAGATCTCCCACAACGCCGCCGCCAACGGCTACTACACAGTCGCTGCGTCCAAAGTCTTTCTTTAGCATGATGTCAAGCAAAGCTTCAAGAGTGGAAAGACTCTTGCTTCCCTCTCCCTCGGCTACTGTAACAACATGTGCCTCGCGACATTGTGTTGCTATTCGGTGCGCATATTCGGCAGGAACACCGCTATCGGTAACGATCAGCACACGTCTATCAAGAGAAAGCAACGCACTCGCACGGTCAAACGCCCCGCGTTCGATATAAATGGGGTATCCACCCGTTGGTAAATTCAGTTGGAGCGTCATTGTCCTCTCTCCTTTCGCATTTGTTTATTGTTTAGGAATTGCTTTTATCGATGAAATATGTGCCTGCAAGCTTGAGACGGTCACAGAAAAGTCCGAGTTCTCGCATCATCCACTCGCCGGCTTCGGTGTAAACGTCGCCCTCTGCCTCAACGTAGAAGTAGTATTGCCACAAGAGGTCTTTCATAGGGCGTGAGCGCAGAGTGCGCATATTAAAGCCGTAACGGCCAATGATATCCACCGCTTTTGCAAGTGCGCCTGCTTCGTGCTTAACAGTAAAGAGCAGGATAAAATGCTCGCCCATACGCTTGGAATGTCGGCGGCTCTCTACGCGAGAAAAGGCTGCAAAACGTGTGGTATTGCTACGACTTGCATTGATATTGCGCGCCAGAACCTCAAGACCGAAGACCTCGGCAGCCTCTTCGCTTGCGATGGCGGCAACGGATTTGTCTTTTTTGTCGGCAACGTACTGCGCGGCAAGTGCAGTGTTGGAATACTCGGCAGTGCTCCACCCATTGTTGTGGATATACTCGGCGCATTGCGCGAGCGCCTGCGGATGGCTGACCACCTCACGAATATCCTCAATATGTGTATCCGGAGAAACCAAAAGGTCGTGTGAGACGGCAAGGTCCATCATTTCGCTCACGTAAAGCGAGCCCGAAAAAAGCAGGTCTGTGACCTGTCCTACCTCGCCATTGTAGCTATTCTCAACAGGCAGAACTGCGGCATCACATTCTCCGTTCTCGACGGCGCGATAAGCAGCGGTGAAATCACCGTATGCCACGCGTACCGAGCCCGGGAACATTTTGCCCGCGGCTATGTGAGCAAAGGCTCCCTCTGTTCCGCAGTAAGCAACGCGCATACCTTCCATCAATCGACTTTGATACGCGCGGGAGACCGCCATATTGTTGCGAATGAAATTGACGTAATACTCGCGCAACGTCTCATCCTCTACAAGCTTTGCATTGCATTGGATCACCTGCTCCTCGCGAGCGGCATCGAGAATAGGAAGCGCGTGTTCCTTTTTATAAGTGGCAACCTGCTCGGCAGCGCGCATACGGCGCACGAAGAGCTCAGCCATTTGGGCATCGACCTCGTTGATTTCGCGGCGCGCCTGCTCCAACAAATTTTCTTTTTGGTTTTGATCAGACATTTTCTTTTATTTCTCCGTCAGGTAAGATTCTGCCAACGCCTTGAATGCAGGTAGAGATTTTTGAATTTGCTCGGTGGTTACGCAATAAGAGATACGCACATAGCCGGGACAACCGAAGCTATCGCTTGCAACAAGCAAAAGTTCAAATTCTTTTGCCTTTTCACAAAAAGCATTGGCATCCGCCTCAAGTGCTTTGACAAAGAGGTAGAATGCGCCATCGGGCTTGACAACCTCGTAGCCGTAAGAGGTCAGCGCCTCGGAAAGCAGGCGACGGTTGGTATCGTAGATGGAAATATCAGCGGTTTTGCCGATAACTGCAGGGATCATATATTGGAAAAGCGCGGGCGCGCAGACAAAGCCAAGTGCTCTGCCCGCTCCGCAAACGGCTTGATAGACCGCGGTGGCATCTGTTGCCTCGGGATTTACGAGAATGTAACCTATGCGCTCACCCGGAAGCGAAAGAGATTTGCTGAACGAGTAGCAAATGAGCGTATCCTTATAAAAATGCGGCAGATACGGCACGTCAACGTCACCGTAAACCAGCTCGCGATAAGGCTCGTCGGCAATGAGGTAGATGGGTTGTCCGTTCGCCTCGGATGCCTCACGAAGAAGCGCGGCAAGCCCCTCGATGCTCTCTTTTGTCATAACCGCGCCCGTGGGATTGTTGGGCGAATTGACAATGATCGCACGTGTTTTGGGGGTGATGGCTGCCTTGACGGCTTCAAGGTCGGGCTGGAAGGTTTTTGTGTTGCAAAGAACAGGAACTGCAACAGCCCCGTTGCGTTCTACAAAAACGCGGTATTCCGGAAAGAAAGGAGCGAGCAAAATGACCTCGTCCCCTGCCACGGTCAAAGCCGAGAGAGAGATGGTCAAGGATGCCGCCGCACCGACTGTGAGATAGATCAGGTCGGGATTGGGGTTGGCACTGTGCGTTTTTGCAATATAGTCGGCAATTGCCTTGCGCACACCCGCATCTCCCTGCGCACTGGTGTAGCCGTGCAAGGAGACGGCATCCTTTTCTTGCAAAAGACGGGTCAAGGTCTCATTAACGATGGCAGGAGACGGCACACTGGGGTTGCCGATGCTAAAATCAAAAACGTTCTCGGCACCGATCTCTGCCTTTCTCTTTTTGCCGTATTCAAACAGTTCTCTTATGACCGAGCGACACGCGCCAAGTCCTCTCATTTTTTCGTTTACCATAACAGCCTCGCGTTTTAATAAAGTAAAATAATTATTTATATTATACTCGCGTGCGAATGGGATGTCAAGGGGCTTTGGTAAAAAAATATCATACTTTTGACGAAAAAAGAGGAAGAAGCAGCGTGGTGCCGCCTCTTCCTTCGTGTATTTATCCAAAATATTTTTTGAGATACTTGCCGGTGTGAGATGCCTCAACTGCGGCAATATCCTCGGGAGTGCCCGTGGCAATGACCGTTCCACCACCGTCTCCCCCCTCGGGGCCAAGGTCGATAACGTGATCGGCACACTTGATAACGTCAAGATTGTGCTCAATAACGATGACCGTGTTGCCTGCATCGCAAAGGCGTTGCAGAACCTCAAGGAGCTTGGCAACGTCGGCGGTATGCAGACCCGTGGTGGGCTCGTCCAAAATATAAACGGTTCTACCCGTAGCCCTCTTGGAAAGCTCGGTTGCTAGCTTAACGCGTTGTGCCTCACCGCCCGAAATAGTGGTGGCAGGCTGACCGATCTTGATATACCCGAGACCGACGTCGTAAAGCGTTTGAAGCTTACGACTGATGGCGGGAAGGCCGTCAAAGAAGCGTACGCCCTCCTCTACCGTCATATCGAGGACCTCGAAAATGTTTTTGCCCTTGTATTGCACCTCGAGCGTGTCGCGATTATAGCGCTTACCCTTGCATACGTCACAAGTGACGTAAACGTCGGGCAGGAAGTGCATCTCGATCTTTTTTACGCCGTCGCCCTCGCAAGCCTCGCATCTGCCGCCCTTAACGTTAAAGGAGAAGCGACCGGGGCCGTAGCCGCGCGCTTTTGCATCTTTGGTTTGGGCAAAAAGCGAGCGAATATCGGTAAAGAGCCCCGTATAGGTTGCGGGATTGGAGCTCGGCATACGCCCGATGGGGCTTTGGTCGATGCAAATGACTTTATCGAGGTGCTCAAGTCCCGTAACCTCATCGTGCTTGCCGGGATAGGTGATGGCACGATTGAGCTTATCTGCCAAAACGGGATGCAAAATGCCGTTGATGAGCGAGGATTTGCCCGAGCCCGAAACGCCCGTAACGCAAACAAATTTTCCAAGAGGAATATCGACGTTGATGTTTTTTAGGTTGTTGTGGCGCGCGCCCTTGATGTGCAGGAACGCACCGTTGCCCTCGCGGCGGTATTTGGGGATGTCGATGCTCTTTTTGCCCGATAAATACGCACCTGTGATGGATTTTTCGTCCTTCACGATCTCCTCGGGCGTTCCTGCGGCAACCACTTCACCGCCGTGAATTCCCGCTCCAGGACCGATATCGAGAATGTAATCGGCACTCTCCATGGTCTCCTCATCGTGTTCAACGACGATGACCGTATTACCAAGATCGCGCAAGCGCTTGAGGGTTGCGATCAGCTTGGAGTTATCGCGCTGATGCAGACCGATGCTGGGCTCATCCAAAATGTAGAGCACGCCAACAAGGGCCGAACCGATCTGCGTTGCAAGACGAATTCTTTGTGCCTCACCGCCCGAAAGCGTTCCCGCTTTGCGGGAAAGCGTAAGATAGTTCAAACCCACGCTGACTAGGAAGCCGAGGCGTGAACGGATCTCTTTGAGGATCTCACCCGCGATTTGTGCTTCGGTTTCGCTTAACTCGAGCGAGTTGACAAAATCGAGGGCATCTACAATGGAAAGCGAGCAAAGCTCGTGAATATTCTTTCCACCAACCGTAACGGAAAGCGAGGTAGCGGAAAGGCGCTGTCCGTGACACTCGGGACAAGGTGCTTCCTCAATGAATTGCGCGTAATATTCATTGCCGTACATTTTCATACGGTTTTCGATCATAGGAACGATGCCCTCAAATTTGGCAAGCTGATGGTGGTGTTCCCTACCAAACCAGCGGTGAATTTCGTATTTTTCGTCACCCGTACCGTAAAGAAGCTTTTGGTATTGATCCTCGGTGAAGTTTTCAATGGGGGTATCCATATCAAAGCCGAATCTCTTGCCGACGGCGGCAAAGAGAGGACCGTTCCAGCTTTCTTCCTCCAAGGTTTTGAAGCCGTTTACGGCTATGGCGCCTTGCGAGAGTGAGAGCTTTTTGTTGGGAATGATGCGATTGACCGCGATGGTCTGCATCTCTCCAAGTCCTGCACAATGCGCGCACGCACCTGCGGGATTGTTAAAGGAAAACATACGGGGCTCGAGCTCACCGAAAGAAATGCCGTGCTCCTCACAGGCGTAGTTTTGGGAGAACTCGAGTTCCTTTGGCTCGCCCTCGCGCGGGACGGTAACGATGGTAACGTGTCCGTCTGCCGCACCGAGTGCGTTTTCAACCGAATCGGAAAGGCGGGATGCAATTCCCTCGCGCATCACAAGACGGTCTACAACAATGTCGATTGTGTGCTTTTTGTTTTTATCGAGCTTGATCTCCTCGGAAAGATCGTACATATTTCCATTAACGCGTACACGGACGTATCCGCGCTTGCGCGCATCAGAAAAGACCTTTTCGTGCATTCCCTTTTGCGCACGAACCACGGGAGCGAGCACCATAAAGCGTTCCCCTTCGGGGAAGGTCAGGATGCGGTCGATGATCTGGTCAACCGTCTGCTGACGGATCTCCTTGCCGCAGATCGGGCAATGCGGAATGCCCACGCGAGCGTAGAGCAAGCGCAGGTAATCGTAAATTTCGGTGACCGTTCCCACCGTGGAGCGCGGATTGCGCGAGGTGGTTTTTTGGTCGATGGAAATGGCGGGCGAAAGCCCTTCGATAGAATCTATGTCGGGTTTATCAAGCTGACCGAGAAACATACGCGCATAGGACGACAGCGACTCAACAAAGCGGCGGTGTCCCTCGGCGTAGATGGTATCAAAGGCAAGCGAGGATTTACCCGAGCCCGAAAGTCCCGTAACGACCACGAGCTGATCGCGCGGAATTTCGACGTCTATATTTTTCAGATTGTGCACCCGCACACCGCGGATGGTGATTTGATTGGGCATAAAGATCTCCTGTTTTTTTGGGTTTTTGAAGGACGTATAGCGATTTTAGCTGTTTTTTCGGCTGCTTCGGGGCGCATCAATTTTGCCCTCGCGTAGCTTTTTGATCTCATCGCGCAGATATGCGGCTTTTTCAAATTCGAGGTGCTGGGCTGCCTTTTTCATCTCGACCGTAAGCTCGGCAATCAGCTTTTCGCGCTCGGTCTTGGTCAGCTTGCGGCTCGCCTTCTCGGCAAGTCCTGCTCGGGTACGAATGCCGCCCTCCTCCTTGGAGCCAACCTCAATAATATCGCGCACACCCTTGACAACGGTCTTGGGAATAATGCCGTTTGCCTTGTTGTAGGCATCCTGAATCTCGCGGCGGCGGTTGGTCTCACTAATGGCTCCGCGCATCGAGCGCGTAACGGTATCGGCATACATAATGACCTTGCCTTCGGCATTACGTGCAGCACGTCCGATGGTCTGAATGAGCGAACGCTCGGCACGCAAAAAGCCTTCTTTGTCGGCATCGAGGATAGCGACCAAAGAGACTTCTGGGATATCCAATCCCTCGCGCAAGAGGTTGATACCCACAAGGACGTCGAACACGCCAAGGCGAAGGTCGCGGATGATCTCCATACGCTCCATCGTTTCTACGTTGTGGTGAATATAGCGCACCTTGATGTTGTTGTCTTCAAAGTATTCGGTAAGGTCTTCCGCCATCTTTTTTGTAAGCGTTGTGACCAAAACGCGCTCGTTTTTTGCAGCACGTGCACGAATTTCGCCCATCAGATCGTCAACTTGACCCTCTACGGGGCGAACCTCGACCTCGGGGTCAAGAAGTCCCGTGGGACGGATAATTTGCTCAACGACACGCTCGGAATGCTCGTTTTCGTAGTCACCCGGCGTTGCACTGACAAACACCGCTTGTTGAATGCTTTGCTCAAATTCATCAAAGAAAAGCGGACGGTTGTCATAAGCCGACGGCAAACGGAAGCCGTAATCTACAAGATTCTTTTTTCTTGCTGTGTCGCCGCCGCTCATTCCGCGCACCTGCGGAATGGTGATGTGCGACTCGTCGATGAACATAACGTAGTCATCCGGAAAATAATCAAGGAGCGTAAAAGGCGTTGCTCCGGGTTCTCTGCCCGAAAGCACACGGGAGTAGTTTTCAACGCCCGAGCAAAAGCCAATTTCCCGTAGCATCTCCAAGTCATAGCGGACGCGCTCACGCAGTCTTTGCGCCTCCAAAAGCTTGTTTTCGGACTCAAAATATGCAACACGTTCTATCATTTCGCGCTCGATCTCGGCAAGCGCCGCTTCCCTCTTTTCGTCGGAGACGGCATAGTGCGTTGCGGGATAGATGGCGGCATAGGTAAGCGTTCTTTTGAGCTCGCCCGTAACGATATTGATCTCGCAGATGCGGTCGATCTCGTCGCCGAAAAATTCGACGCGCAGCGCACTGTTGTCTATGTTTGCGGGAATGATCTCCACCGTATCACCGTTGACACGGAAGGAATCGCGTTTGAGGGCAATGTCGTTACGCGTATAACTGTTGGCGACCAATTTGCGGATGAAAACGTCGCGACCAATGGGCATTCCAGGGCGAATTGCAAGGACAAGTCCTTGATATTCGCTCGGGTCACCGAGGGAGTAGATGCAGGAGACCGATGCCACGATAATGACGTCACGGCGCTCGAAGAGCGCGCTGGTGGCGCTGTGGCGCAAGCGGTCGATCTCATCGTTAACAAGGGCGTCCTTTTCGATATACATATCCTTGCCCGGGATGTATGCCTCGGGCTGGTAGTAATCGTAGTAAGAAACGAAATACTCGACAGCGGCATCGGGAAAGAACTCGCGCATTTCGGAGCAGACCTGTGATGCTAAGGTTTTGTTGGGCTCGAGGATAAGCGTGGGGCGATTGGTTCGCGCGATGACGTTTGCCATAGTAAAGGTCTTGCCCGAGCCCGTAACGCCAAGCAGAGTTTGCATCCGCTCGCCGCGCAAAATGCCCTCGATCAAGCTCTCTATCGCCTCGGGCTGGTCGCCTGTGGGGGTATATTCACTTTTGAGCACGAAAGGCTTGCTCTGCATTCAGCGCACCTCGCTTTCCCTAAAATTTCTCGTATCTTACAGTATACCACATTTTTTGCGGCAAGTAAAGTCTTTTTTCAATTTTCGTCCGCCACTTTTTGTTGCTCTTTTATTGCAATGATGGAAATAAATGGTTGCCTCGCAAAAAAAGTAGAAAAAAGATTGAAAAAAGCGCAACTTTTTTTTGAAAAACTATGGAAATTTTGAAAATAGTGTGCTATAATAAGATGAAATAGTGAAAAGTATCGTTTTAGCCCCGTTTGAAAGGATTTTAGAATGTCCGCATATATCGAAAAAGCCGAACCCGTTACGCTACCGGTCATTGCCCTGCGAGGCACGGTAGCCTTTCCCAAAATGACTATCAACTTTGAGGCAGGCGATGAGAGTGCCGCTACTGCTGCTAAAGCCGCTGCGGCAAGCTCCTCTTTTTTGTTCCTGACCTCCTATAACGAATATCTCGACAACAGCGAAGAAATCGAATTTCCCTTTTACCGCTTCGGAACCGTTGTGCGCATCAAGCAAATGATCCGCACTCCCGAAGGACAAACACGCATTATTGCCGAGGGTATGGTAAGAGCGACCGTTAGCCGCTACCGCACCATTCTCGGTTACACCGAAGCGGACCTGATTTGTAAGCACGTAAATCTCCCCGATAACGGTGGTGTAAGAGGTGAGGCTGCAGTGAGCGAAATGCTCCGCGCAGCTGAAAAAAATATGCGCCTCCTCCCTGCCGAATCGAGCGATCTTCTCAACACCATTCGCACCATCAAGGACCCCGGTGCACTTGCCGACTTTATTGCGGCTCACATTCTTGTGCGCCCCATTGACAAGCAGGCAATTCTTGAGTGCATCGACCCCTTTGCCCGTGCAGAGATCCTTTTGAGCATTCTTGCCGAGGAGGCTGTGGTGATGGAGGAAGAATCGCTCATTCGTAAACGCGTGAGCGCGCGCATGAACCGTCACCAAAAGGAATACTACTTGCGTGAGCAGATCAAGGTCATTCAAGAGGAGCTTGGCGAGGGCGACGACGTTGCCGAGTTTGCCAAGAGAATTGAAGCGGCAAATCTGCCCGCTGAGGTTGAAGCAAAGCTTTCCAAAGAGAATGACCGCCTTGCCAAAACGCCCTTCGGTTCTGCCGAGGCAACGGTTCTGGCAAATTACCTTGATACCTGCCTCTCCATTCCGTGGAGTGCAACCACAAAGGACCGCGTCAGCTTCAAAGCCGTTCAAAAGGTTTTGGATGCCGACCACAACGGTCTTGAAGAGGTCAAAGAGCGTATTGTGGAATACATTGCCGCAAAGCAGCTCAACCCAAACCTCAACAACCAAATTCTCTGCCTTGTCGGCCCTCCCGGCGTTGGTAAAACGTCGATCGCTTCTTCCATCGCGCGTGCGATGAACCGCAAATACGTACGCATCTCGCTTGGCGGCGTACGCGATGAGGCTGATATCCGCGGTCACCGCAAAACCTATATCGGTGCAATGCCAGGCCGCATTATTACCGCTCTTACCCAAGCCGAGGTAAGAAATCCGTTGATCCTTCTCGATGAGATCGACAAGCTGACCCGTGACTCTCACGGTGACCCCACCTCTGCCCTTCTCGAGGTGCTTGACGGCGAACAGAACAAGAGCTTCCGCGATCACTTCGTAGAGCTCCCCTTCGACCTTTCCGACTGTATGTTCATCGCAACGGCAAACAACCTTGAGAACATTCCCAAGCCCCTGATCGACCGTATGGAGATCATCGAGCTCTCTACCTACACCAAGCGCGAGAAGCTGGAGATCGCAAAGGATCACCTTATTCCAAAGCAACTGAGGCGTCACGGCATGACCAAAAAGATGCTGAAGATCACCGAGGACGCCTTGATCGAGATCATCGACTACTACACGCGTGAGGCGGGTGTGCGTAATTTGGAACGCACCATTGCAACCCTTTGCCGCAAGACCGGCAAAAAGATGCTGGAGACCGGGTGCAAAAGCATCACCCTCAAAGCGGGCGACGTCAAGACCTATCTTGGTGAGCGAAAGCTGCTGCCCGAAACCATTGATGCCGAGGATCCCGTAGGATGCGTAAACGGACTTGCCTACACCGAGCTTGGCGGAAGCCTGCTCAAGGTTGAGGTCGCCGTTCTTGACGGCACCGGCAAGATCGAGACCACCGGCTCGCTTGGCGACGTTATGAAGGAGTCGGCACAAATTGCTGTCAGCTACGTTCGCTCGGTTGCAAAGGAATTCGGTATTCCCACCGACTTCTACAAAACCAAAGACATTCACATCCACTTCCCCGAGGGCGCGATCCCGAAGGACGGCCCCTCTGCAGGTGTTACGATGGTAACAGCGCTTATCAGTGCGCTGACAGGCAGAGCCGTTCGCCGCGACGTGGCAATGACGGGCGAGATCAGCCTGCGCGGAAACGTGCTTGCGATTGGCGGTCTGAAAGAAAAGACCATGGCGGCTTACAGCGCAGGGGTCAAGACCGTTTTGATTCCCGAAGAGAATATGCGCGACCTTGCAAAAATTGATGCAATGGCGCGCGACAATCTGCACTTTATTCCCTGCCGCCGCGCAAGCGACGTATTGCACGCAGCACTCCTGCCTGCAAAAAAGACCACACTTGCAGAGACCGATAAAACGGAAGATGCGATTGCGGCATCCACCTTTGTTCCCACATCCAACGTTCAACCGCAGGTTCGCCTGTAAAACGCTTATGAAAGGAGATGCGATATGGCACTCAACCTCAACAAGACCGAGCTTCGTATCAGCGCGGGATTTCCCAAGCAGTTCCCTCGCGACGCAATGGTACAGATCGCCTTTTCGGGCAGATCGAACGTAGGCAAAAGCTCGCTGATCAATTCCCTGCTCGGCCGCAAGTCTTTGGCGCGTGTCAGCTCCTCTCCCGGCAAGACCATTACCATCAACTTTTACGAGGTTGACAAAACCCTCTTCCTCGTTGACCTGCCCGGCTACGGCTTTGCAAAACGAGCTCCTGCCGATAAGGCACAATGGTCGGCACTGACCGACGGTTACTTTACGCAAAACCCCAACATTGACCTGCTCAAGCTCGTTATTCAGCTTGTGGATAGCCGCATCGGCCCCACGGCTGACGATGAAATGATGCTTTCCTTTTTGCGCGAGGCGGACATTCCCTTTTTGGTGGTTGCCACCAAGGCGGATAAGCTCAACGCAACCGAACGCAAAAAGAGCGAGGAGCTTTTGCGCAGTCACCCCGACATTCCTGCCGACACCCCTATCGTGTTCTATTCTGCCCTCAAGGGCGAAGGACGCGCCGACCTTTGGAAGCTGATTGCTGACTACACGGGCTTGAAACTGTAATCTTTCCCGAAAGTGAGAACCGTTTTTCAAAATGTTACTTGATATTCTTTCCGGCGGTAATTTCCGCGATATTATTATTTCGCTCGTATTCAGTATGCCCATCATCCTCTTGGCGCTCTCTCTGCACGAGACCGCGCACGGATACGTGGCATACAAATGCGGCGACAACACCGCATACAATCTCGGTCGCTTAACGCTGAACCCCTTTAAGCACATCGACCCGATCGGCTTTGCGTGTATGCTGCTCCTCGGCTTTGGTTGGGCAAAGCCTGTGCCGATCAACACCCGCAACTTCCGCAACCCCAAGCGCGGCATGGCGCTTTCTGCCCTTGCGGGCCCACTTTCAAATGCCATTTTGGGACTTTTGAGTGCTGCTCTGTTCGGCTTTTGTCAGGCGTTTTATTACTACCTGATGTTTTCGGGTGCCAACGACTTTGTTTTAACCTGCATTTCTTACACGAGCCTGCTTTTTGAGCTCTCTGCACTTTACAACCTTTTGTTTATGGCATTCAACCTCATCCCCATTCCTCCCTTTGACGGCTCGCGCATTATGCTGATCTTTCTGCCGCCCAAGGCGTATTTTGGAATTATGAAGCACGAGAAACAAATCATGATCGGTTTGCTCGTTGCCCTTATGATACTCTCCCGTTTGGGCTTTTCGCCCTTCTCCTGGATCGCCTACAACCTGACAGAGCTTGTTGCAAGTCCCGTTTTCAAGCTCTTTGGAAATTTGTTTGGCATTTTTGGATAATAAACAACAGAAAGGACTCGACCTCACCTTATGGAAGCACTCACTTACCGGCTGGATCAGTTTGAAGGCCCCCTTGACCTTCTTTTAATGCTGATTCAGAAGAATAAAGTGAATATTATCGATATTCCCATCGCGCTCATCTGCGACCAGTACCTTGAATATCTCAAGGCAGCGCAGGATATGGATATGGAGATCGCGGGTGAATTTATCGTTATGGCGAGCGAATTGATGCTCATCAAGAGCCGCCTGCTCCTCCCCAAGGTAGAGGAAAACGAAAAGGATCCCCGTGCCGACCTCGCTGAAGCACTCTTGCGTTATCAGCAAGCCAAGCAGGCTGTGGCAAAAATGATCCCCCTCTATCAAACCTACAGCGGCCGTATGGTCAAGGATACCGACGAAATTTCGGTGGATACCTCTTACGTTACCGATCAAGAAGTTACGCAGCTTTGCGCTGCCGTTCGTCGCATTATTGCGGCAAATGAATCGCGCCCGCGCGCGGAAAGACAAACCTTTGCGCCTCTGGTTGCCAAGCCTATCATTCCCGTTGACGTTAAGATCGTTGGCATTCTTCACAGAATGTCTCGCAAGAGAGATACCTCTATGCAGGAGCTTTTGCACGATGCCGTATCACTGAACGATATGATCGCCATTTTCCTTGGCATTTTGGAGCTTGTTAAGGTCCGCAAAATTTTAATTGATGAAGATCCCGACTCCTACACCGTCATTCACGGCGTCAACACTCGTTTTGTTGTAAACGATGCGCCGCCTGCCGAGGGTGAAGAGGAGAAAGAATATAATCCCGCCGTACATGGAGACGAGCCCATTCCGCTCTCCTCCAAGGCAGAGATGCACCGCGAGCAAAGACGCATCATTCGCGAAGCAAAGCTTGCCGAAAAGAAGCGTTTGCGTGCAGAAGAGCGCGCACGTCGCGCAGAGGAACGCCGTCGCGCTAAGGAAGAGGCAATGGGTCAGACCTTGATCGAGGCTGATATCATTCCCGAGGACGACAGCGACCTTGAGGCAGAAGCCAAGATCGCACAAATGCTTGACGATCAACTCTCCGAGGACGATGAGGACATCCTTGATGATATCGGCTTGGATATGAACGATATCATCAGATCAATGGCAAAGCAAGCAAAAAATCTCCCCGACGATACTCAATAAAATTCCCCGAAAGGATTTAGCGCAAATATTATGGAACAAAAGAAAGAAACCGCTCCATACCTCGAGCAGCTGACAAGCGAGCAGGACCTCAAGCAAGCAATTGAGGCTATCCTGTACGCCGCAGGCTACCCGATGCGATATGACAAGCTGGGTGAGCTTTTGGGACTGAGCACAAAGGACGTCAAAACTCTGGTGCGCTCAATGGCAGATCATTTTGCCCTTGAGGATACACACCACGGCATTCAGCTCCTGCTCTACCCTACCACCTGTCAGCTCGCTACCAAGGAGCGTTACGCCCCTTACATCCGAGAAGCACTCGGCATTCGCCGTGGCGGAAACCTCTCGGCATCCTCTATGGAGGTGCTTGCAGTGGTCGCCTACAATCAGCCCGTTACAAGGTCGTATATTGATCTTGTGCGCGGTGTGGATAGCTCCTATGCCGTCAACTCTCTTCTCGATAAGGGACTGATAGAAGCCGCCGGACGTCTTGATGCACCCGGTCGCCCAATGCTTTACGTTACCACCGACAAATTCCTTCGCGTATTCGGGCTCAACGCTCTTGACGAGCTCCCCGAGACCGAGGCGTTGAGTGTGGCAGCTGCACAGGCAGAAGGAACGGATGCCGCTCAAGAGGGCGAAGAGGCAGAGCAACTGACCTTTGAGGTTGACGAGGGGTCGATCCCGAGCGACTACACCGAACCGGTTGACGGTGAGGAAGAGGACGTTGCTATTGAGGCACTCTCCCCCACTCCCCCGCCCGAGGCTGACTCCGCAGAAAAGGAGGGCCTGACTTGACAGCACTGATTGTTGTATTGATCGTACTTGGCGTGATTTTGGTTGCCGCCGTGCTCATTCTGCTTGTCGGTAATGCAAGCTTTCGCATTATCAGCGCAGATCAGTTGCGTGTTGTGGCTTCGGTTTGCGGTTTTCGATTTACCCTTTATCCCGATAAAAAGAAAGAACCGAAAAAGCCAAAGAATCTTGCCCGTTGCCGCAATCCCGAAGCGGTTTTGCGCCGAGAATTGAGGCGTCAGCAGCGCGCAAAGGAAAAAGCCGCGCGCAAAAAGGAAAGGGCTGCAAGGCGTGCCGCTAAACGAAATGAGAAAAAGATCGGCATTCCGCAAAAGTACTGCCCTGTTCCCAACCTCAAAGAGAATTTGGAAATGGTTTTGGCTCTTGCCAAAAAGTTTTATTACAAGACTCGAGGAAAGATCAGAATCAAGATCAAAAAGCTGCATATTCGCGTGGCTGCCGACGAGGCGGCACACACCGCTCTCCTTTATGGCGTTGTTGTTCAGCTCGTTTCCTATATTATAGGCTACGTTGAAACCAACTACACGGCAGTTGAGAGGAACGAGGGCGACCTTTCGGTAGAACCCGATTACACGACCTCGGAGTGCAGTGCAGACGTTGATATTGTATTCTCCACAAAAATTTGGCGTGCGCTTCTCCTCATCATTGATATGGTAGAGGCTTACGACGCCGAAAAGAAGATCGCTTATCGCAAGGCGGCTCTCCGCAAGCGCGAAAAGCGTGATAAACCTAAATTTAATTTGAAAAATATATTAACACGTATACGAAAGGATCATTCATTATGGAAAACGAATCTTCTATCAAGGAAATAATCCGCAATTCGCTGGATCAGGTGCGCTCTATTATTGATGCGGACACCATTGTAGGTAAGCAGATCGTTACCTCTAGCGGCATGGTGATTATTCCGATTTCCAAGCTCTCGATGGGCATTGCCACCGGTGGCTTGGATCTTCCCACCAAAACCGGAGAGGGCGGAAAGAAAAACTTTGGCGGTGGCGGCGGAACAGGCGTCAGCGTAGTTCCCGTCGGCTTTTTGACCATCACCCCCGAGGGTAAGGTGGATATGATCCCCATGACGTCGGAAAAGCTTACCCCCGTAGAGGTAGTTGCAGACCTCATTTACAACTCCCCCGACATCATCGGCCGTATTAAGAACGTGTTGATGAACGGCTATCAGGAATCCTCGGCAGACGTTGACGTGGACGTGGACGTTCAACCCGAGCTTGCTGATGAATACGAAAACCAACTCATCGTTGACTCCGACGCAACCGTTGTTGCTCCCGTTATTGCAGATGATGCAGCTATGGCTACCGAGCAGATCCTGCTCTCTGACGAGGGTGAAAGCTATACCAGCACCAAACACGGTCGCAAGCAGATGAAGCTTGAGATCAAGGAACAAAAGAAGAGAGAAAAGGAAGCTGCAAAGCTGCAAAAGAAGGCAGACAAGAGCTCTGCAAAGCTGGCAAGAATTCAAGCCGATATTCTGGCATTGCAGCTGGCTATGGAGGCTGCTCAAACTCCCGAGGAGAGAGAATATCTGCATACCGCTCTTACCGAGGCTCAGGTTGATGCTCAGATCGAGGGCGAAAAGCACGCACAGATCGTTGCCGAGCAACAGGCTCTTGAGGCATCTGCTCCCGTATATGAGTCCACCAACGTTGTTGTTGGCGGCAAGAGACGCACAGGCCTGACTCCCGAGGAGAAGGAAGCGCAGATCCAAGCAGAGATCATGGCATTCAATGCCGCTCTCGCTGCCGCAAGCACTCCCGAGGAAAAGCAAGCTATTATCGAGAACGAAAAGCAGATCCTTGCTTCTTACTCTACTGCTCCCTCCTCTGTTGATGCAGAGATCATCGAATTCAACGAGGCAATGCAGGCTGCAAGAACGCCCCATGAAAAGCAGGCTATTATCGAGGCTGAAAAGCGCGCAATGCTCCAGCCCGCTCAAACCGCTGTTAAGACCGAGGATCAGATGCAGTTCGAGGCTGATATGAACACGCTCGACGCTGCTTTGAAGGCTGCTAAGTCCGAGGACGAGAAGAAGACCATCCTCGAGGTTCAAAAGCAGACCATTGTAAAGGCAAAGAAGAAGCGCATGGCAAAGGGCTCTTCCCCCGAGGAGATCGAGGCAGAGATTCTTGCATTCAATGCCGCTCTCGCTGCTGCACAAACCCCCAGAGAAAAGCATGCTATCATTCAAGCTGAAAAGAAGTCTATGCTTAAGAACAAAAAGCAAGCTTCCGGCTTGACGCAAGAACAGATTCAACTCCAAAAGGAAATGGATACCTTCGATGCTGCCCTGAAGTCTGCAAAGACCAAGGAAGAAAAGAACGCTATCCTTGAGGCTGAAAAGCGGACCATTATCAAGGCTAAGAGAGATCGCAATCTCGACCAGGTTGCCGCCGAGGTTGCCGCATTCAATGCTGCTCTCGTTGCTGCAAGAACGCCCGAGCAAAAGCAGGCTGTTATTCTTGCCGAGCAAAAGGCAATGACAAAGCCCGCAGCAGTTCGCACCGCAAAGACTGCAGAGCAAACCCAATTTGAGACAGAAATGAACAAGCTCGATGCTGCTTACGTTTCTGCAAAAACGCCCGAGCAAAAGCAAGCTGTTATTGAAAAGCAAAAACAAGTTGTTGTTAAAGCAAAGCAGCAAGGCGTTTCCCGCAGTGATACGCGCAATGCCGCTCTCGCTGCAGAGGTTGCCGCATTCAACGCTGCCCTCGCTGCCGCAAGAACACCCGAACAAAAGCAGGCAGTAATTGCTTCCGAAAAGAAAGCAATGCTCGCTCCCGTAGCTGTTCCCTATACTCCCGTAGATAAAACCGCAGAGCAGATCGCATTTGAGACTGAAATGGACACCCTCAATGCTGAGCTAATCGCTGCAAGAACACCTGCACAACAACAGGTAATTATTGAAAAGCAAAAGCAAGCCGTCCGCAAGGCTAAGCAACACGGTGTTACCAATTCTGGTGATTTCACATCCGCTATGGCCGAGGTTGCTGCTTTCAACGCAGCTCTCAATGCCGCTACAAGCATTCCGCAACAGCAAGCCATCATTCAAACCGAGGCTAAAACGATGCTTGCTCCCGCAGTACCGCAAGCCGGCAAAACTCCCGAGCAGTTCGCCTTTGAGGCTCAAATGGACACCCTCAATGCAGAGCTGATCGCTGCCAGAACACCTGCACAACAACAGGTAATTATTGAAAAGCAAAAGCAAGCCGTCCTCAAAGCTAAGCAACACGGCGTTACCAATTCCGGTGATTTCACATCCGCTATGGCCGAGGTTGCTGCTTTCAATGCAGCTCTCAATGCCGCTACAAGCATTCCGCAACAGCAAGCCATCATTCAAACCGAGGCTAAAACGATGCTTGCTCCCGCAGTACCGCAAGCCGGCAAGACCCCCGAGCAGCTCGCCTTTGAGGCTCAAATGGATGCTCTTAACGCAGAGCTCCTCAGAGCAAGAACGCCTGCACAGCAAAAGACCGTTGTTGAAAAGCAGATCGATACCATTGTAAAGGCTAAGAAGCAAGGCGTTACCAAATCCGGCAACATGGCCACCGCTATGGCTGAGGTTACTGCCTTTACCGCTGCGCTCAACGCCGCAATCAATGCTCCTCAACAGCAAGCGATCATTCAAGCTGAGGCTAAGGCTATGATGCAGCCTACGGTAACCAACGAGCAGATCGCGTTCCAAAACGAAATGGATGCGCTCGACGTTGCTATGGCAAGTGCTACCACTCCCGCACAGCAGGCTGCCATCATTGATTCTCAAGCAAAAACCATTGTTAAGGCTAAAAAGCAAGGTCTCGGCAAGACCGAAAATCTGATTGCACAAAGAACGGCAGAGGTTGCCGCATTTAACGCTGCCCTCGCCGCTGCTACCGCACCGCAACAGCAAGAGGCGATCATTCAAGCCGAAAAGACCGCTATGCTCGCTCCCATCGTAGCTCCCGCTGCCAAATCTGCAGAGCAGGCTGCCCTTGAAGCACAGGTGAACGCCCTCAATGCTCAACTCTTGGCAGCTAAGACCTCCGCTCAAAAGGATGCTATTCTGGATGCCGAAACACGTGCTATTCTGGATGCAAAGAACAAGGGTCTTACCAAGTATAACGACGTTGCCGCTTTCAATTCTTCCTTCAACGCAGCACAGACCCCTGAAGATAAGCAGGCACTTATTGACGCTCAAAAGGCGCTTATGCTCCAACCCACGTTTGTTATTCCCAACAAGAAGCAAGCTGCTTTTGAGGCTGAAATGTCCAGCCTGAACTCCGCCCTTGCAGGCGCAAAGACCCGCAAAGAGCAAAACGACCTGCTTGCAGCTCAAGAACAAGCAATTATCAGAGCAAAGAGAGACGGCTTGGTTAAGTCCAACGCTAACGATGCTCTTATCAACGACATCAACGCATTCAACGCTTCCCTTGCATCCGCTCAAACCGCAGTACAGCAGCAAGAGCTGATCAACAAGGAAAAGGACAAGATGCTCAAGGCTCAAAAGCCTATCGTTGTAAAGAATCAACATCAAGAAATCTTTGAAGCTGAAATGATGGGCTATGATGAAGCTTACGCAGCTGCTGAGAGCGATCTTGAAAAGCTCTCCATCCTCGAGGCTCAAAAGCAAGCCATCGTTAAGGCAAAGAAGAAGGGTCTTGTAAATGCTCAAAAGGCTTCTCAAGCAGGCAAGCTGCTCAATGCACAACAGCAAAGACTCGCTGCCCTTGAAGCAGAGCTCGACACGCTGAAGGTTGCTTTGGCACAGGCACAGACCGATGCTGAAAAGAACGCCCTCATCGACGCTGAAAAGGATGCTCTCATCGCGGCTAAGAAGGCTGTTCAGGACGACGGTGAAAACACCGGTCACGAGCTTGTAAAGATGAGCAAGCGCGAACAGAGAAGAGCCGAAAAGCTGGCTAAGAAGCAAGCTCAAAACGAGGCTCCCGTTCCTCACAACAAGCGCGGTAAGATCTCCGAAAAGACGCTTGACAGCGGTACAGTAAAATAATTCACATTTGTGGAATAATCCGCTAAAATGACATAAAACGCACTCCGGAAAAATATACATTACCAAATGTATTTTTTCCGGAGGGTGTTATTTATGATGAAAATTCGCAGAGCTTTGAGCTTTATTTTGGCGTTATCCCTTGCATTTTGCACGCTTTTTATGCCTGCTCACGCAGAAGAGACTGCAGCCTCTCCCCCTTCCCTTTCCGCTAAGAGCGCACTCCTGATGGAGGCAGACAATGCCACCGTTGTTTGGGAGAAAAACGCGCACACAAGACTCCCGATGGCAAGCACAACCAAGATAATGACTGCTCTTGTGGCTCTTGAGCTTGCCGCCCCCGATACCGTTATTGAGATCGATGCCGCGGCGGTTGGAACGGAAGGCTCCTCTATTTATTTGTGTGAGGGCGAAACGCTGACCCTGGAAGAGCTTTTATATGCCCTGATGCTTGAATCTGCCAACGATGCCGCCGTTGCCATAGCAATTGGCGTTGCAGGCAGCGAGGAATCCTTTGTTGACGAAATGAACCGCCGGGCAACCTCTCTCGGGCTGTGCAACACGCATTTTGCCAATCCGCACGGTCTGGATGCCGAGGCACACTATACAACGGCTTATGAGTTGGCTTTGATCGCACGCGAGGCTCTGCAAGATCCTCTACTCAAAACCATTGTCTCTACAAGAAAGACCACTATCCCGCATCAAAGCACCGACGGTGTGCGGCTTTTGGTCAACCATAACAAAATGCTCCGTCAATACGATGGGTGCATCGGGCTCAAAACCGGATACACGCAAAAAAGCGGTCGCTGCCTGGTTTCGGCTGCCGAGCGAGACGGCGTTACGATGATTGCCGTAACCATTGATTCACCCGACGATTGGAGCGACCACACAAAGCTTTTGGACTTCGGCTTTTCTAATTATCGCAGAGTGGAGCTCTGCCCTGCCGATTATCAATTTTGCTTGCCTGTTGTAGGCGGCAAAGAACCTTACGTCGTTTTGGGCGTAGAACAATCCTATTCGGTCACGCTCCCAATCGGTGCCGGCGTAATCGAGCAAACAATCGAATGTCCGCGCTACGCGTTTGCCCCCATTCGGTCGGGGGAGGTTTGCGGACGAATGCTCTTCTCTTGTGATACAAACAACGATGGCATTCAAGAGCCGATCGGGGACGTTCCTCTGATCGCACAATATGACGTTCCCAAATATTCATCGCGCCTCTCCCTTTGGCAACGCTTTTTACTTTGGTGGCGCGCATTGTTCTCCCGATAGGAAGAACGTATATAATTAAGGAAGAAAACAATTCAATTCAGATAAAAACAAAGGAGGCGAAGGGGTGCGGTTACAAAAATTCTTTTCGGACTGTGGCGTGCTTTCACGCAGAGCAGCCGAAGCAGAGATTGCTGCCGGCAAGGTAAAGGTAAACGGTGTTGTGGCACAGATCGGTGACTCTGTTGACCCCGACGTTGACGTTGTGGAATATAAAGGAAAGCGCATCCTGCCTCGCACAAGCGAAAAGCGCCACTACATCATGCTCAACAAGCCGCGCGGCTACGTGACAACGATGCAAGATGAAAAGGGTCGCCCGACGGTGGCTGATCTGACTGCAGGCGTTGGCGTGCGCGTTTACCCCGTTGGTCGCCTCGATATGGATTCGGAAGGACTTTTGCTCCTGACCGATGACGGTGAATTTGCCAATCAATTGACGCATCCGCGCCACGAGATTCCCAAGATCTATCACGTAACGCTTTCAAAGGTGTTGACAAAGGAAGAGCTTGCGGCTCTGCGTGCACCGATGGAGCTTGATGGCTACCGTTTGCAGCCCGTCGCCGTGAAAAAGCTTGCTCCTGATACTGTTCAAATGAACCTGTTTGAGGGGCGCAATCGCCAAATTCGCCGTATGTGCGAGGCGGTAGGGCTTAAGGTCATTCGTTTGCAGCGCATTGCCATTGGTGAGCTCGGGCTTGGCGACCTTCCCCTTGGCAAATGGCGTGAGTTGACCGCCACCGAGGTGCAGTATTTGACAACTGGCAAACAGAAAGGATAAAAATTATGCTGGAAGTATTACCGATTCAAGATAAAAAAGAACAAGAAGCCATTGCCAATCTTTGCGGTGTTCCCTTTCGCACAGAGCTCTTGGCTTACAAGGCAATGGTCGACGGTGAGTTGCGCGGTATTTGCCAATTCACAATGAATGCGGGGGGCGGCTCTATTATTGATTTTGCGCACGTTCCCGAAAAGTATGAGTTTGAGCCAATGTTTGTTATGGGTCGCGCCGCTCTCAACTTTATTGACCTTTGCGGTGTGCATCACGCCTATTTTGACGCAAAATGCGACAATGAAACACTGGTGAAGGCCATCGGTTTTTCGCGCAATGCCGACGGCAGATTTGAGATGGATTTGACAGATTTCTTCAAAGAACCCTGCAAACACTCTCATTAACCCACCGTTCGACTACTGACTTGGTAAAATTTACCAAATATTCCCCAAAATTTTTGGGGAATATTTTTTCTTGTTTTATATTGTAAATTTATTACATTTATGGTAAAATATTACTGTCATAACAAAATGAACGTTGGAGGAAATATTGAATTATGGAATACAAAACAAAGCTTTTAATTGCCGATGAAAGTCCCGTTTGGCGTGCGCAGGTGCGTGAGGGGCTGATGCGTGCAGGATATCGCAACATTGAAGAAGCGGTTAACGGTGAAGAAGCTGTCATCAAAATGGCACAGATCCACCCCGAGGTCGTGCTTCTTGACGTTTGGCTCTCCAAGCTGGATGGCATTGGCGTTCTTCGCAACGCGCGCACAATGGATTGGGGTAGCGACAAAATGCCTTCCTTTATTGTGGTATCCTCTGTTTCCAATCAAAACATCTTCATTCAGGCATCCGAGGCGGGCGCGGAGCTGTGTTTGCTCAAGCCCGTAAATCTCATCAGCCTTGCCGAGCATATTCAAAGCATTGCCGCACGTCGTGTGCAGGATATTCCCGCAGTTGCCCTGCAAGAGGTTGAAAAAGGCCCCGATATCGAGTCGCAGGTCACGCAGATCATTCATCAAATCGGTGTTCCTGCTCATATCAAGGGGTATCAGTATTTGCGCACTGCAATTCTCTTAACAATCAAAGACTCGGACATTATCAACTCTGTTACAAAGGTGCTCTACCCCAGCGTTGCCAAAAAGTACGCCACCACGACCAGCCGCGTAGAGCGTGCCATCCGCCACGCCATTGAGGTCGCGTGGGATAGAGGCGACGTCGACACGCTCAACTCCTATTTTGGGTACACCATTCAAAACAACCGCGGCAAGCCCACAAACTCCGAGTTTATTGCGATGATTGCAGATAATTTGAGACTCAAGTATAAATTGAATTGATGAAAAAGGAAGGCTTTTGCCTTCCTTTTCTTTTTGTTTTTCATTGACAGGTGGCGCAATTTGTGCTATAATAAGGGCAAGATGTGACTATCTGCTTTATCTTTTTGGAGGAACATTATGGGAAACATTTTACTTTGCGGTCTTTCCGCGCTGAAATATGATATCAAATGCGGTGCATCCCCTGCTGAGGAGCACGCGGGCGAAATTATGCGCCGTTGGATCGAGACGATCACGGGCGAGAAAATGGTTGGCGGTGAGGGTGTGATCGACCTTCACATTGAGGAAGATATTAACGACGTTGAGGGGTATTCTATCCGAAACGCCCCCGAAAAGCTGACAATTATCGGTCACGGTCCGCGCGGTATCCTTTATGGCGTTTATGGATTTTTGGAGAAATATCTTCTCGTTCGCCACTATGCTCCCGGCGTAACCACTTGGGGTGAGGGCGGCACGATCGGCGAGCTCGATGAATCCTTCTCCCCTGTTTTTGAGTACCGCCAGGATAGCTTCTACCTTGGTGAGGATGATCTTGAATGGCGTATTGCAAACCGTGTTAACACGCATACGAGCAACGATCCCCGCCACGGCGGATATATGAAGTGGGCGGGTAAATTCGTGCACACAATGGAGAACATTACGGGTTGCCCGCAAAGTCAGCAGCCTTGTCTCTCCGACCCCGAGGTGATTCAAAAAGCAATTCAATATACGCGCGATTGGCTCAAAAAAGATCCTTCCATTCGTTTGGTTTCCATCTCACAGAATGACAACGAAAAATACTGCAAATGCGAGCGCTGCGCCGCGATTGACGCCGAAGAAGGCAGCCATATGGCTACCCTTTTGCGCCTTGTCAATGCAGTTGCCGCGGATATTAAGGATGACTACCCCGAGGTTGCTATTGAAACCTTGGCATACCGTTACACGCGCAACGTTCCCAAATATACAAAGCCGCTCCCCAACGTTATTATCCGTCTTTGCTCCTTTGAATGCTGCTTTACGCATCCGCTCTCTTGGGATGCTTGCTCGCGCAATCGCGCATACGTAAAGGATCTTGAGGAATGGAACCGCGTTTGCGACCGCATCTATATTTGGGATTACGTCACCAATTTTGCAAACTATCTTGCCCCCTATCCAAACTTTAACGTCCTGCGCGACAATATGCGCTTTTATGCCCAGCACGGCGTTAAGGGAATGTACCCCGAAGGCAATTATCAATCCTTTTCCGGCGAATTTGCCGAGCTGCGCGCCTATATGCTTGCAAAGCTTGCGTGGGAGCCGATGATGGCAGAATCGACCTATCAGCTCCTTATTGACGGCTTCCTCGAAGCCTACTATGGCAAGGGATGGCGCAATATTCGTGCATTCCTTGATTGGTTCAACGGTGCGGCAAAGGCAAAGCACATCAACATTTACGAGCGCCCGTTCGCAACCGTTCCGCGCGAGACGTACGAGGTCGTTTACGACGCTATTGAGTCTTGGTGGGATGCCGCCGAGCGCGATGCGGGAGACAAGCTCGATAACATCAAGCGTTCTCGTCTGCAATGGACCTACGTCTCCCTGATGGTGCGCCCCGACCCCGAAAAAGCGCGCGCCTTCTACAAGGACGTCAACAGTCGCAAGATTTATTGGAAGGAAGAACAGCACTCTCTGCCCGAGGAACAGGACTTTACCAAAAATCCCGCGGAGTGGAGCTTTAAGAGATTGCAATAATAAACTAAATGGGAAGAAATTACGGTTTCTTCCCATTTTGTTGTTTTTTGTCGTCATTTGTTGAGCGAAAAATTCCCGAAAAGACGACATTTTTTCAAAATCCTCTATACAAAAATCATTTATTATGGTATAATTATAGGTAAGAAAGTTTCTACGCCACAAGAAAGGACAGGCTCTTTACATATGGAAAAGAAAAAGAGTGGCGCGCCTCGTCGCGACTTTGACAAAACACGCAAAAATAACGAGAAGCAAAATCGTGCGCCCCGTTATGATTACAAAAAAGAAAACAAAGCTCCCAGAGAGGAAGAATCAGGCATTCACGGTGACTATGAAAACGGCGCTGTGATCGGCCGCAATGCCGTTGGCGAGCTCCTCAAATCGGGACGCGACATTGATAAATTGCTCGTGCAAAAAGGCGAACGTACAGGTTCTATCGTCGTTCTTGTAGCGCAAGCCATCGAGCGCGGCATTCCCGTAATTGAGACCGAAAAGCCCAAGCTCGATGCTATTTCGGGCTACGCCCCCCACCAAGGTGTGATTGCCTTTGCAGCAGAAAAAGAATACTGCACGGTTGAGGACATTCTTGACATTGCAAAAGAGAGAGGCGAAGATCCCCTCATCGTCATTTGCGATGGCATTACCGACCCCTACAATCTTGGCGCGATCATTCGTTGTGCCGAGTGCTGTGGCGCACACGGACTGATCATTTCCAAGCGTCGTGCGGTGGGACTTACTCCCCTTGTAACAAAAGCATCTGCAGGTGCTATCGAGCATCTTGCGGTGGCAAAGGTTGCTAATATTGCTTCAACCGTTGAGTCCCTCAAGGAAAAAGGCGTTTGGACCTATGCCGCAGAGGCAGGTGGCGAGAGCGTTTACAACACAAACCTCAAGGGCGCTTGTGCTATTGTACTCGGCAGCGAGGGCAACGGTGTTTCGCAGATCGTGCAAAAGACCTGTGATGCCATCGTTTCCATCCCTATGTATGGGCGGGTAAATTCCTTTAACGTTTCTACCGCGGCTGCCATCCTTTTGGCAGAGGCTGCCCGTCAGCATCATTCCTGATCCTATCTTCCCTTCATTTTTATCGGAAAGGAGCCATTATGAAAGAAAAGCAAAATTCGGAATTGCCAAAGGTAAAGAAAACGGCAGCTCCCGAACCCAAAAAGACGACTCCCCCGACGTCGCAAACAAAACCGAATACACAAAAAGCAAAAACAGCAAGCGTGTCGCTTCCCTCTCAAAAAGCTACGAGTTCGGCTAAAAAGCCTGCTCCTCGCAAGCGTGTGCGCCCCTTGCAGACCATTGGGCAAACGCAACGCTCCCAAGACGAGGCTTTGGATGAAGCGCTTGATGCCGCTTTTGATGAATTTATAGACACCGATTTTTCGGTTTCCGAGGAGATCCCCGTTGATGCTCCCGAGGAGATTCAACGCGAAGCTAAGCCCACAAACCTTTTGCAACGCATGAAGATGCGCCGCGAAGCCTTGGCAGAAAAGAAAATGAGCGCAATGGAGATCATTCGCCGCCGTAGCGGTTTTTCGGATGACGATATCGAAATGATCTTTGAGCTCGGTTATGAAAGCGAGCTTGGCCGCCTTGTTGGTTATGACAACCTCAAAAAGTTGAAATACGACCATTTGCACCGTATGTCGCGCGAGAGCAACAAGCGCTACCGCACGGCTTTTGGCTATTGCGGTCAGGATTCGGTCAGCCCTCAAAGCAAAGCGCGCTCGATTGCAAAATATATGCACGACCGCAAAGCTTTGATCATTCGCACGCTCTTAACCACACTTGCCCTGCTTTTGGTAATGCTTTTGGATTACCCCGCACTCATTGGTGGCGCGTATGAAGCCTTTGATGCCTCAACACCGCTCCTCTTCCCCATTCTTTCTGCAATTGTGATGGTGGCGGCAACGGCACTCTCCTACAAGCAATTCAACGCGGGCATTCGCAGCTATTTTAAGCTTCGCCCAACACCCTATTCAACGCTTTCGGTCATTGTGCCTCTTGTGCTGATGTATGATATTACCGCAATGATCGCACAAGCCCCCTTAATGCACCTCAATTGCATTGCCGTTGGGTCTTTGCTCCTTGTTTGCATTTGCGATATTTTCCGCCTGACAAGTGAGATGCGCGTTTTTCGCCTTTTGGCAACCGATATGCCAAAAACAGTGCTTGACCCAACCGAGCCTCGCAAAAAGAAGCTTCGCCAAGGCAAGAAGCTGATCAAAATCATTAACGACGACCTTGACGAAAGCTTTTACCACGTGCACGAGGCTCAATTGACAATGGGCTTCTTCCGTCGCTTTAACGAAATGGAAGCGGCACACACGCCCTTTAGCATTCTGCTCACGCTCCCGATCGTCCTCGGCTTTTTGGCAGGCTTTGTAGTGGCGCTGACAAACGGGCTTGGCGATGCGCTCAATACCTTTGCCGTTATATCTGTGCTTGGTATGCCGAGTGCTGCTTGCTTTGGCTTCTTCTTCCCCCTCTGCCACGCCAACAACCTTTTAACGCGCGAGAATTGCGCTCTGATTGGTGAGGAAGCCGTTGAGGAATACAACGAATCCAAGACCGTTATCTTCAACGATTACCGTCTCTGTCGTGCCGTTACCTCTTCGGAATTGGCTGTGCGCGATAAAAGCGACGATCTTCGCCGTGACCTCAAGCTTGCGGGCATTCTCTTCCGCAAAATTGGCGGAAGCCTTGCAGAGATTGGCAAAGCAACCGCTACAAAATCCGCTGATCCCAACGTGGCATTCGTTCGCATTGCCGACTCCGGCGTGGAGGCTGTGATCGACAACCAATATCACGTTATTGCGGGAGATGCGATCTTTTTGAAAAAGAGCGGCATTCGCATTCCTCGCGAGACCGCAGATCGCGCTTTGCGCCGCGCCGCAAACGTAGGTCTCCTCTACTTTGCCGTTGATGGCGTACTGAAGCTGACGTATGACATTGAATACGCGCTTGACCCGCGCTTTGAAATTGTTGCCGAGCGTTTGGCTGACCCCGAGACCTCGGTTGCCATTCAATCGTACAATCCCAATTTGAGCGAAGAATTTTTGGCACAGATCCGCCACGCGGAAGCAATCCCCGTACGCGTTATCAAGCCAGGAAAGTACGAGTCGAGCACCGTGCTTGAAATTTCGGATACGGGTGCTGTGGCTCTTGGTGGCGAGGGACATATCGTAAATCCCCTTTATGCCGCAAAAAAGATCAGCAAAACACAACGCCTCAGCTTTTATTTGCAAGCAGCGGCTGCTGCCATCTCTTGCGTAGGAACGCTTGTGCTGATGCTTCTGGCGCAGCAAGCTCTCCTGACCCCCGCCCTGTTTGGTTTGTATTACCTTGCCTGGACGGTTGCATCCGCCATTGCTTCCTTCGTTCTCGTCAACCGACGCACGCTCTATTTGAGCCGTGAAAAATAAAAACACAAAAGAAAAGGACCGCTATGAACCATTCTACAAAACCCTGTAGTACCATTCTCAAATCCGTCTCCAAGCCCGGCAGATATGCAGGCGGCGAGTACGGAGAGATCATCAAAAATAAAGAAGATATCAAGGCGCGTTTTGCCTTCTGCTTCCCCGATACGTATGAGATCGGTATGTCCAATTTGGGTATGCGCCTGCTTTATGGTGCACTCAATCAGGATGCGGACGTGTGGTGTGAGCGTGTGTTCACGCCCTGGACCGATATGCAGGAAAAAATGCGCGAGCACGACCTGCCCTTGCCGGCACTTGAAAGTGGCGATCCCCTCGCAGCCTTCGATTTCATCGGCTTTACCTTGCAGTATGAAATGTGCTACACAAACGTGCTCAATATGCTCGCACTTGCCAAGCTCCCCCTGCGCACCAAGGATAGAGGCGAGGATGACCCGCTCATTATTGGCGGCGGTCCTTGCGCTTACAACGCCGAGCCGATTGCCGATTTCTTTGATCTGTTCAACATTGGCGAGGGTGAGGATATGCTCCCTGCCATCGTTCGCCTTTACATCCAAATGAAGGATGAGGGTCGCTATACGCGCGCGGACTTCTTACACGAGGCTGCAAAGACCATTCCCGGTGTATACGTTCCTTCACTCTATGAGGTTACGTATAACGATGATGGAACCATCAAGGCTTATACACCTGTGTATGATGACATTCCCAAGCAGGTCACGAAACAGATCATCAAAGATCTTGACAAGGTCTATTTCCCCGATAAGGTGGTAATGCCTTACATCGAGACCGTGCACGACCGCATTATGCTTGAGGTCTATCGCGGTTGCATTCGCGGTTGCCGCTTCTGCCAGGCGGGTATGATCTACCGACCTGTGCGCGAAAAGAGCGCAGACGTGCTCAACCGTCAGGCAAAGGCGCTTTATAATTCAACAGGTTATGAGGAAATTTCGCTTTCTTCCCTTTCCATCAGCGACTATACCGCTCTTGAGCCCCTTTGCGACAAGCTTTTGAATTGGACCGATGACAATATGGTCAGCCTTTCCTTGCCGTCGCTCCGCGTTGACAGCTTTAACAAGGACCTGATGCGCCGCATTGAGTCGGTGCGCTCCTCTTCCCTGACCTTTGCCCCCGAGGCGGGCACGCAAAGACTGCGTGACGTGATTAACAAGAACGTGCGCGAAGAGGATGTTATGCGTGCCGTAAACGTGGCGTTTGATGCGCGTAAAAACTCGGTCAAGCTCTATTTTATGAACGGTCTGCCCACCGAAACGCTTGAGGATATCGAGGGCATTGCAACCCTTGCCGAGCACGTGGTGGATGCTTACTATCAAAACCCCAACCGCAATAAGGCTCGCCCCGTGCAGGTAACGGTTAGCGTTTCTTGCTTTATTCCCAAGCCCTTCACCCCCTTCCAATGGGAAGCGCAGGACACCATGGAAATGCTTGCCGAAAAGCAAGAGTATCTCAAAACAAAGATCAAAAACAAGCACGTCAGATACGTGCACCACGATGCAAAGGTATCTCGCATTGAGGCAGTTTTTGCTCGCGGTGACCGCCGCCTTTCCGATGCGCTAGAGCTTGCTTGCCACGAGGGCTTCCAATTTGACGCGTGGGACGAATATTTCGACTACGATAAGTGGCTTTCCGTATTTGAGCGCACAGGAATTGATCCCGCATTCTACGCCAACCGCAGGTTTGGCACAGACGAAATTTTGCCTTGGGATATTATTGATTGCGGCGTTAGCAAGGAATTCTTCTTGCGCGAGCGCAAAAAGGCTTACGGTGAGACGACCACGCCCAACTGCCGCGAACATTGCTCGGCGTGCGGTGCCAACAAGCTGGGCGGTGTGCGTGCCGTTTGCCCCGGCTGCAAGGAAATGCAAGCTACCGAAAGCAATGATCCCCTGCCGCAAAAGCAAGACAAGAGCGTTTGGGAACCTGTAGAGGGCTCTCGCATCGTTCGCATCAAGTTCCGCAAGGTGGGAGATCTGCAATACATATCGCACCTTGATCTGCAACGCACCATTGCGCGCGTGCTTGTGCGTGCAAACATCCCCATGTGGTATACGCAGGGCTTCAATCCGCACGCAAAGGTGGTATTTGGACTTCCCCTTTCGGTTGGTACCGAAAGTGAGTGCGAGTTTATTGATCTTCGCGTTGACCGTAATATTCCCTGTGAAGAGGTTAAGGATCTGCTTAATCGCGAGCTGACCGACGAGATGCAAGTTCTTGAAGCTTATGAGCCGACAAGCAAATTTGCCGACATTGCGTGGGCAAGATATGAGATCGCGCTCAACTTTGCAGGCGCTAACCAAGAAGTCGCCAAAAAGCTGCAAGCCCTCTTTACGACCTCTCCCCTTTTGGTAATGAAGAAATCCAAATCGGGCGAAAAAGAGGTCGACTTGACGCAAATGATCCGTCAGCTTGATGCTTCGTGTATCGAGGAGGGCAAAATTGCCATTACGGCAATTCTGCGCGCGGGCAACACCGAAAATCTCAACCCCGAAATGCTTGTTGCAGCCGCAAAAGAGCGCCTCGGCATTCTTTCGGGTGACCCTACCAAGGAGTCTTACTCCATTCTCCGCACAAACGTTTACACCGATGACGGTGAGACGGAATTTAGATAAAAAATCTCCCCGCAAATGCCAAGCATTTGCGGGGTTCTTTTATTTTAGAATTTCGGAAAGATTATTTTGAATAGCTGCAGCGACGTCGGGTTTGTTCATGGAATAGACGTGCACGTTTGTGATGCCGTTGGCAAAGAGATCGATGATCTGGTCGGTGGCGTAGGCAATTCCCGCTTGCTTCATAGCGGCAGGGGTTGTGCCGAATTTATCAACGAGCGACTTGAAGCGTTGCGGCATAAACGAGCCTGACAGTTTGATGGCACGCTCAATTTGGTTGCCGTTTGTAATAGGCATAATACCCGGAATTACGGGAACTGTGATGCCCGCTTCACGGATTTTATAAAGGAAATTATATAGCAAATTGTTATCAAAAAACATTTGTGTGGTCAAAAAGTCGCATCCTGCATCGACCTTTTCTTTCAGATATTTGATATCTTCCTTTTGGCTTGCGCTTTCGGGGTGGATTTCGGGGTAGCACGCGCCGCCAATGCAAAAATCAGCGCCGCTTGCCTTCAGTTCGCGCACAAGGTCAACCGCGTGGCGGTATGCCCATTGAGAACGATCTGCGGTCGCAAGTTCGGGCGTTAGATCTCCGCGCAATGCCATTACGTTCTCAATTCCCGCGGCTTTGAGCTCTTCAATTTTTCTTTTCACCGTCTCTTTGGTAGAGGAAACGCAGGTCAGATGCGCGAGTGTGGGAACACCGTAGTGCTCTTTGATGTTTTGTGCGATCTCCAAAGTATAGCGGCTTGTTCCGCCGCCTGCGCCGTAGGTAACGCTCATAAAGGCGGGACGCAGTCTTGCAATCTCCTCGGTGGCGTGCTTAACGCTTTCAAAAGACGTATCGGTTTTTGGTGGGAAAACTTCAAACGAGAGAGAAAGCTTATCTCCCTCAAAAAGCTTTGTCAGTTTCATACTCTGCCCTACTTTCTTTATTCTGTCATTATTATAGCATCTTTTGGAATAAAAATCAATAGGTTGAAAAGAAAAACCCCCACTGCCATTTGGCAGTGGGGATAAATTCTTATGAATACGCGACTTCAATTATGATTATGTGCCGGGATTCAAAAGTTGTTCGATCGTACCAAGCATCGTATCTTCAACACGACTCAGTCCTTCAACAATGCCTGCGTGCTCGGAAGCAAGAATGTTGGGGATTTGATACAGCTTTGTCTCAATTCCGCCCCAGTCGGGATACAGAAGAGCAAGGTCGTAAACCATAGAGGTTCTGATGATATCCATAACAGGACGAGAACCGTTGGTTTCGGGTGCAGCAAGGAGATAGATGGTTCTATCGTAGTACGCGTACATAGTGGACTCCGGCAAGCTGGAGTAAGCTGCCATGATCTGCATCATGCGGAACGCGTTTTCCTCGTTTTCGGTAAGGCTGGGAATTGCCCAAAGGTGAGCCCAGTTGTTAAAGTAAACAACGCTCTTATAGTCCATTCCTGCTTCGTAAAGCGGGATAGGAAGAATGCCGTACTCGAAGGTTGCCTTGGGGTAGATCTCGGTTCTTACGTTAAAGAGCGAGCAGTCTGCAAACAGAACGTCACCCGTGAGGAAGTTCTTGTTGAGAATGTTAGAGGACTCGTGAGGGATCCATGTATTAACACTAACCATACGGTTAAACTTATCAAAGATGTAATCGTACAGGGTTTGGCAGGTAGTGTTTTGAATAACGAACTCAGGCATTCCCTCTTCGTTCATAGTGGTGATACGGCCACCGGAGCCGTAGAAGTACCACAGAGCCGAGTAGAGATATTGGTGATAACCAACGATGTCACCGCCCTTATACTTGTTGTTAACCTCTTGACCGTTAACAACACCGTCGGGAAGAACGTGAAGCTCGCCGTCACCGGTATCAATATCAACATTTGCAAGAGTTGCAATTCTCAACAGGGTGTCCATCGTCCAGTTGTTGTTGAGAACAACGTTGTAAATGTTGCTATAGGTAATGTCGCCCTCAAACTCTTCAACAATAGCCTCGGCAAGGTCAGCGTAGAATTCCATATTAACGATGGAAAGACCTGCAACGTCCATTGTAGAAACGTTCATATCGCCACTGACGAAATACAGCTTATTGCCAACTGCACTGTTGCCAACCGAAAGCTCCTTGATGGAGTTTTGGTCGAAGGAAGCGTGGGAGAGGTCAAGGTAAGCATTGCCCTTGAGATTACGCAAAAGGTTTTGCATTGCAGCCTGTGCTGCAGGCTTTGCGGTCATAATGGTCAGATCGTAACCATCACCGTTGGTGTAGGCAGCAAGCAGATGCTCGAGCTGGCTTCCATCGGAGGAAACCTGTCTGATGCTGCAGTTATAGTCGCTCTCAATTTGCTTGTTTCTGTTATAAACGGCAAAAGAGATCGCATCGGTGTCGCTTTCGGACTCTTGTACCCAGAAGTCAATACATCTATAGTCGTTGTTTCCGTTTGCAACCTGCGCCTTGTGTGCATCGGGGCTGGTACCTGCAAAATCGCGGACGTATGCTTTGTAGACGTAGGGCTTGCCGGCTGCGGCGCTGAGGTCAACCTTTTCGGGCATAATAACGCCACCGTAAGGGTCGGGGGTGGTTTCTTCAACCTTACCGCCATCACCGGTGTTGTCACCATCATCGCCGGATGGCGTGGTGGTATCACCGCTTTCGCTGGGTGGAGGGGTCTTGTGACCGCCGTTATCCTTGTTGCACGCAGCAATGCAAGGGATGATCATGCACAGCGCTAACAACAGGATAAAAAACTTTGCAATGTTTTTCATAGCTTCTCCTTTTTAATTTTATCTAAATTTTTTATTGAGTCATTTGGGGATTCTTGAGCTTTGCAACGGTATCCTGCAGCAGTTGATTGATTTTGCTCTGATTAGTTACGTTACCTGCATAGGTACCTTGCATATCAACAGTAAGCTCACCAAGAGTTACAGTACCCATTCCGTACCAGTCATACAGAAGCGCGATGTCATAAACCATCGAGTTTTTAATGATATCCATTGCTTGGCGAGAGCCTGCATCGGTTGCCATGTTGAGGTAAAGGGTTCTCTCGTAGTAAGCATACATCGTGGAATCGTTATAGTTAACGTTGGAGTATGCTGCAAAAATGTTCATCATTTGCTGAGCAACCGAGGAGTCATTGGTCATGCTGGGAATAGCCCACAGGTGGTTACAGTTAGTAAAGTTAACAACGCTGTTATAATCGGAGCCTTCCTCATAAATAGGATTGGGCAAAATTCCGTATTGGAAAGGAGATGCCTCATAAAGCTGTACTCTGATGTCATACATCGTCATATCGGTAAAGAGGCAGCGGCCCGAGGAGAAGATGGTCCATCTGGGACCGGAATAGCCGGTTGGCAGCCAGGATGCGTTGTCACCGGTCCTTACGTTAAACTTTGAGAACAGGTAATCGAACAGATCGTTATACTTTTCGATAACGAGAATGGGGTTGCCGTCCTCGTCGATCTCGGTCAAACGACCGCCGGAGCCGTAGAAATAGTAAACGCCCATGCCCGTGTAAGCAAAGTAACCAACAAGGTCACCGGGTTGCGAGCCAAGCATTTGACCGTCGGAATCATCAACGTCGGAATTTACAAGAGAGCACATTTCCAGCATTGTGTCGATGGTCCACTTGTTGCTCAAAACGATGCTGTAAATATCTGCATAGAGTGGATTGTTATCAAAGTGCTCTACAAAGGTTTCGATGTAGTCGTTATACATCTCAAGGTTAACGAGCGTAGGACCGCAGACCTCCATGGTGGAAACGTTCATATCACCGCTAAGGTAATAGAGACGGTCACCGAGAGCCAGCTCCTTGATGGAGTTTTGGTCATAGGAGGGATGCGTGAGATCAAGCTGCGTCATACCGGAAAGATTGCTGAGCAGATTTTGCGTAGCCGCATTTGCAGCAGCCTTTGCAAGAATGATGGTCAGGTCGATCTTTTCGGCATCCATATAGTACAGCTTAAGCTGCTGTGCCATATCACCGTTTTGCGCAATCTGTTGAATGCGCACGTTAAAGTTCTCTTCAATTTTAGAGTTTCTTGCATATACTGCATAGCTGATAGCATCGCTTTCGCTATCTGCTTGGTTGGCATAGAAGTCGATGGCGTGATAATAGTTGTTGCCCCATGCAAGCATTTGATCGTGCGTAGCACCTGCGGTGCCTGTGCGAACAAGTGCCTTGTAGGTGTAGGGCGTATCACCATCGCCAAAGTTTACGGGCTCGGGCAGAGGCGGGAGCTTTTCTTCACTGCCGGGGGTGGTCTCTTCCCCATCTCCCCCACCGCTACCGCTTCCGTCACCTTCACCCGGTGTGGTAACACTGCCGCCGTCGTTGGTGTCTGCAGGATCGGTAGGAGCGGGTTTGTGATGCTCTTGTTGTTGGTTACAAGCCAGCAGGCAAGCAAACAAACAGGCGAGCATTAAAAGCATTGCGATAAGTCGCAAAGTTTTTTTCATTTGTCTTACCTTCTTTCCATTTTTCTAATATTGTAAATACTGTCAAAACGCCGTTACCAACGCGCACGACTGTGCGCGTTGGTAATGAAGCAAGTGGAAAAAGTTATTTAAGAGAGCGAGCCGGGATTTCTGAAGAGCTCGATCGTTTCCTCAAGCTGTGCAACTGCACCGCTCGAAGTGTTCATTTGAGAAACGAGAGTACCGTAGTTGTTGGGCAGCAGTCTGAACCACAGGTCAGCAAGCTCTGTTCCCCAACCGCCCCAGTTATACAGAAGTGCGATATCGTAAACGGTTGCGTTCTTAATGATATCCATTACTTTACGAGCGCTGGGATCGGGAGCAACAGTGAAGTAAAGGGTTCTGGTGTAGTAACCGTCCATTGTGGAGCCTTCCTTCTTAATGCTGGAGTAGGATGCCATAACGTTCATCATAATTTGTGCCTTTTCGGAATCGGTGCAAAGGCTGGGAATAGCCCAAAGGTGAACGGTGTTGTAGAAGTATACAACAGAATTATAGCTGTCGCCTTCTTGATATACGGGAGTGGGCAGCAAGCCGTACTCAAAGGTACCGTTGATGTAAAGGTCCTTACGAACGTCCCACAGGGTCATATCGGTGAAGAGAGTGTTTGCGTTAACGATGAAGTTGGTCTTTCTGGGGCCGGAGAAGCCGTGGGGGTACTTAATGTTGCGGATGCTGGGATGGAAGTTGTCGTAGATGTAGTTATACAACTCCTGATTCTTCTGACTCTGGATAACGAATTCGGGAGAGCCCTCTTCAGTCATTTGAGTCAAACGTCCGCCGGAACCGTAGAAGTAGTAAACAGCAGACTGTGCATATTGGAAGTAACCAACGTTATCTTGGTCAGAGGTACCAAGTACACCGTCGGAAGTGTCTGCGTCGGAAGTAGCAACCTCTGCAATCTTCAGCATTGTGTCCATAGTCCACTTGCCTGCGGTTACAAGGTTGTAAACGTCAGCATACAGAGCATCGCCTTCAAAGGTCTCAACGATACCCTCAGCATAGTTCTCGTATCTCTCAAGGTTAACAACCGTGGGAGCGACGCTATCCAAGGTGGAAATGTTCATATCACCGCTGACGTAATAAAGCTTATTTGCCATAGAAAGCTCTCTGACGGAGTTTTGGTCGAGTGCTTCATTGGTAAGATCCAGGGTGGAAAGACCCTTGAGTTCGGTGAGCAGGTTTTGGGTTGCAGCGGTTGCTGCGGATTTTGCCAGGATGATGGTCAGATCGAACTTTTCGCTGTTCTGATAGAATCTTTCCAGCTCTTGAACCATGTTAATGGTGTTCTTTTCCTGACGGATCTTTACGTTGTAGTCGTTCTCGATCTCCTTGTTACGCATATAAACTGCGTAGGACAAAGCATCCTCAGGCTCGCCGCCTGTGGTGTCGATCCAGAAGTCCTCGCAATAGAAGGAGGGGTTACCGTCTTCCATTGGGTCGCCGCCGGTTTGGTTGTTGGAACGAACGAATGCACGGTAGGTGTAGCCGTTCATATCAATCTTTTCGGGGGGAGGAGGAACGTTGCCGGGATCGGTAGTGGTTTCTTGATCACCGGTACCGCTGTTGCCGCCGTTGTCGGGAGCTGTGGTCGTGCCATCGCTGGGGGGAGGTGCTTGGTGAGTAGGCTTTTTGTCGTTACAAGCTGCAAATGCAGGGATCATCATTGCAACTACCAACACCAAGATTAAGAGTTTTGCAATCTTCTTCATCGTTTTTCTCCTTGTGTAATAGGTTTATATAATCCGATCTCTGTCGGAAATTATATACGAATTTGTTTTGCGAAATCAAAAGGCGATCTCGCGCTTTTCATCTGCTGACTGATAAATTGCGTCAAGCAGCTTTGCACTTTCAAGAATGTTGCTGATGTGGCTGCGGTTACGGCGACCGGTCTCGCAAGCATCCAGGAAGTCAGCATCCTCACGGTAGTACATATCCGGAATATCAAATTCGGGGCGTTCCTCGGTCAAGTCATCCTTAAAGAAGGTGAAATGTCCGCAGTAATCAAGTCTTACGCCGCCCTTATCACCGAGGAAGTCGATGTAGGTATCTTTTTTTGCAATGTTTTGTGCCCATGCACCGTTGAAGGAGATAGACGCCTTGTTGGTGCGAATGAAGCCTGTTACAAAGTCGTCAACGTCGTTAACGCCGTTTTCGAGGTCTTTGGTTTCTTCTGCCCACATGCCTGCGTACTTATATGCCTTCATATCCTTTGCCATTTCGCAATAGGTGTTGGCACTAACGCTCTTGAGCTCTGCACCACCGAGGATGTAGAGGATGAGGTCGAGGTAGTGAACGCCCCAGTCGATTAAAACGCCGCCACCGGACTCCTTCTTATTGGTGAAAGCACCGCCAAGGCCGGGAATGCTGCGATGTGCGCGGAAAGAGCAGTAAACGTGGTAAATGTTACCGAGCAGGCCTTCTCTGTTCATTTGCTCAATGCGGCAAACCGATTCCTGGAAGCGGTTGCATACACCGATGTTGAGCAGTTTGCCCTGCTTTTCAGCTTCGTCAGCCATCTCTTTGGAAAGCGCATAGTTGACGGTGATGGGCTTTTCGCACATAACGTTCTTGCCTGCCTTGAGCGCATCCATTGTGATAACGTAGTGCGCGTAGTTGGGAGTCAGAACGAATACGGTTTGCACCTCAGGGTCAGCCAGAGCAACTTTGTAATCGGTGATGGCTTGCTCTGCGCCGTATTTTTCAACTACAGCGTTTGCTTTTTCGATGAGCAGGTCGCACGCATATTTGATTCGTACGTCCTCCATTTTTGCGAGTGCGGGAAGATGTGCAAAGTTAGCAATTCTACCGCATCCGATAATGGCAATTGTCTTTTGCATGGTTTAGTTCTCCTTTATTATTTTTCTCAAATAATTTGCTGCAAGTGTAATATCGTCGGCAGGTGTTGCGCCCGCTTCGCGCTCGATGGTAAGGAAGCCGCGGTAGCCGATATCCTCAAGGGCTTTGAGGTATGCCGCAAAATCAACGCTTCCCTCTCCCAAGGGCGTTTCACGGAATGCTGTAATGCCTGCCATATCCTCGGGCATGGGAATAACCCGATAGATATATTCGGGATTGGTGCGCTTGAGCATTACACCGTCCTTTGCGTGGGTATGCACGATGTATTTCTTCAAGCGGTGAACGGCCTTTGCGGGGTCATCCCCCGTGACCATAACGAGGTTTGCGGGGTCGAGATTAACGCCAACGCCGCAAGAACCGAGAGAATCGAGAAAGTCACCAAGGACCGCCGAGGTCTCCGGCCCGGTCTCAACTGCGAAGTGTGCGTTTACACTGTCTGCATACTGTGCCAGCTCGTAGCAAGCCTCTTGCATGATCTTGTAGCGCTCACAGTTCTTATCCTCGGGAACCACACCGATATGGGTGGTAACGATATTGGTTTCCATCTCCAGAGCAAGATCAACCACTCTTTTGGAGCGCTCCACGTAGATCTTGTTGGAGTCAACGCTCATAAATCCATGGCCGAAGTCTCCGCAAATGGCGGAAAACTTAACACCGTTGTCTTTTGCGAACTGCAAAAGCTCGCGGCGGCGTTCAGCCGTAAAGTTTTCGGGAGTAAAGTCGCCTCTGGTACCGTACATTTGGATACCGTCCAGCCCTAACTTACTCGCCTCCTTGATCGCCTCGTGAATTTCCTTGCGGAAGGATTCAACGACAACGCCGATGGGAAATTGATACATAAATCCTCCTTTCGCGTGCGTGCGCGTACGCGGTATAACTATAGATGGTAACATTATAGCATAAACCTTTCGCTTTGTCTATACCTTTTGCCGATTTTTGTGCATATTATCTACATTTTTTGTGACATTTTCCAAGTGCGCTGACTTCTTCCACTCGGGCTCGTCAAATTTCGCAAAAAGGATACAAAAGAAAGCAGCCGAAATCGACGTTTTTTTTGCACCTTTTCCCCCATTCGTCATAATATGATAACAGAGGAGCACAGCATCCGCTCCCCTATTGATTTTATGGAGGAACGACTATGAATAACTGTTTTTGCAATCTGTTTGACAACAGCACTCTTTGGTTGATCATCATTGCCATCATTCTGCTTTCCTGCTGCTGCGGTCATTGCTGATATGAC
>JBGVQK010000055.1:0-12186 GCA_045127455.1 Eubacteriales bacterium
CCTTGGTAATGGGAGCAACGTATTCATCGTTAATGCCCTCTACCATTTCTTGTGTTTCTTCGCTTACTACGCCTGCCTCGGAAACAGCTACCAAAGCATCATCCACAAGACTACCGTAAAAAGCGAGCGGGATGAGAATGACAAGCAGAGAAAGAACTGCGGAGCACGCAGACCATACAAGGCTTTGTGCCTTTGCATAGGCGCCTCTGTTCTTTTTATTTCTTTTGAGCTTTCTGCCCGCAAAGATAAGAACGAACAGATAAGCAATGCTCGTCAGAATATACAGAACGGTGTAGATGATAACAAAGATCATAGGGGAAAGCACTGCAAGGGGCAGACCGAGAATAGCCTCACGCAGAACATCGGAGGAGGTAGCAAGGTCGGAAACCTCTTGAGGAATTGAGGAACCAAGCATGGGGAGCAGAGTTCCTTCTACAAAAGCGGGATCCAATACAAGATCCTTAACAGCGATGGTGCCGATAAGTGCAACAACAACGCACGCAATTACCAGGATGCTCTTGAGTCTTGTTTTTACCAGCTTGCGGACGAATACCGACCACAAAACGCAAATGGCAACAAAGACGAGCAACACAGCAGCAAAAATAATACCCATAACGATATCTCCTTTTCGTTTGGAAAATCTGTCAGCATTGGAAATGCTATATATACATAATAACACATCTTAGGTACTTTTGTCAAGCAAAAAAGGAAAATTGCGCGCGCAATCTTCCCTTTTTATTCATTTTAAATAGAAAACATAGCGAAAGCAGACAGTTCACTCAACCATTACGGGTGTGCAAAGAGGACATACTTTTTGACGCTGACCAGAAACCACGCTGCCAAAGGGCAAAGAATGCCTGCAAAAAGCCATAGCTCCTCTGTGCTGATCAATACGCCAAGAACGCCTGCAACAGCACAAAGACTCATTAAAATTTGGGTGCACTCCGCGTGCGATATCCCTGCCGCAAACACGCGGTGGTGCAGATGCGCACGATCGGCTCGAAAAGGGCTGTATCCGTGCAGAATGCGCCTTGCCACCGAGCTGATCAGGTCGATAATGGGATATGCAAAAATAAACAATGGCGCAAGTGCGGAAAGGTGCATTCCTTGCCCGAACAAAGGCAAGGATAGCATTCCAAGTGCAAACCCCAACGCCTCGGAGCCGCAATCCCCCGAAAAAATGTGGGCGGGATAGCGATTATAGATGCGAAAAGCAACACACGCTGCCATTAAATACAGGGAGACGATGCCCAATATTCCCTCTCCGCCAATAAAAAAGCAAGCCCCGAGCATAAGGCATTCAATGGCACCGCATCCGCACAAAAGCCCATCCATTCCATCAATAAAATTGTGTGCGTTGATCAATAAAACGATCCATAAAACGGCGACTGCTGACCAAATTCCCGTAACCGCTCCACTGCCCAAAACAGCCGCAGTAGCTGCTGCAACCTGGAACAAAAGCTTTGGCAGCACGCCAAGCCCAAAAATATCATCGGCAAGGCCTGCAAGCAGCATAACGCTGCAGCCAAACGCAAAAGAGGTCAAAAATGAGTCCCATTCGTCAAGCACCAAAAGCCCGAGCAAAAACGAAAGGAATATTGCCACTCCCCCATTGCGAGGAATGCTTCGGCGGTGCATACGGCGCCCATCGAGCGGCACGTCAACGGCACCGATATGCCAGGCAATGCGCCCCATAGCGGGCGTTAAAACGTAGCACAAAAGAAAAATAAACAAACCAATGATAACGTACATACAAAAGCTCCTATTCTCGTGCAAAAAATAAGGGAAAAACCCATAACGGATTTTCCCCTTCTTTTTCCTGCCTTATACAGCAAGCGGTAATTTTTACCGAATTTGTACAAAGCCAAGCTTTTTTTGAATTTTGGAAAGTGTGCGACGTGCGTAATAGGAAGCTTCCTCTGCCCCGCGCTTCATTTGTGCCTCAAGTGCGGCTTTATCAGCCATCAGCTCCGCAAAACGCGCCTGAACGGGTGCCAACGCATCGGCAGTTGCTTCACCGACGGCAAGCTTAAAGTCGCCGTATCCGCGGCCTGCAAATTCGCGCTCGATCTCATCGTAATCCTTACCCGTAAAGCAAGAATAAATGGTCATCAGGTTGCTGACACCGGGCTTATCCTCGGCAAAGCGAACCTCTGAACCGGAGTCGGTCACCGCTCTTTTGAACTTACGAATGATGGTGTCCTTGTCATCCAGAATATAAACGATCGCGTTGGTATTCTCATCGGATTTGCTCATTTTTTTGGTGGGCTCAGCCAAGGACATGATCTTTTTGCCGCTCTTTGCCATGATCGGCTCGGGAACGGTGAACAGATCGGGATAAATTTGATTGATACGGTTGGCAATATCGCGGCAAAGCTCAACGTGCTGCTTTTGGTCGATGCCAACGGGAACAACGTCGGTTTGATACAAAAGAATGTCTGCCGCCATCAATACGGGATAGGTGAAAAGTCCTGCATTGATGTTGTCAGCGTGCTTTGCGCTCTTATCCTTGAACTGCGTCATACGAGAAAGCTCGCCAAACATAGTAAAGCAGTTGAGCAGCCATGCAAGTTCGGCGTGCTCGTGCACCATTGACTGCACGTAAAGCGTATTCTTTTCGGGGTCGAGCCCACAAGCCATATAAAGCGCCAAGGTCTCATAGGTGCGACGGCGCAGCTCTGCGGGGTTTTGGCGTACCGTAATGGCGTGCTCGTCTACCACGCAGTAAAAGGTTTTATAATTTTCTGAAAACTCGGCAAAATTTTTGATAGCGCCAAGATAATTTCCAATTGTCAGGTTGCCACTGGGTTGTACTCCGGAATAGCAGACCTTTTGTTCTCCTAACATAACGTTTCTTCCTTTCAAGGGTTCTCTTTCTACCATTTTATCATACCCTGCCCTTTTTTGCAAGTACCCTTGCCAAAAAAAATCACTTTTTCGCAAAATCCCTTCAAAAAAAATCGACGCAGGCGGTAACGCCTGCGTCGATGAGGTTTGTTTTACTGTTTGGGTTGCATATTTGCGGGGAGATAGCCGTAGGCTTCCATCCACAAATAGTAAATACCGTAGGGCGAATAGAAGATAGGACGATATTCGTCGGTAATCTCAATAACGCTGGGCAGGTATTCAAGGATCTCTTCGATCGTACCGTAATTGGTATAGTGTGTAAGCTGATAGAAGAGTGTCTTGAAGTCTTCTTGAATAACGGACTCCTTAACTGCCTTTTCAAATGCCTTGTATACGGGATCGCTGAGATCTCTGTCGGGATAGTTCTTATACAAGCTGATCAGCTCTTCCTCGGTGTTCAAAAGAACGCTCAGGTATTCCAGCATTCTTGCAAGCTCATCGGGAGTCTTGCAGCCGTTCAAGAGACCAATAACCGTATCGTTCAAGCTTTCCATGTACTTAACGAGCTCGGTATTGAGCATGCCCTTTGCATCAAAGTCGACCGCTTTATCAAGCTTGTTCATTTTTTGTGTAGCAGAATCCTTGAGGAACTCGTGGGTGAATTTGCTCTCAAGCTCTTCCTCGGTTTGGGTCTGACCAACGTTGTAAACAACGGAAGCCTCTACTCCCTTTTCGGTCTCGAGCGTTACGAAGTATACCATATATTTCTTACCGGGTCTGACACCAAACTCAATGCCGTAGCCGGGAGGGTTGGTGATCTCGCTGCTCAAGCGCTCGTCATAGTTAACGACCAACTCGATCTTGCCGTCGGAAATGGTAGGAACGATGTCGATCAAGGTCGTGTGCTTGATGTTTTTGCGGTAAAGAACAAAGGAGTGATAATCCTTTTCGGTGCTGGAGGTAGTGTCTACCCAGTAAACGCCCAGGTTTGCTTTGTCGGTGCCTCTGTTATCGGCAAACGCCTTGAGCTCGTTGAAGATATCCTTGTTATCAAAGAAATCTGCAAGATAGAGGTCGCCGTGTACGCTGAGTTGATAGGTATCGGTGTTGTAAAGATCGAAATCGTATCTCTTATCCTTATAGTTAAAGGTTTCGGTGCAGGTGTACTCGGTGCGCGAGGTTTCATCCTCACCGTTTTCGGCAAGTGTTCTTTCCACTGCCTTGTACTGACCCTCGTTACGTACGGGAACAACGTCATAAACCATTGTCAGTGTATACTCACCGGTGAGCTCTGCATCCTTGGTGTATACGTATGTGTTATTGCGGTAGAAGCCGGTTCCGGTCTCCTTTGTGACCTCTTCGGATTCAACGCTGAAGCGGTATTCACCCGTGGTGTTGTAGAAATACAGAATTTCGGAGTACTCGTTGTTGACCGTCTTTTCGCGGCTGCGGAAGACGTAAACGCCGGGATCCTTACCCTCGCACTCCTCGATCCAAGCCTTCAGGACGGCATCTTCGCTGAGGACATCCTTGTTCAAGCCGGAGCGGAAGGTCGTGCTGTAAGCCTCGCTATTGGTAACGGTGATCGGAATACCGAACTGTGTAGCAATTGAAGCATATTCCGCAAGGTCGAAGCCGAGCATAGGCTCAACAAGAGAGTCTCTGTTTTGCTTTTTGCCGTTTTCCCAAATGGAAGCGTTCATGCCGGGCTCGGGATAAGCCAGGAAGGCGTTACCCGTAGCGTAAATGTCCATATTGTAGTAGTTACCCGCCTTATCTGCAACGCGGGAAACAGTACCGTTTTCGATGGTGTAGTGTTGACCTTGGATACCGTATTGCAGAAGGTTACGAACCTCGGTGTTGGTGTTGAGGAAGGTAACGATTTGCATGCTGCGGTCCACATCCAAAGTGGTGGTTGCAACTGCAAACATATTGCCGTAGATATCCTCTGCGGTAGCAGTGGGATAAGATACGGGAACAACGTAGTAACGAACGTCACCGTCATCGTAGTAAGAAACGCCGTCTACAACGGTCAGCTCTGCAAGGGTGCCCTTGACAAACTTAACACCGTAGGTGTCATAGGTCTTGTTCTTGTTGCTTTCGTTTCTGAAGAAAACGTTTTCCTTATCCATGCGGAACTTGTTAAGTGCGAGATAGTTAGCAGTGAACTCCTCGTTTTCAAGCAAGCTCTGAACGCCAACAGCGTTTTGACCGCGGCTGGGTTGCGAACCGAACAAGGGAGTGCCGAAAATGGAGAACTCATCGCTGTTGATGGAGTAATCCTCGGTATCAATGTTCCAATAGTAAGCAAGGAAGGAGAGGCATTCTTCGTAGGTTGCATCTACGGGAAGAAGCGTCTTATCGGGAGAGATCTTCTTTTCGTAGATAGAAATCATATTGAGGAACTGATAAACGTATTCGTTTGCAAAGCTCTTAATAGAGCCTCTTGTCAGGTGCCCCTGCATGGAGTAACGATCCATCAACTCCTTGTTCAGGCACATATATGTATACTCACCGATAACGTTGTTGTTGGGAACAGCGTAGGTTACGCCCTTCTCTTGAACGGCGGAGAGCAGTGTAGGAGAAACGAACTCTTTGATCTTTTTTGCGTCTCCCTTGATAGCCTCGTCGAGAGCAGCAAGCCAGTTGTCGGCTCTGAGCTCATTGTACATTTGCTGACCGGACATCAAAAGATTGCCGTCGCCATCCTTTACGTCACCGATGTAGATGATATCTACCTGATTTTCGAGCGCGATCGGATAGTTATCGCGATACATACCGTGCTCGTCGGTAATGATCTCTTCAATGGTGGTGCCAACAGCCTCACCGTCACTGCCTGTTTCAACGGGCTTATCAGCGTTTTGCTCCTTTTTGGTTTGCTCATACGCTTCCATTGCAGCCGTCAGCTTAGAGAAATATTCCTCTTCGCTCAGGTAATGGATCTCAAGCTGCGTCTTATACTTTGCCTTGGTCAAGGCGTTGATTGCTTTTGTGACGTCAGTGCGGATCTCCTCGGACACGGGGGACTCGGAAACGATCCACATTGTAAGCGTCATGTTACTTGCAACCTTGGCTTCTTCCAGCTCGTTCTTTGCATTCTCTTCCGAATCCTCGGAGCAAGCCGTCAGGAAAACGGAGAGCATCATTGCAAGGCAAAGAAATAAAGCGATCAGTCTCTTGTTCATTGTTTATTCCTCCCAAAAAATCGTGGCACCGCCTCTCGCGTACGCGCGAGCGCGGAAAATACGTTTATACGCTATATTTTACACCTTTTTTTACCTTCTGTCAAGTGAATTTTTTGTTACGAAATTCGCAACAAAGCATATCTCTTTCCACACGAACACACAGTGTTCACAATTGGATGGAACCTATGCACAAATATGCACTTGCAGTTTTTGGCACATTGCTTATATGTTATATCAATATGCACAATTTTAAGAATTGGTTTTTGTGGCAGTAAACCAAAAATTACTCCATAAAGCCCTTGAGGTGTCTTGCACGGCTGGGGTGACGGAGCTTACGCAGAGCCTTTGCCTCGATCTGGCGGATACGCTCTCTGGTAATATCAAACTCCTTACCAACCTCTTCGAGGGTGCGGGTGCGACCGTCGTAAAGACCGAAGCGGAGCTTGATAACATGCTCCTCACGGGGAGTGAGCGTGTGCAGCTGACGCTCCAGCTCCTCACGCAAAATGCTTGTGGAGGTTGCCTCGGCGGGAGAGGGGGTGTCGTCATCGGGAATGAAATCGCCAAGGTGGCTGTCCTCCTCCTCACCGATCGGTGTTTCGAGGGAGACGGGGTCTTGTGCGATCTTCATAATTTCGCGCACCTTTTCGGGGCTCATAGAAATGCGCTCACCGATCTCGTCGGCGGTAGGCTCTCTGCCGTTTTCTTGCAGGAGCTGACGGGAAATGCGAGAGACCTTGTGAATGGTTTCGACCATGTGCACGGGAATGCGAATGGTTCTTGCCTGATCGGCAATGGCGCGGGTGATGGCTTGGCGGATCCACCAGGTTGCATAAGTGGAGAACTTGTAGCCCTTGGTGTAGTCGAATTTATCAACCGCCTTCATAAGACCCATATTGCCCTCTTGAATGAGGTCAAGGAAGAACATTCCGCGGCCGACGTAGCGCTTTGCAATACTAACGACCAAACGCAGGTTCGCTTCAACCAATTCAACCTTTGCGTCCTCATCACCGACGAGCATACGCTCTGCAAGCTCCTTTTCGCGGTCGGCAGTCAGGAGCGGTACACGACCGATCTCCTTGAGATAAAGACGAACGGGGTCATCAATGGCAAGTCCCTCTTGCTCCAGGATGCGCTCCATATTTTCGGCGGCGCTAAAGGCTTCCACCTCGTTTTCGATCGCGCTCATTTCCTCGCTGGAAAGGTCGCTATCAAAGGAAATGCCGTTATCCTCAAGCGTTTCGTAGAGCTTGTCGATGCTTTCGGCATCGAAATTCATCTCTTCGAGTGCCTCGTCAAGGTCGGAGGCGGAGAGCTTGCCCTTTTTGCCTTTTTCGATCAGGGCGCTGACGTCTATCTTTTTATTTTCGTTGCCCACAAGGGTTTCGGAGGATGCCTCTGCAACCTCGGCTTCTACTTCTTTTGTTTCTACGTCTTTCATTCTCTTTTTGCCTTTCTTTTATGTAATGGTATCTTTTCTTCGTTTTTTCTGGCGCAAAAATTCCAAGTGCGCATCAAGTCCCGCTTCGCTGACAGTCAAGCGCTTCTTTTCGTTTTTCAAGGTCTCAACCGCTGAGCGGAACACCTCGGGACCGTATTGCGAAAGCTGTCGGCGCGAGACCTCGGCTTTCTCAATCCTGCCCATCTCATCGGGAGTAAATTCCGCGCCCATAAGTGCTACGGAGAGTCCCTCCTCGGTGGAATGGCGGCGCATGATTGATGCGAACACGCGGCGGTAGAAATCGGTGACGAAATGCTCTTCGTTCAAATCAATTTCTCCCTTTTGCACGGCATTGCGGTATTCCTCGTAAATGAGGAGCAGACCGATAACCGCCTCCTCGGCTGCCGCCGCACGAGGATGCTGCGCTGCCTCGGGGTTAACGCGGTCGCCAAAATTCTTGACGGTTGCTTGCGCCTCACGCGTATCACGCGCGGCTTGCTCCCGACGGTTGCGACGTCGATATTGCTCAACGCTGTTGCGCAAGACCTCGGTGGGAAGCTCTAATTTCGTTGTGATGTATGAGAGATAGACCTCTCTTTCAACGGGTGAGGAATATTCTGCTATCATAGCGCAAAGCTCGTTTGATGCGCGTATCTTATCGTTTCCCTCGCTCAAGTCGTAGCGGGAAAGGATACGGTCGGCTTTGTGCTCAAAGCCCGTTTTGCTTTCCTCCAGCACGCGGCGGAAGCGGTCGGCACCAAACTTTTGAATGTACTCGTCGGGGTCCTTTGCACCGCTCAATTTCAGCACGCGAACGTCCATTCCAACCTCACCAAGCATACGCATAGCTTTGTTTGCCGCGTTCTGCCCTGCCTCGTCGGCATCGTAGGAAATGACAACACGTTGCGTGTATTTGGAGAGGATACGTGCGTGATCGGCGGTAATTGCCGTGCCGAGCGTTGCCACGGCATTTTCAAAGCCTGCGGCGTGCAGGGCGATGACGTCCATATATCCTTCGCAAAGAATGACGCGCTCGGAGCACGAATTTTTTGCAAAGTTGAGCGCGAACAGATGTCGGCTCTTTTTAAATGCGGGTGTGTCGGAGGAGTTGAGATACTTGGGCTTGGAATCGTCCATTACGCGTCCGCCAAAGGCGACCACGTTGCCCGAGGTATCAATGATTGGGAACATTACGCGATTGCGGAAAAGGTCGTATACGTTGCCCTTTTGACTGCGCCCACACAGATAGGAGGCGATCAGCTCCTCATCACTAAATCCCTTTTGGTGCATATGCTTTCGCAAAGCCCCAAAGTCGTTGGGCGCATACCCCAAGCCAAAATGCTTGATGGTTGCCTCGCTCAGGCGCCTCTGCCGCTTGAAATAATCCATACCGACAGCGCCGATGTGAGCATCGAAGAGACAAGCGCGGAAGAACCGTGCCGCCTCGAGGTTGGCTTCAAGCACACGCTTGCGGGGAATGCCCCGCTCTTCGGGCGCTCCCGTCTCTCGTGGGAGCGGCAAGCCTGCGCGCGTTGCGAGATGCTCGACTGCCTCGGCAAAATCCATGTTTTCGATCTTTTGCACAAAGGTCAAAGCCGAACCGCCCGCCTGACAGCCAAAGCAATAAAACATCCGCTTGGCGGGAGTGACGGTAAACGAAGGGGTCTTTTCACTGTGGAAAGGACATCTGCCTACCAGATTGGCGCCCGTCCGCTTGAGCGTAACGTAGCGACCGACCAATTCTTCGATATCGGTGCGGTCAAGCACCTCTTGTATGAAATTGTCGGGAAATCTCATAGCCATCCCTCCTTTTTTTGATCTGCTCGTCCATCTTTTTGACGCTTTATAAATAAGATACGCAAAAAAAAGAAGATATACTTTTTTTCTTGCGTATTTTTTATAATTTATTTGAATTTGTTTGAAAAATGTAGGTTTAGCGGTAATCAAAGCGCTTTCCGCGCACGGTAGGTTGTGCCGCACCGTTGCTGATCTCACGCACGCGCGCAAAAACGTCCTCGACGACGGGGTCCTTGACCGAGAACAAAAGCGTTACACGGTCAGAAAATTGCGTATCGTCGATAACTGCGCCAAAGCGCGGAAGCTCTGCTTGATATTTTTGATAGTCGGAATAGGAGCAGACCAACTCCAACTCGGTGTATTGCTCATAAGTGATGATATGTGCCGCATCAAGAGCTAAACGTGCGGTATGTGAATAGGCACGCACAAGTCCGCCTGCGCCGAGAAGAATACCGCCAAAATAACGCGTGACGACGACAACGGCATCGCTCACTCCACTCTTGCGAATGGTGTCGAGCACGGGAACACCTGCCGTCCCTTGCGGTTCTCCGTCATCGGAATAGCGCGCAACGATCTCCCCTTTTTGCAGATACGCCCAAACGTTGTGGCGCGCATCGGCATATTCACTTTTTTTCTTTTTGACGTAAGCCAACGCCTCTTCCTCGCTTGAGACGGGGCAAGCGTGGCCAATAAAGACCGATTTCTTTTCCACAAATTCGGCAACTCCTTCGTGCTCGAGCGTGGTGTGAAATACCGATTCTGCCATGGGGTCCTCCTGTTTATATTTGACTAGATAAAATAGTTCGTTCGTTAATAAAAACTTCTTAGCCGCTTTTTCTTTGCAAATAGGAGGCGCAAAGAAAAAGCTTACAAAAAGAAACGCCGAGGAGAACTTTCGCCGCCTGCGGGCGACGAGGAGGGCTCCGCGCCCTCCACCTCGCAAGCTTTTGGAAAAGCTTGACCAAAACTTTTCTTCACCTTGTGTGCAGCTCGTTATTCTTCCTCTTTTTCGCGCCACGTGGGGTCAAATTCGCGCAGCATACCGTGTGCTTTGGCATCAACAACAGCGGTGGCGATAATCTCGTCAGCGCCGTATTCTACGTCCTCGACAGTAGCGTAACGATAAAGCGTGTTGAGCGCCCCTGCACGACTGTTGGGAATGTGGAACGCAACGCGCTTTTTGCCCTCGTGCAAAATTGCCTGCATTTCTTCGAGCAACCTCTCAATTCCCTGCCCCGTTTTTGCCGAAACGGCAACCGTGTGCACGTTCTCGGCGGTTTTGCCCGGCATCCAAGGGTCGCTGATGCCAAGGTCGCATTTGTTAAAGACGTAAAGCGTAGGCTTGCCCGAAGCACCAAGCTCTTCGAGCAGCTCTTCGGTCACCTTGACCTGCTCGGGATGCTCGGGATCGGAGACGTCGATGACAATCATCAGCGCATCGGCATAGACGGCTTCGTCAAGCGTGGATTTGAATGCGTGGATAAGATGGTGCGGCAGCTTGCGAATAAAGCCGACTGTGTCGGTGAGCAGAACGCTATCTCCGCTCGGCAATTCGTACTTGCGTGTGGTGGGGTCAAGCGTTGCAAAGAGCTTATCCTCGGCAAGAATTCCCGCATCGGTCAAGCGATTGAGAAGCGTCGATTTGCCTGCGTTTGTGTAGCCAACGATAGCAATTTTCGGGATGCCGCTGCGGTCACGTGCCGCGCGCATGGTCTTGCGGTTACCTTCCAGCTCGCGCAGCTCTTCTTCAAGAGCGACAACGCGACGGTGCATGTGACGTCTATCTGTTTCGAGCTTGCTTTCACCGGGACCTCTCGTGCCGATGCCACCGCCAAGACGAGACATTTCAACGCCGTGACCCGTCAAACGCGGAGCGGTGTATTTGAGCTGTGCCAGCTCGACCTGCAATTTACCCTCGCGGCTGACCGCGTGGAGCGCGAAAATATCGAGAATGAGCATCGAGCGGTCGATAACGCGCACGTCTTTGCCAAGTTCCTCTTCGAGGTTGCGAATTTGCGAGGGCGCGAGCTCTTCGTCAAAAACGACGAGCTCGATCTCATTGTCGGCGCAGAGCGCGGCAATCTCGGCAACCTTGCCCGAACCGATGAGCGTGCGCGGATTGGGTTTATCCATATTTTGAATGACCTTTGCAAAGCAAACGCCGCCTGCCGTATCGAGCAGACGCTCAAGCTCGCAAAGACTTTTTTCGAGTTCATCCGCCTCTCTTTGATTGGTGCAAACACCGACCAAAAGCGCGCGAATTGCTTGGTATTCCATAAAAAACGACCTCCAATGGAAAGAAAAATGGGCAAGCTGACACGCAGCCTGCCCTTTTTGTACAGAACCGACCCTTGCAGATTACTTCTGGAAAGCAGCGATTCTCTTCTTGAACTTATCCACACGTCCGCCGGCGTCAACAAACTTTTGCTTACCGGTGAAGAAAGGATGGCACTTGGAGCAAATTTCAACTTTGATCTCGCCGCCCTTGGTGGACTTGGTCTCTACGGTTTCGCCGCATGCACATCTGATGATGCACTTTTCGTACTTAGGATGGATTCCCTCTTTCATTGATTTGTACCTCATTTCATAATTTTGATGTTCTTTGACATCATTTCGCCTGTGGGCGACATACGGACATATTATAGCACAATCAAAGACGAATTGCAAGGGGTTTTGCAAAAAAACTTTTCTTTTTTCATATAATTTAAGCACTTTTTTGAGATTTATGCGGGGAAATGTTAAAAGACCGCCCACAAGGGGGCGGTCCTTTCTAGACACTTTTGCGAATCTAACTATTTCAAAAATTATACATATTTTTTAAGCCAATCTGGCATGGTAGGGTCATCAAGCATCCAAGACATTTCCACGTGTTCATCTTCATACCAATTATTCTCATCACCATCAAACATCTTTTGT
>JBGVQK010000056.1:0-2382 GCA_045127455.1 Eubacteriales bacterium
ATCATGCTTGACACTATGCGCAAGAAAAAAATCACGACCGTTTGTCCAAACCATCTGATATGGATTCACCTCATATAGTTTGGCAACTCCATAGGAGTCGGCTCGAGGATGTAATTTCTTGTCCGTTCCGTAGTCGCAATATTGAAAGGTGATCTTCTTTCCATTTTCGATTGCCTCGTTTATGACCTCAACGTTGGTAAATATTTCGGCATTTTGAGGCTCGTTTCCATCAAGCGTTTTGATATGCTTGATCTGCTTTGCGAAGTGAGTGCCCGAGAGTGATTCTATCTTTTCGATCAGCTGTTTCTTTTGCTTTTTATAAATATGCTTGGCAAAGGCAAGGCAGTCAACAAGCAAGCGAAGCTCGGTTTCATCAAATGAACCTACTACATACCAACCAGTGCGGAGAGTTTCCTCCTCACCGTTTTTGTTTATTCTTGTTAGGGTATCGTTGCATTTGATCCTTTTATAATCAAGCTTTTCAAGTTCTTCTAGTGTGCGCCGTACCGTTTTGCGATCGGCTTGGATCTCATAATTCTCTTCCAACAGCTCCACGATCCTCGCAACCGAAAGTCCGTGATCTTTGTCGCTATAACGTTCAAGGATCTGTAATATGCGTATGATCCAAATTTTTTTATCCACTTTATTCTTCTTATCGGCCATATACATCACCTCTGTTACAGTTTACCACAGATCGCTCTTTCTGTCAATATTATACCACATAATCGTGTGACATTTTTGGTACACATTGTGTTGTATAATGAAGTTGCGAAACAAACACGAACCGACACGACGCGGACATAGTGTAGCCGCATTTTGTTCACATTTGTTTGATATGATATGCGTCCACGAAAAAGGAGGAGATAAAATGAAAAGAATTTACAGCGAATACGATCAATACATCATCGTTGAAGAAAACGGGGAATTTGGCATTGAAGACAAAAGTGGGCATTTGTTGTTGCCGCCTGAATATGACCGTATTATCGCAGCATGCGGAATCAAGGACGGTATCGGTTTCATCCTTTGTAAAAGCGGAAAGTTTGGATACGTGGAGTTTGGCGCTCGAGAGCGTCTGGAAGAATATGAGCACGGTGTTGTTCTCGGCGATCCAAACGGTTGCGCGTTAGCTTTTCTGCCGTGTATGTACGACCTGATCGAAGCCAAGCGAAACGGGCTTGCGATCTATGCGGAGGGCGAGGAAGATATCAAAGACCTATGGTACGACTACAAAAGCCGCACACTCTATCGTCAGGTACGGTATCAAAAGAATTTGGGTGACTTTGACGTACTGATCGATTTCTCTCACGGCCCGTGTATTCCCGAAATTAAAAAGGCAGGTGTTGACGAGTGGGTGAGTTTCCCCAAGGATTGCGGCATTGATATTTTGGAGGAGGTTCATACCGATCTCTACGGCGTGACATTCGTGCTTTGCGCCGAGTGGACTACCGAAACCGAAGAAAAGATACGTGAGATACCGACCGAAAATGAGTCCGTATTTGAAGCAGAGGACTACGATGAGATCGTCGATGAATATTTAGAATATTCCTTTTTGCTCCTCTATAAAAGTGGCTGGATAGCGACACCTGCTAAGCGGACACTTGCCGAGCTTTACGCGGAAATACCTGCGATGACGGAAGGACATATTCACAAAGAAAACGAAGAATCAGAAAACGGCAAACAAGCGTATAGAATACTTTGCAAATACAAAAAAAGAAACGAGGTGTGTGATTGGTGAGCAAATTTGACACTGTTATTGGCTACCAGGCAATCAAGCGTGAGCTACTTGAAATCTGCGATATGATTAAAAACCCCGATATTTATAAAAAGCTTGGCGCGACTATGCCGAGAGGTATCATGCTTCACGGAGAGCCCGGAGTTGGTAAATCCATGATGGCAAATGCATTTTTGGATGAATGCGGTCTTACTTCCTACACTCTGCGCCGCACGAAGTCAGACGGAGATTTTATCAATGAGATCAAGCAGATCTTTAACGATGCTGCCGCAAATGAGCCGTCCGTTATTCTTCTTGACGATATGGACAAGTTTGTATCGGAGGAAGGCAGAAAAGAGGAATTTTCGGTCGTTCAGGCATGTATCGGCGAGGTAAAGGATAAGCGGGTTTTCGTGATCGCGACGGCAAACTCGACTCGTGATATGCCAAGTTCACTGACACGCGCGGGGCGGTTTGACCGAAAGATCGAAGTAAAGATCCCAAGCGGACAGGATGCGGTGGATATAGTCCATTATTACTTAAAGGGAAAGACACTCAGCGAGGACGTTGATTTTACCGACGTGGCGAAGATGATGAGCCGCAAGAGCTGTGCCGAGCTTGAGGGCGTGATCAATGAGGCGGCAATTTACGCCGGATTTGAGCGTTCCGAG
>JBGVQK010000057.1:0-4739 GCA_045127455.1 Eubacteriales bacterium
ACCTTAGTACGAGAGGACCGGGTCGGACGCACCTCCGGTGCACCAGTTGTTCTGCCAAGGGCATAGCTGGGTAGCCGCGTGCGGTTTTGATAAACGCTGAAGGCATCTAAGCGTGAAACATGCTTCAAGATGAGATATCCCACCTAACTTGATTAGGTAAGGTCACTTGCAGACTACAAGTTTGATAGGTCGGAGGTGTAAGCACAGTAATGTGTTCAGCTGACCGATACTAATAGACCGAGGGCTTGAACTTCGTGTTCAAGATTCTACTAAATTGTGAGTTTCGCTTGACTCAAATCACTTCTTTTATTCGATTTTCTATGATCATAAGCGATCAAACAAAAGTGGAGGCAACAGTCTCTGCTTTTTTTATTTTCATTTTAATATAAAAAGCACTCGCTATCGTTTGATAACGGGTGCTTTTTTGCTATACGGTATGCAAAAAGGGGAAGAATTTTCATTCTTCCCCTTGCGTTTTGAATTATTCAGCCTTGTTCTTTTGGTCAGCAACAACCTTTGCGGTGATGTTGCCGGGAACTACGTCATAACCGGTTACGTTGAACTCGAAGGATCCACGTCCCTGAGACATAGCACGCAGGATGATCGGGTAATCCATCAGCTCTGCCTTAGGAGCAACTGCTTGAACAGTGGTGTAGCCCTTCTTGTTTGTGCAAGCTTCCATACCCATTACGCTACCGCGACGCTTGTTGAGGTCACCCATAACGTCACCAACGAGTCCTTCGGGAACGGTGATGTTGAGGTCGCCAACGGGCTCGAGAAGAACGGGACCTGCAAGCTCGAGTGCCTTCTTGTAAGCCAGAGAAGCAGCGGTCTTGAAGGAAAGTTCATCAGAGTCAACTGCGTGGTAGGAACCATCGTACAGGTCTGCAGCGAGGTTGGTCATCGGGAAGCCGTAAGCGCCCTTGGACATAGAATCTTGAATACCCTTTTCAACTGCGGGGTAGAAGTTCTTCGGAACAGTACCGCCAACTACGGATACGGTAAAGGTCAAGCCGTCCTCTTCACCGGGGCCGAACTTCATCTTAACGTGACCGTATTGACCGGAACCGCCGTTTTGCTTCTTGTGTTTACCTTCAACGTCAACAAACTTCGTGATCTTTTCACGGTAAGCAACGGTGGGGGTATCAAAGCGAACGTTCAGGCCGAAGCGGGACTTCAGTCTGGAAGCGAGAACTGCAAGGTGCATATCACCCAGACCGTAAATGAGGAGCTGCTTGGTTTCAGCGTCGTTTTCAAACTTAATGGTGCAATCTTCCTCTACCATCTTGGAGATACTCTGGGAGATCTTGCCCTCGTCGCCTCTGGAAACAGGGATCATAACCTTGGAGAGGTAGGGAGTGGGGTAGGTGATGGGAGCGTAAGAAAGCTTCTTGGTAAGTGTGAGAGTGTCGTTGGTGTTGGTGTTGTTGAGCTTTGCAACCATACCGATATCACCGCAAGCGAGCTCTTCAACCTCGGTTTGCTTCTTGCCCTTAACGGTGTAGATGTGAGCGAGCTTTTCGTTATCGCCGGTGGTGTTGTTGGTCATCACCATATCTCTCTTAACAGTACCGTTCATAACCTTGAAGAAGGACATCTTACCAACGAACGGGTCTGCAACGGTCTTGAATACGAACAGAGCTGTGTCGCCTTCGGGCTCGATTGCAACAGCAGAGCCGTCAGCCAGCTTTTCGTTCTTCTTTGCGGTGTGACGAGGGAAGGAGCCTGCAATGTTATCAAGCAGAGTCCAAACGCCCCACAGCTTGCTTGCTGCGCCGCAGAATACGGGAACGATGTCACCGTTAACGATGCCGGTGTGAACAGCGTTGATAGCTTCTTCGGTGGTGATCTCTTCACCGTCGAAGTACTTCATCATCAGCTCTTCGTCGGTACCTGCAACTGCTTCCATCAGCATATCGCGATACTTTTCAACGTCTGCTGCAGAGTCAGCGGGAATATCCTCGGTGGAGTGACCACCGTTTTTATCGAATACGTGAGCCTTTTGCTCGATGAGGTCGATAGCGCCGATAACTTCGCCAGCCTTAATCAGCGGGATGGTGAGGGGGCATACGTTCTTACCGAAGGTCTCGGAGAGAGAATCGAGAACGCGACCGAATCTGGCTTCGTTATCGTCAAACTTGTTGATGAAGAACGCCTTGGGAAGCTTTGCTTGGGTTGCATAATCCCAAGCCAGCTCGGTACCAACCTCGATGCCTGCCTTACCGTCAACAAGAATTACGGCACTGTCAGCAACGCGGGTAGCCTGCAGAACTTCACCGGAGAAATCCAAATAACCGGGGGCATCGATGATGTTGATCTTAACATTCTTCCACATCAGGGGAGCGATAGAAGCGGAAATAGAGATGTGGCGAGCAGCCTCCTCGGGGTCGTAGTCGCAAACGGTGTTTCCGGCGCCAACGTTACCCAAGCGATCGGTCTCCTTTGCAATATAGAGCATAGCCTCAGCCAGGGTGGTCTTTCCGGAGCCGCCGTGACCCAGCAATGCGATATTTCGAATGTTCTTTGTTTCAATCTTAGCCATGGTAATATACCTGTTTTTTGTAATACCTTTCGTGTGTTCTCCGGCAAAAAAGACCGGGTTCTCTTCTATTATACTATATCCCTCAATTTTTTTCAAGTGGATTTTCCAACTTTTTTAACGAGCGAATGTAAAAAACAAGCCCTGATTTTTGTGCAGTTTGCACACATCAGGGCAGGTTGAAAAATGTCTTTGCATTTTGGTAGGTTTGCTCGGCAGCTTCTTCGGGGGAACATTCCCAAATTTGCGCCAACGTATTGATAACAAATTTGAGATATCCCGAGTGGTTGAGCTTGCCGCGATTGGGGTGCGGTGCGAGGTAGGGAGCATCGGTTTCGATGAGCAAACGCTCACGCGGAACGGCGCTTGCAGCCTCGCGGACGCGTGCGGCATTTGAAAAGGTAAGCGTGCCCGAAAAGGAGATATACCAGCCGCGTTTTGTCAGCTCGCGCGCCATTTCGGCGGAGCCGCTGTAGCTGTGAAAAACACCTTTGACGTTCGGGTGCCGCAAAACCGTCTCAAAGCAGTCGCCGTGCGCTTCGCGGTCGTGAATAATGACGGGCAGGGAAAGCTTTTCGGCAAGCTTCATTTGCTCGTCAAAGAAGAACGCTTGAAGCTCTTTGTTCATTGGAATTCTGCCGTTGTCGTAGGATTGCCAATGGTAGTCAAGACCGATCTCGCCAAGGGCGACGATCTTGTTTTGTTTTCTTTGTTCTTCGTTTTTAAGCAAAGCGGAGAGCTCCGCAAGTGCCGCCTCGGGGTCGGTGATAAAATGGCAATCCTCGGGGTGAATGCCTATTGCGGCATACATTTTTTCATAACGGGATGCCTGTTCAATGACAGAATGCGCGTTTTGGAGATTTGTGCCAACGTTTACAATGCCTGCAACGCCATTTGCAAAAACGTCGCAAAGAATAGCATCCGCGCTACCCTCGACCGCCTCGAATTTTTTATCAAAATAGTGAGCGTGTGTGTCAAAAATGCGTTCCATCGGACAAAAATCTCCTTTCATAGTGTTGTGCTTATTATACTCTTTTTGAAAAGGTTTGTCAAGAGAAAAGAAAGTTTTTGCTTGTTGGTGTTTTAGAATAGATAAAATATCTTTTCTAACGATAATAATAAAATAAACCCACTGTATGTCATCCTGAGCAAAGTCGAAGTTCCACCGAGAGAGAAACGAGGTGGAACCGAGGAGCGATAGCGACGATGGGATCTCGTAACAAATCTTGGTGGCTTGTCAATGGAATGTTACATCGATACAAAAGCCACCCAAACTCGTTCGGAGATCCCTGCGGCGCTTTGGCGCCTTGGTTTTGTATCGGATCGTCGCCTGCGGCTCACTCCCTCAACAAAACTTCGACAAGCTCAGGATGACATATAGAGATTCGCTTACATGAATTTGTAGGGGATGGCGCCCTCGACGTCCCGCAACGAGCGATTACATTTGAATAAAATCAAAAACATATTGACAAAACCGCCATTTTGTAGTATAATGTATACGCCAAACTAATCAAATATTGCATAATAGGTATAACTTTCTTTATTGGGAGAAGTATATCTTTTTTCTGCGTTGCCTAAGATAGAATTTGATAAAATGCAAATTCCACCTTTGGCGATGCGGTTATACCCATTTTGCAATTCAAAGATTAGTTTGGCGACTATCGGAGTTTGCGTTTTTAGGCGTTAACTTCGGTTAGCGCCTTTTTTGTTTGGCGCAAGAAATAAAACGCCGACGGGCTGAAACGTAGAGAAAGAAGGGGGGATTATGAGTATTTCTGATAGAGTTACTTATTTTTACATAAAAAATGTAAAGAGATGGATGGAATGTCCGGTTTGTCATTATAAATTATTTTTCAAAAAGGAAAAAGCGGCTTGGTATTGTGGAAAGTGTAAGTATAAACTTTTAGAAAAAGAGTTTTTGGATGATTTCGTTTTTTGGTTTTGTGATGGATGTGGAACATACCTTAATGTTCAAAATGGATTTAACCGCAAGGGGACTACATGGGTTTGTACCAAGTGCGGATTGAATAACGATATTACTTTTAGCAACATAAAGAGTGATGTACGATAACAATGCAGAATTTGAAAGGAGAAAAGCAATGACAATTTACAGAACGCAAGAATATAAAGGATGGGGTAAGCAAAATTATTACTGGAACGAATATAGACTTGAAGGAAATCAAGTTGTAAAGTATAAATG
>JBGVQK010000058.1:0-4008 GCA_045127455.1 Eubacteriales bacterium
GTAGGAGATATGGGCGTTTCTTTGGAAAGCTTTGTTGCCATGGTTAAAAATTGTGGCAACCACTACGGCTTTGCCTCCGATATTCGTTATACCGAGCTTCACCGCACCGTTAAACAGATCGGCTGGGTCCTTTCCAATGCAAAAAATGCAAAGGCAAGCATAACCTCTGCCGTTGTTGACGACGAGCCCATCCACTTGGACGCAAACGACGATAAGGATACCGTTTGTGCATCTGTTGCAAAGCTTGGCTATGAGCTTTCCGAAGAAGATAAAGCACGCGTTTACGAGGAATTTCTGCGTGTTGCTGCGAAGAAGAAAGTAGGCTCCAAAGAGCTGGAAGCCATTGTTGCAAGCGTTGCTTTGCAGGTTCCTCCCACATACACGCTTGTCAATTACGTTGTTAACAGTGGCAACGTGATCTCCACCAGCGCGCAGATCACGCTTTGCAAGGATGGAAAAGACTCCGTTGGTATCTGCATTGGTGATGGCCCAATTGATGCCGCATTCTCCGCAATCGGACAAATCATCGGTCATCGCTATGAATTGGACGATTTTCAAATTCAAGCAGTTACCGAGGGAACCGAGGCAATGGGCTCGGCACTCGTTAAACTCCGTTCCGATGGCAAGCTCTATTCCGGCAACGGTATTTCTACCGACATCATCGGTGCAGGCATTCGTGCCTACATCAATGCGGTTAATAAAATCGTTTATGAGGAGGCAGCAGAATGAAATTTTCATTTTCCACAAAAGGCTGGCACAACCACACCTTTGAAGAGTTTTGCAATATTGCCTCCGAAATGAACTTTAGCGGTGTTGAGCTGCATAACATCAACAATCAGCTCTTTGCCGATAAGGATGGTGCGTTTTACAACTACGCTGCCGCATCTACCATTCGCCGTTTGTATGAGAAAAAATTGAGCATTCCTTGTATTGATGCCATTTGCAATCCCTCTGATGCCACGCAAAAAGAGGCTTGCATTGCAGAGATCCGCAAGTGCATGGAAATTGCCTCGAATTTGCATATTCCCAATATCCGTCTGCGCGCAAGCGCTTCGGAGAACGAGGATGAAGCGCTTGCTAACACCGCGGCGGTAATTGGAGAGCTGCTCCCCGAGGCGGAAAGCTCTGGCGTAACGATTTTGATGGAGACGGCAGGCCTTTTTGCCAAAACCGAAAAGCTTCGCGCGCTTCTTGATAGCTTTGCCTCCGATCATCTGGCATCCCTTTGGAACTTTTCGGCCGCTTATTTTGGTGGCGGTGAGAGCCCCGAGCAGATCATCAAAAATCTTGGCGCATACGTTCGCCACGTGCACATCAATGATGCAAAAAAAGCAGGTAACGAAATCGAATATTGTCTGCTTGGTGAGGGAGAACTGCCCATTAAGGATATGATGCTTGCTTTGCGCTCGGTAAACTATGACGGCTTTTTATCTCTCGTTTGGGATCCTGCCTGGTGCGAGGAGCTCGACGATATGGAGATCATCTTCTCCCAATTCGTGGGCTATATGAGCCAATTTGGTGATCCTTCCCGTAACGAAAAAACACTTTATTACAACCGCGCTCACACAGGTAAATTTGTTTGGAAGAAAGACCTGCTTATCGATGCAACTTTCTCACAAGTCCTTGATAGAATGGTTGAAGAATTTCCCGACCAATACGCTTTTAAATATACCACACTTGATTACACGCGTACCTATAGCGAGTTTCGCGATGACGTAGACGAATTTGCACGTTCGCTTATTGCACTTGGCGTAAAAGCGGGAACACACGTAGCGGTTTGGGCTTCTAACGTGCCGCAATGGTACATTGCCTTTTGGGCAACCGTTAAGCTCGGCGCGGTTCTTGTAACCGTTAATACTGCCTATAAAATCCACGAAGCGGAATATCTACTCAAGCAGTCGGATACGCACACGCTGATCCTGACCGAGGGCTCAAAGGATACCCACTATGGCAAGATCATTGCCGAGCTTTGCCCTGAGCTGGCAGGCTTAAAATCCGGCGCGGCTCTGCATAGCAAGCGCCTGCCGTTCTTGCGCAACGTTATCACCGTTGGCTTCCGTCAAAAGGGATGTATGGATTGGAACGAAGCCCTTGAGCGTGCGGCACAAGTGCCCGTTAGCGAGGTTTACCGTATGGCAGCCGCTGTTGATAAAGATGACGTTTGCAATATGCAATACACCTCCGGTACTACGGGCTTTCCCAAGGGCGTTATGCTTACACACTACAACGTAGTCAATAACGGTAAGTATATTGGCGACCACATGGATCTTTCTACGGCTGACCGCATGATGATCCAGGTGCCCATGTTCCACTGCTTTGGCATGGTGCTTTCTATGACGGCATCTATGACGCACGGAGCGACCATGCTGCCACTTCCGTATTTCTCCCCCAAGCCTGCTTTGGCTTGCGTGCATAACGAGCACATCACCGCTTTTAACGGCGTGCCTACAATGTTCATCGCCATGATGGAGCATCCCGACTTTGCCGCAACCGATTTCTCCTATATGCGCATCGGCATTATGGCAGGATCCAACTGTCCTGCCGACCTGATGAAAAAGGCGACCGAGGTTATGAATATGAAGGAGATCGTATCTGTTTACGGTCAAACCGAGGCCGCTCCCGGATGTACGATGAGCTCTTATTATGATTCGCTTGAAGTCCGTACCGAAACCGTTGGCAGCGCTTTTGCAAACGTTGAGTGCAAGATCATCGATCCCGAAACGGGCGAGGATTGTCCCGACGGTGTGAACGGCGAGTTTGTTGCACGCGGATACAACATTATGAAGGGCTACTACAAAATGCCGCAGGCGACCGCTGCTGCTATTGATGCTGACGGTTGGTTGCATACGGGCGACCTTGCTTGCCGCGATGAGAACGGCAACTATCGCATTACAGGGCGCCTGAAGGATATGATCATCCGCGGTGGCGAGAACATTTATCCCAAAGAGATCGAAGAATTCATCTACACTTGTCCCAAGGTCAGCGACGTGCAGGTCATCGGAGTGCCCGATGAAAAGTACGGCGAAGAAATCATGGCTTGCGTTATCCTCAAAGATGGCGAAAACATGACCGAACAAGAAATGAAAGACTTTGTAGCTGCAAGTATGGCGCGCCACAAGGTTCCCAGATACGTTGATTTTGTTGAAAAATTCCCGATGAATGCTGCGGGCAAGATCCTCAAGTATAAAATGCGTGAGGAAGCCGTAGAAAAGTTAGGACTGGAAAAAGGGTGATGCAAAATGATAGAGAACAAATTTGAGGTCATTGATGCGCATTGCCATATTTATCCCGAAAAGATCGTGGATAGAGCTGTTGCGGGTACGGATGCCTTTTATTCCACCCACGCAGCTTGCCGCGGCGTTGCCGATGAGCTTTTAGAGATCGGTGATCGCGTTGGTATCGATCGTTTTATCGTGCAATCTGTGGCAACTACGCCCAAGCAGGTCTCCAGCATCAATCATTTTATTGCCGCCGAGGTGGCAAAGGCTCCACACCGCTTTACAGGTCTCGGAGCCGCGCATCCCGATTGCGAAAGTCAGGATGCCGTCATCGAAGAAATCAAAGCACTTGGACTTCACGGCATCAAGATCCACCCCGATATTCAAGGCTTTGCCATTGATGACCCTCGTATGATGCGCGTATATGAACTCTGCGAACAGGAAGGATTGGCAGTCTTGATGCACACAGGCGACCATCGCTACGATTACTCTAATCCTAACAGATTGTTACCCGTGCTCAAGGCTTTTCCAAATCTGACGGTCATTGGCGCGCACTTTGGCGGATGGTCGGTATGGGATGATGCCTCGCGCGAGCTTTGTGATATTCCAAATCTATACGTCGATTGCTCATCAACATTCCCATTTGCGGGTAACGATCTCGCTCTCGGCGAGAGATTGATCCACCGCTACGGCGTGGATCGCGTAATGTTCGGTAGTGACTTCCCAATGTGGTCTCCCGAGGTGGAGCTTGAGACATTTATGAAGCTCAACCTGACCGAGGAGGAACGCA
>JBGVQK010000059.1:0-25730 GCA_045127455.1 Eubacteriales bacterium
CCCCCCCCCCCCCCCACGCTTCTTAAATTTCAAATGCCATAGCTCTACCGATGGGTTCGGTTTTGGTAATCAGTCCGAGTTTTTCGAGCACGTGGACGGCGGAATAGGCATCGCGCCCGCGCAAGCCCGTCTTTTGCGAGAAGTCTTTGACGGTAAACGGAGACGGCAGATCGTTTGGCAAAAAGACATCAAAATCGGCAGGCGAAGAGAATTCAACCTCGCCCAAGAGGGCAAGCGGCATTCGCTCGTAGAGTCGCGCACCGCGCTTGCGGTTATCTCGACGCCCCGAAAGCGTGCGAAAATCCTCTTCTTCAATCATCAAAAGGCGAAAACGAAGGCGCTCGTTGCCAAGATGCGGCAAGAGGCAATAAAGCTCGGGCAAGAGGTGAATGGCGCGCTCGCGTTTGGGAGATTTTTTGCGCGGTGTTGCCTCTCCCGTTTTGGCATCCACCCACGTCACAAAGCGTGTAACCGAAATGGGATGTACGATGGTAACGGTGCAATCTGTGTTTTCGATGTAGTGTGCAATCTTCTTTTTCATTGGATAAAAAGCACCCGTTTGCACCTCGTAAACGTCGTTTCCGATACGCACGTCAGAGACGTAGCCCGTATTGAGCACACCCACCTCGTGGCAGGCGTGATCCTCGCAAAGATAGCGTTTGATAATGGCGTGCATTCGTTTTTCGCCTAAAGTGCCAATGCCCTCGTCACCATTTCCTCGTGGAGCAGACGCGACTTCTTGACAGAGACGGTCAAAGCGCGCTTTGTGAGCGTCATCAACGCTATATGGGATATCCTGATATTTGGTTGCCATTGACTGTCTCCTTTCAAAGGAATTTTTATCAAAACATAATACAATTCGGAAAGCGCATACTATCCTAAAAACGGGCAAAGGAGAAAAGGTATGCAAAAGAAAAAATCGCTCGCGCGGCGCTTACTTTGGGGATACGAGGAACTGTTTTGGGTGTTCTTTTTTGGCAGCATCCTCGGCTTTTTGATTGAGGGGCTGTGGCATATCGTGCTCACTGGCGAGTGGGTCGACCACTCCGCCACCGTTGTAGGCCCATTTTGCACCGTTTACGGCGTGGGCGCGGTTGCGGTATTCGTTGTGGCTAAATTTCTCCCCCGCCGCTCGATCGTTTTGCAATTTTTGGCATTTGCCATAACGGGTGGCGCGGTGGAATATTTTACAAGTCTTTTTCAAGAAAGAACGTTTGGCTCGGTCTCGTGGGATTATTCCTCGCACACGCTCAACCTCGATGGACGCGTCAGCGGTCAGATGGCGATTTTGTGGGGCTTTCTCGGCATGGTGTTTATTGGTTTGATTTATCCCACGCTCAAAAAGCTTTTGCGACACGTTCACACCCGAAGATGGCACATTTTTTGCGTGGCGTGCTCGGCTTTTATGGCGTTTAACCTCATCGTATCGGCATCTGCTATTTTTCGTTGGAAAAAGAGAGCCGAATCCTTGCCCCCCTCAAGCAAATGGGAAGCCTATCTTGACGACACCTACCCCGATGCCGTAATGGAATACGTATACTCCGATATGTGTTTTCGTTGAATGCAAACAGCCAATGCGGTGCACTGGCTGTTTTTTCTTTTATTCTTCGAGAAGCTGCACCACGTCAAAGTCGACGGAATAGACCACCTTTTTGGCACCCTCGATGGGGAGTGCGATCTTGGAATCGACACGGCGCGTGCCGCCGGCATCAAGTCCGTCAAGCACCCACTCGCTGCCACCACCGAGAATCTTATTTTCCGCGCTCAAGAATTGATAATGAAGCGTCATAGAACGCAGCGGGGTGTCATACTTGCCCGTCATCGTGCCCGAGAAGTGCATACCTTCACCGTTCTTCTTCAGGCGAAGCTCCGAGAGCTCAATATGCTTCATAATGGGCGTTTGGAGTTTTAGGTATGCCGATGCTTTAGCAGTTGCCGCAAAGCTTGCCACAGCATTTCCGCGCACCTTGCGCGTTACACCGTAGTGATAGATCGCGCCGGGGTCGAGGGATTCAAGCTTATCGCCAATGGTGGTGATTACCCGTCCCTCTTTATCCTTGAGCACGATATCAAGCTGAATGCCACGCGCCATACGGTCCATATTGGGGTTTTCGATATCAACACCAAGCGAGAGGTAGTAGGCATCCTGCTCTCTCTTGCCGGCACTGCCACCCAAAGCACGCACCTTCAGGGGGAGCGGCTCAGGCTCGGGCTCGGCGAGAAGCTCGTCAAGCATCAAACGGAAGGAATCGTAATAGCACCACGTGTAGGTGGCATCGGGGTTGCGGTCCTCCATATAGGCGAACTCCATCAAGCACACCGTAAACAGGCGCAGATATTGCATAATTTCGCTGATCTGCCCCGCATCAATGCCGAGCGCGAGAACCGTAGACCAATACGAGCCGTCAAGCGCTGTAAAACGGTTGCCGTATTTTTGTGCGTAGGCGCGATACTCCGTGCTTGTGCGGTCACGAAAAGCCGAGATCATAGCGGAGACGACCTCGGGATCAATCACCTTGCCGCACGCGTGGCGATAAAAGTTTTCGGCAGTTTCCTGTTCCCATCCTTGGGTATGCGCCTCGGAAAGAAGCGCAAAGGAGAACTGCTCGTGCATATTCAAATCAGGAACGAGCGTGCAAAGGTCGAGTTGTCTTTCCTCATTGATGATAAATGGCGTGGAAAGAAAATCGGCTATATCGCGCACAACCTCGCCTATGCCCTTGCCAACCGCTTTTTGAAATTCTGTTTCCATATTTTTGTTAACACCTTTCTGTTTCCTGCATTTGGGTTTCTCTTTTTTGCAAAAAAGAGCCAACGCCTCTTGCAAAACCGAAAACAAAGTAGTATAATAAGTATTACTTACATTATACATCATTTCAGCCGTTTTGACAAGCCCTTTTTTGTGATCGCAAAAAACATTTTTTACCCACGCAAAACGGCAATTACCGAAAGGACAATTCTATGTATCGCATTTTAGAAAAACAAAGCCTGAATGCTTTTGTTACGAGAATGAAAATAGAGGCTCCCCGAGTAGCGAAAAAGGCTGCGCCGGGGCAATTCGTCATTCTTCGCTCGCACGCAGACGGTGAGCGCATTCCCCTGACCATTGCCGATTACGACAAAGGCGAAGGAAGCGTAACTATCATCTTTCAAGTCGTCGGTTCGGGAACCGAAAGACTCAACCATCTAAACGTTGGCGACTGCATCCCCGATTTTGTCGGTCCTCTTGGCAATGCCACCCATCTTGATGGACTTTGCAAGGTTGCCGTTGTTGGCGGCGGCGTTGGATGCGCCATTGCCTACCCCATTGCCAAAGCGCTGTTTGAGCGCGGCGTTGAGGTACATTCGATCGTCGGCTTCCGCAACAAGGATCTTGCCATTCTTGAAAAAGATTTTAAGGCACACTCCACCAAGTTCGTTCCCGTTTCAGACGACGGCTCTTGGGGAGAGCGCGGCCTTGTAACAGACGCTCTGCGCGCGCTGATCGAAAGCGGCGAAAAATACGACGAGGTCATTGCCATTGGCCCCCTGCCGATGATGAAATTCGTAAGCCTTTTGACAAAAGAATTCAATATTCCCACCGTGGTTTCGATGAACCCCATTATGATCGACGGCACGGGTATGTGCGGCGGCTGTCGCCTAACGGTTGGCGGCAAGGTCAAGTTCGCCTGCGTTGACGGCCCCGAGTTCGACGGTCATTTGGTCGATTTCGATGAAGCCATTGCGCGCTCCTCAATGTACCGCTCCACCGAAAGAAAAGCGCACGAGGACACCTGCAATCTCTTCCGAAAGGAGGCTGACTGATATGGCAAATATGTCTCCCAAAAAAACTCCTATGCCCACGCAGGAGCCATCGGTTCGCGCTCACAATTTTGGTGAGGTCGCGCTCGGCTACACTGCCGAGATGGCGGTGCTGGAAGCCGACCGTTGCTTAAATTGCAAAAACCCCGCCTGCGTGGCAGGCTGCCCCGTTGGCATTGATATTCCCGGATTCATTCAAAAAGTAAAGATTGGCGAGTTTGAGGAAGCTTATCGCATCGTAACCGAGTCCAGCTCGCTCCCCGCAATCTGCGGTCGCGTTTGCCCGCAAGAAAATCAATGCGAGGGCAAGTGCATTCGCGGTATTAAGGGGGAAGCCGTTGGCATTGGCCGCCTTGAACGCTTTGTTGCCGACCTGCACAATCAAAACGACACATCTCCCATCACCCTTCCCACGCAAAACGGACATCGCGTAGCCATTGTTGGCTCGGGTCCTGCGGGACTTTCCTGCGCAGGCGAGCTTGCCAAAAAAGGCTATGACGTCACCGTTTTTGAGGCTCTGCACACCGCGGGCGGTGTGCTTGTGTACGGCATTCCCGAATTCCGTTTGCCCAAATCCATTGTTGCAAAAGAGATTGCAGGGCTTGAGGCACTCGGTGTCAAGTTTGTTCTCAACACCGTTGTTGGCAAAACCGTTACCATTGAAGAATTGATGCGTGAGGAAGGCTTTGAAGCCGTATTCATCGGCTCGGGCGCAGGACTCCCCCGCTTTATGGGCATTCCCGGTGAAAACCTCAAGGGCGTGTATTCGGCAAACGAATACCTCACGCGCACCAATTTGATGAAGGCGTATCTACCCCATAGCACCACCCCCATTCTGCACGCGCGCCGCGTAGCAGTGGTTGGTGGCGGCAACGTGGCAATGGATGCCGCAAGATGTGCACTCCGCCTCGGCGCCGAAGAGGTCTCTATCGTTTACCGTCGCTCGCTCAAGGAGCTCCCCGCTCGCGTGGAAGAGGTCGAGCACGCAATGGAAGAGGGCGTGCAGTTCCGTCTCTTGAACAATCCCCTCGAAATTCTTTCCGACGAGAACGGATGCGTTTCGGGTATGCGTTGCATCAAAATGGAGCTTGGCGAGCCCGATGCCTCGGGCAGACGCTCTCCCATAGAGGTTCCCAACTCCGAGTTCGTTCTGGATTGCGATTGCGTGATTATGTCGATCGGCACGTCTCCCAATCCGCTGATCAAGTCTACCACCGAGGGGCTTGAGATCAACCGCCGCGGCGGGATCGTGGTAGTTGAGGAAACAGGCAAAACCTCTCTTGATGGCGTTTATGCCGGCGGCGATGCCGTAACCGGCGCCGCAACCGTCATCCTCGCCATGGGTGCAGGCAAGACCGCTGCAAAAGCGATTGATAGTGAGTTGAATAGTTTATAAAAGAATGCAGGGGGAAACTTTTTGAAAAAAGTTTCCCCCTGCACCCCTTTGAAAAACTTTCGCACAAAAAACATCTAACCAAAATTGTTAGTTTACGGATAGATGGGTGGAGTGAGTGACTGGGTAGCAAAGCTGCAATAAAAAAACAAAGGAGATGGCGTTTTTGGTCATCTCCTTTGCTGTTCTCTTATTCAACAAGAATAACTGCTACATCATTGACGTTCGTACCCGTTGGGCCTGTGATAATAAGACCGCCTACCTCTTTGAGTGCGTTGTAGGAATCGTTATTATCGAGATAGTTTTCATAATCCTTTATTAACGAATAGGTCTCTCCGTCAACGTATCCGCCTGCGGCATCGGTTGGGCCGTCGGTTCCGTCCGAGCCTACCGAAAAAACGGCTACGTTCTGCATTCCGCTGATGTATTTTGCCGCCGTGAGAGCAAGCTCTTGGTTGCGTCCGCCTTTGCCATTTCCGCGCAGATGCACAACGGTTTCACCGCCAAAAATAAGGCATTGAGGTTTTAGGGCGCTGCCTGCGAGCTTTGCCGCCAAAGCGCCTATCTGCTCGCCCGCCTCTCTTGCTTCAATATCCATACAATCCGTCACAATGCGCGCCTCATATCCGCGTGAGCGTGCAGCCTCGGCGGCGTGTCGGCAAAGCTCCCCTACGCTGCCCGAAACAATATGCTCGGCATTTTCAATCTCTTTTGGCGTTTCTCTTGCGAGGAGCGCCTTTTGCTTTTGCGTAAGGGTCAGCGCGTATTTTTCAACGATTGCAAACGCATCTGCGACCGTAGTGCTATCCGCAACCGTGGGGCCCGATGCGATCATATCCAAGCGCGAGGAAATGATATCCGAGAGAACGATTGCAAAAACGCGTGCGGGATAGATGTGCTCGGCAAATCTGCCACCCTTGACCGAGGAAAGATGCTTGCGCACGGTGTTCATTTCCTCAATAGAAGCTCCTGAGGCAAGCATTTGATTGGTCAGGGCGCTAAGATCTTCAAGTGGAAACTCCACGTATTCGAACAAAGCCGAGCCACCGCCCGAAACGAGAAACAGAACGACGTCCTCGCGTGAAAGATCTTTTGTCACTTCAAGCGCTCTTCCGCTTGCGCGAATGCCTGCCTCGTCGGGCACGGGGTGTGCCGCTTCGTAAATTTCAAAATTCCCGATTGCCCCGCGACTGTGCGCGTATTTTGTGATCACAATACCGCAATCAATGCTCTCGCCAAGCGCATCGTGTGCCGCTTTTGCCATTTGCCAAGCCGCCTTGCCGATTGCAACAAGCAATATTCTGCCACGCGGTGGCACAAATTGGGAGAGTGCCTCTTTGACCGCGGCATCGGGGAGCGAGTGCCGAATAGCGGTTTCATATATGAACTTTGCATCTTCTCTTTTCGACATACGCTTCCCTCCTTTTTGTTTTACTTTATTCTCCTATTACATCAAGCGCGTGCAGATACGCATCCTTCATAAAGAGCGCATCCTCGGCTTGCGTGCCTGCCGACTCGCAGATAATGCGCGGAGCAACTCCCTCGCGCACGATTGCCTCGGCAAGAGGCTCGAATGCGGGACCAAAAGTTTGGTCGGAAAAGGTCAGGTGCTTCTTCTCTCCTGCCCCCGTATATTCGATCTTGGAAAAATGGCAATGCAAGTCGCGAGCAAAATTATCGCCAAGCTCTGTTCCAATTTGGTCGAACACGCGACGGTAGCTATCCACATCGGGGAACAAGCCGCCAATATTGCGCGCATTGAGGTGCCCGAAATCGACCACGGGTGCATAGATAGGCGCCACCTTGCATTGTTCAATGACCTCGGCAATCGTGCCGAGCTGATTGACCTTGCCCATCGTCTCAATGCCAAGTCGAATAGAAGTCTCGCCAACGGCTTCGGCTACCTTTTCCAAGGTATCCTTGGAGAGTGCCATCGCTTCCTCGCGCGAGATCTTTGCGGCACTGCCGCTATGAATAACGATGGTATCCGCCCCCAAAAGGTCTGCCGCCCAAAGCGACTTTTGAATATACTCTATGCTCCTGAGTCTCTTTTCGGGGTCAACACCCGAAAGAGAGATAAAATAAGGCGTGTGGAAGGACATCAGGATGCCGTGCTCGCGTGCCTTCTCACCAATGGCACGCAGAGTCGCCTCGCCACCCGTAATGCCGTTGCCTGCCTCGTATTCAAAGGCATCAAGACCTTTTTCACGGAGCCACCCAGGTGCTTGCATGGTGCTCTTTTTGCCTTCGGAATAAAACCAATCCCCGTTTCCACCGGGGCCAAACGTTGCTTTTTTCATATTTGTCCTCTCTTTAATAAAAATTTAATGACTGTGACGTCTCCAAAAATTCACTGTTTCCATCCAAACCCATAATCCGGAGTACTTATCGGGGTCTTTATATGCAAGAAAAGTCATCACAAAGAATGCCAAAGGTATCAATGCAAATATTCCACACATCGCGGTCATACCAATTGCCTCGTTTTTGTTGGCATTATACGAATCTTCAAAGTCAAACACTTTGTTGCCATATCGGTCGTATAATGCCCAAACGCCTGTGATATCATCTGTTAAAACAGTGATGCGTGTTCCCTTTAACGTATTCCAATCGTATGTGGGAAGGTTGGGTTGGTCGATATCGTAAAAATTCTCCGTACTCTCGTACAAATATACATAGGCTTCATCCACTAGAACATCAACCACAACAAAGCTCTTTCTCTCTAAGTCCTCTTCTTTTGTGGAAAGATTGAGAATTCCTCCACAAAATCCCGTTGCCGATCCGAGAAAAAGGAAAGACATCAGAGACAGAAACAGCGTCAACTGCACGGGACGTGAGCAATTTCCCCAATACAATTTGGAGTCACTCTCCCCCTCGCGTTTTCGAATACTGCGCTTTTTGAGTTGTAGGAATAAATCCCCCATACCACCGTCTACCTCATCATCATTTCGCACGCAAATACGGCGACCGTTGACAGGATAAAGATAGACATAATGCGTGTTCTCTCTCCAAGACTCAATTTCGCTAAACAAATACGTTTTGGAAACGCGGAAAAAGTTGCGCACGGTAATTTGCTCGGTATTCATTGTGATACGACAATTCATTGCGGCAACAAGTAACGGAATGCCAGCCGCAGCAAATATAGATGCGACAATGCTCCCACCATCATTCCAAAAAGCAAGGCTGAACACCGCCACTGCAAAAATAACGATTGCGGGGATATAACTGTATTTGGCGAAGACCCATTCGCGGGCGTCTTTTATTTTTTGTTTTTTCCGCTTCAAGGGCGGGTAATCACGGCTCATTCGGGCGTCTCCTTTCGTTATAATCACATCATAATAATTATACCAAAAAACAAGGATTTGTCAAGCACTCACACCTATTTTGAATGCCTTAAAAACATAGAAAAAGTATCAATCAGTATGTCATCCTGAGCGAAGTCGAACTTTTTTCGAGCGAATAGCGAGGAAAAAGCGAGGAGCGACAGCGACGAAGGGATCTATAAACAAGTTTTGGGGGCTTCCTGTATCGATGTAACATCCCATCAGCAAGCCACCGAGAGTCGTTACGAGATCCCGCTTCGCCTATTGGCTCGCGCTTCCACCTCGTTCTTCACTCGGTGGAAGTTCGACTTCGCTCAGGATGACATACAGAATGTTTATTTTGTTATAATCGTTAAGGAGCGGGTGACCAATGGTCGCCCCTACCCTTATAACTCTGCATTCTGCACTCTGCACTCTTCACTCCCTCCCCCTTCTTCGCATAGGCTGATAAAGAATGATTATTAAGGGGGAATATTTTATGTCTGATTTTGAAAAAAACGAATACATCCACTACCCGCCCTTTCGCCCATCTCTGCGCGGCTGTGTCGGGCGCGATGCGCGACTTGCCTCCTCGATTTACACCTGCTGCTCCCGCGCCTTTTTCGCTATCTCCGACAACATCTACCGCAGCCTCGTTTGCCGCGATGGCGACACCGCACTCTCCGACCTTTTTGAAGAGATAGCCCAAACAGATTTGGAACAATTCCGCACGCTTGGCGAGCTTTTTCTTGCCCTTTCGGATGCCGACGAACGAAAACCGCTGCGCTACCCTTACTTTAAACGCTCCTATCGCCCCTCGCAAAATCAAGACTCCCCCGCCCTTGCCGCCCTTTGGGAGCGCCGCCAAAATATAGACTGCTTTGAAACGCTGATGGGGAGAACCGAGGACCGCGTGGTGCGCTCGGTCCTCTCAAGGCTCCTCTCTGCCGAACGCCTTTTGTGCCGCCGTTTAGAGGGCGTTTGCAAGATGTAAAAGATTGCTTTTTGTTTTTTAAATGTCGCAGGTTTGCGTCGTATGCGACAAATTCAACTTGAACCTACGACAAATTCATATATCTTGTGAAATAAAATGTTGGAAATATACTAAATATAGTAAAAAATTCAACAAAAAGTATTGACAAAATATTGCTATTTTGATAAAATAATAGGTGAATGAGTAGAAAAGGAGGAAAAGGTCTTGCAAAGCGTGTCTCACATCAAACAAAATACGCGTCGTTTGGGTCTTACCATCCTTTTACTTCTTCTTTCCAGTGTGCTTTTGGTCTCCTGTATGGCAGGGCCGAACACCTTGTGGATCCGCGGTCTTTTTGGGCTTGATACCGACGACTATCTTGCAGAAGCGCCCCTTCGTCAGCTTCAACCCGACGGTGCCGCCGCTACGCGCCTTATAAACATCGTTACCATTGTTGTAAGCGATAGCATTCAGCTCACCCCCTTTTCGGGTACTGGCGAGGCGGTCCGCATCTATCGCGACGCCATTCTCAACGATATGCTGCGCGACGATTACAGCCGCTACACAGGCAATCGCGAGGCTATGGATGCCGTTTCGCGCGCCTACCCCTATCTTTCGGCATCGACCCTGATCTCCAAAAACGATTTTGAAAACGTTGTTTTCCGCTTTTTTGGCGGAACGTCGGTCAGCCACCGCGGCACAGATGCGTTTTCTTATCTCTCCCGCGCGGGCTATTATACATCCCCCATACAAGCTCGTGAGTGCAGTGCAGAGGTCAGCGTTCTTGAGCTTTACGAAACCGAACATACATACCGTATGCAGTTTATTCTGACAGCGAATGGAGAAACCTCCGATGTTTACACCGCCGTTTTTGTAAAACGAGACGACGGAAGCTGTTATTGGAAGGCTCTGCGGTAGTTTGAAAAAGCTGTTGCGGGCTTCACCCTCCTGCAACAGCTACCTTTTTTAAGGCTTGCATTTTGCTCCAAAGTATGATATACTGATAAAAACAAAACGAAAGGAGAGCGCAAATGAAGGATTTTTTTACCCCCGATTATATGTTTGCAACCTTTGACGAGGTCACGCCCACATTTTTGCGATCCATTGGTGTGCGCGCACTCCTGATCGACATTGACAACACGCTTGCCCCCTATGAGGAGCCCGACCCCAACGAGCGGGTTCTTGCTTGGTTTGCCGAGCTTGAAAAGAACGGCATTCAAGCAACGCTCATTTCCAATAACAACGAGGCGCGCGTAGAGCGTTTTAGCAAGCCCTTGCTTGAGCGCTTTGGCGTGTTTGCTTACCCCGACAGCCACAAGCCATTTGCAGGCACGCTTGAGTGCGCTATGGAAGGTATGGGGGTCACCCCTGCCGAAACCGCAATGCTTGGCGACCAGATACTCACCGATTGCTTTGCGGGCAAGCACATAGGGCTGCGCGCCATTATCGTGCCCCCAATTAAGGATAAGACCAATCTCTTTTTCCGCTTCAAACGCCTGCTCGAGCGCCCCGCCATTCGCAAATACGCCAAACAAAACGGCTACCAACCTTGGATGGCGTTTTGGAAAGTGAAAGAGAAATAAAAAAGAGCCTTCGCAAGTTAAAGGTTGCGAAGGCATTTTCTTATTATTTTACAATCAACTTCACCTCTTGCACCCCACCGTTCATTGGTGTTGTGCCGTCGGCAAGCGAGAAGGTGTCGATTTCAATGCGCAGAGTGTAGCTTCCTGCTGCAAGGGATTTGTTGAGCGTGATCGTTTCAAGGGCTTTTCCGGGCTCGAGCAATTCGGATCGGTAAATCTCTTCCCCCGTTTCAACGATTGTAAGCGTGTAGCGAAAATAGCAGGGGTTGCCCGAGGGATTTGGCAATTCAAGTGCTACCTTTTGCCTGTTTGCAAGGAAGGTGATCGCAGGATACCCCGGCATAGTAATGCCACCGGGATTGGCAGAATCCCCGTTGTTCAAGTCTCCCGTATAATCGACGATGGGATCGTCCTCATTTTTGTTTCCGATCACTGTTCCCACATAAACCGCTCCCGTTACCAATGCCAACACAAGCACTATGGCAAGCGCTACCTGCCACGCTTTGACGGCAACGCTTTTGGTTGCAATTGCAGCAAACGATGCTTGTGTGGGTGCAGCACTTGCGGCTACCTGCTCTTTGTGTTCGGGGGCTACCTTGGGTTGCGGCGCGCTCTTTGCGGGCGCTGACGCGGACGTCTTGGGCGGCACAGACGCATTCTTTTGCACAGGCGTGCCTTGGGGCTTCTTGTTTTCCACGTTTGAAGTCCTTTCTTTTGTCATTTATTGTCTTATTATAGCACAATTTGCTATGGGCTGTCAAGAGAAAAAAATAAAGCAACCCAATTGGGTTGCTTTATTGGAGCTGGTAATCAGAATCGAACTGATGACCTCGTCATTACCAATGACGTGCTCTACCGACTGAGCCATACCAGCGCCTGCGACTTTGTTATTATACCAAATTAGGACGCGTTTGTCAAGCCCTTTTTGAAAAATATTTTTCTTTTTTATTTTTTTCTTGTTTTTGCGACTTTTTCGCTCTGCATTTTGCAAAAAGAGGCGCGCAACCAAAGCGGTTGCGCGCCATTCTCGATCGTTATCAATCGTCTTTTTCGTTATCTTCCGACTCGCTCTTCTCTTCTTCGTCCTCATCCACCTGAGGAATGACTTCAACAGAGATCTCGTGAGTCATTTGCTCATCGGCTACCGTTACCTCGATATGCAAGTTGTCATAGTCGAATGCGAAGCCGACCTCGGGAATATTGCCGCACACCTCGGAAAGCCATCCGTTTACGGTAGTGGATTCGATCTCGTCGCTCTTTTCCAAAGAGAAATAATCAAAGAATTCATCAATAGAAACGCTTGAAAGCACGCGGTAGGCACCTTCCTCCATAGGAACGATCGGCTCGATCGCCTCATCCTGCTCATCCCAGATCTCACCTACGAGCTCCTCAATAATATCCTCCATTGTAACAACGCCGGACATATGTCCGTATTCGTTTACAACAAGCATCATATGCGTATGATTTTCCTGCATATTCTTGAACAAGGCGTCAAGATGGATGGTTTCGGGAATAAAATCAGGCGGGAAAAGTGCATCCTCAAGCTTAAAATCGGGGTCGGTGCGCTTTAGCAAATACTTGCGCGTGTGAAGAACACCAACGATTTTATCAACGCTATCGGAATACACGGGAATACGCGAATACCCTTCCTCATCAATGACCGCAAGCAGCTCCTTTTCGGAAATATCCTCGGGAACGGCAACAACGGCACTTCGGGGTGTCATAACGTCGGCTGCAGAAAGTCGCTCAAGCTTAAATACGTTCTTTATGTATTCTACGTCATCCTGCTTCAAGGTACCTTCGTCGGCACCCGCATCCAGCATAACAACGATCTCTTCCTCAGATACCGCTTCGTCCTTTTCGTGAGGATCGATGCCGAACAGACGGAGAACAAGATTTGTAGATGCCGTCAAGAACCAAATGATCGGCTTGAGCACACTCGTTAAGGTTGAAATAATGCAACACACACCGTTTGCCAATTTTTCCTTGTGCTTCATAGCGACACGCTTGGGAACAAGCTCGCCAAGAACAAGTGTGAAATAAGAAAGTATCAAGGTGATCAAAATGACCGCAATGGTATCGATCGTGCCAACGTATGCATCCGCAACTCCAAAGGTCGATACGATAAATCCGGTCAGCTTATCGGCAAAGTTATCTGCTGCAAATGCAGAGCCGAGGAAGCCTGCAAGCGTGATGCCTACCTGAATGGCAGACAGGAACTTGGTGGGGTCATCAATAATTTTAATCAGTTTTTTTGCTTTTTTGTCGCCTTCATCGGCAAGGGAACGCACTTTTTTCTCGTTGACAGAGAGCAACGCGATCTCGGTTGCAGCAAAAAAAGCGTTCAGTGAAATAAGTATGAGTTGTAATAACAACTGTTGTAGTATCATAAAAGTTTCATTTCCTCCCTAAAAATAAAATTTCAAGTATGTTTTGGTCGTTTTAGTGCCTAAAATAGACACAAAAAGGCGCACCCACCCCGTCCATTGCAGTGTAGATGTGCCGCTAACATAACAAAATTCGATTCAAAAGGATACAGTTCGCATCGCCGCTACTGTCGCCGTCCATGTCGAGTTCAGGTCCTCCTTTTTTCAAGATTGCGACTATTATAGCACACTTTTGCCGCTTTGTCAATAGTTTTTTTCATTTTCTTTATAAAAGAAAACGCCAACAAAAGCAAAAAGCTCTTGTAGGCGTTTTGGGCAAATTACCGTAAAACCTGCTTAATGACCCACAGCTGCAACCGTTTAGGAAGCACGTTCAGCAATAAAAGAAGCGGGTTGCGGTTGATAGCGTATGCGAATTTTGGATGGCGCTTGCCAAGAATGCGCGCGCACTTCTCTGCGATCTTTGCAGGGGGAACGCATCTTGCCTCAACGCTCTCCACAATGCCCTTAAAACGCTTGGCATTGCAGGAATACAGCTTTGTTTCCTCGCAAAAGCGGTCGAGCGCAGTGGTGGATGCCCCGAGCATATTGGTTTCTACCGCGCCTGCGCGCAGAACCGAAACCTTGATGTCCTGCAGTTGGAGCTCCATTGCCAACGAATAGGCGTATTTATCGAGCGCGGCTTTGGTGATGGCATAAATGCCCGTAAACGGAAGCGGGTCAAGAGGGGCAAGCTCGCTTGTGGTAATGAGAATGCGACTTCCCTCTTTTAGAAAAGGGAAAAAGTATTTGTTGACCAAATACACGCCGCGCAAGTTGATATCGAAGATGCGGTCGTAGGATTCACTCGGCATTTCAATAAGCGAATCGAGCATATAAACGCCTGCAAAATGAATGATTGCGTCGAGCTTGTCGGTCATTTGCGCAACCGACACGACAGCTCTTTGAACGCTTTTTTCGTCGGTGAGGTCAGCTTTTATGGGAATGATGTTTTCTTCTCTCTCGCCCACAACGCGGTCAAGTGCAAACACGCGCCAGCCCATATCGCGAAAACGCATAGCCGTCGCGCGCCCCATGCCGCCATAGGCGCCTGTGATCAAAATAGATTTCATACGGCTCCCTCTTATCTCTTATAAAATTCCTCCGCCGCCGCGAAGAAAGCATTGATGTTTTCCCAAGGTGTTTTGGGTGGCATATCGCAACCCGAGGACAGCACAAAATTGGGATACGTTGTGCATTTTTTGAGGAGCTCGGTAGTCGCCTCGCGAACCGACTCGAGCGTACCCACGCGAAGAACGCCTACGGGGTCGATGTTGCCCATTACAACTATGTTAGCAGGAACTTTTTCAAGAATATCCTTCTCTAAATCCACGGCGTTGCCAAAATGATATGCCGCGGCACCCGTGGAAAGAATGGACGATAGCATTTGGGGCACGTTGTCACCGCAGTTATGGTAGATAACGATAAAGTCATCGTTTTGCACTGCATCAACGATTTGCTTGACGTAGGGCGCGGAGAATTCCTCCTCGAGCGAGGGTGAGAGAAGCCCTGCAACGGGCTCTGCCATCACAATGCCGTCAGCTCCCACCTCGCGATAAGCCTTGGCATAAGCGGTAAGGAACTGCGTGCATTTTTGGAGCACCGCGTGTACCATATCGGGATCGTCATAGCAATCCATCATAATTTCGGAGACGTCAAAAAGACGTGCCGCGAGCGAAAAGGGCCCGATCATACCCGCAAGAACGGGGCGATCGGTGATAAACTCCTTCGCTTTTTTGATAGCGTCCAGATAAATTTGTGTCCTTCCGCTCCCAACCTCGGGAACGGCAAGCGCCTCTGCCTCGTCTGCATCATTGATAATGCGCCCTTTGATGGTGGGCACCTCATCGTCGGTAACGGTAACGGTCGCGCCAAAGCACTCGGCTTCGACGGAAAGGTCCATAAAGCTGACCGATGCCGCCGCAGGAGTCTTTTCTGCTACCGCTTGCATTCCGCGCGCTTGCAGGGTGCTATCCGAGATCAACTCGCGCACGCCCACGCCAAGCAGGCTAACAGACGGAAACGAGAGGATAGGCATCGGCTTTTTGGGGTGGTTGCCGACAAGATCGGCAACCCATTGTTTCATATTGTAATTTGACATTGTTTTTTCCTCAAGTAAAATCAAATCTCGCTTCTTGCCAACTCGTAAACAAGATCGTATGCGGCGTTGAGATCTTCCATTTTGCAATGCGATTGCACAAAGTGCGTGGTGCAGCAGATCCAACGACGTCCGCGCATTTTGGCAAACACGCGTCTGATCTCGGCAAGCAGCTCCGCCTGCGGCAGAATGCCAACTGCCGATTGCACGCAAAGACCGCCGAGAATGGCAAACTTGTCGGCGTATTTTTCGATGTAGGTGTCATAGGACATTCCCGCGCTTTCCTGCCAAGGGTGCACCATATCAATGCCGATTTCGGCAAGATCGTCGGTGACCTTTTCAATGCATCCGTCTGAGTGCAGGCTGACGAATGCGCCACGCGAATGCACGTGATCGATCACGCGTTTTAGATTTGGCTTGATCAGCTCGCGCCAAAGGTCGGGGGCGAACATCAGGTCGCGTTGTGTGCCCCAATCGTCGGAAATATGGATGCAATCCATACCCATATCAATGCAAACGTCGGCAAATTCGATGATCCAATCGGCTTGACGACGGTAAAGCTCGGCAAGCTCCTCGGGATACAAAAGCAGATACATCAACTGATTTTGAATGCCGAATACCTCGTTGAAAAACTCGAAAAACCCGGGCGTTTGCACGTAGCAGAAGCGCCCCTTGGATTTGTGATAGTCAAAGGCGTTTTTGAGAGCGGTATAGTCTCCCTTTTTGGGGGAGATAAAAAATTCTTCCTCGAGCAAAAGGTCGGGGGTGAGCTCATCGTTTTCAGCTCTCAGGCGCTCAACGAGGGCTTTATCAAAGGGACAAGGATGACCGAAGATGTGCGCGGCATCAAATTCGTAATGGTCCTCAAATGCCTCGGGACTGCCCCACGTGGCGGCAAATTGATCGCGCAGATTCCACGTCACCCATCCGTAAATGGGCTGACGGTCGGTTGGAAGTCCTAAAATGGTGTTGCGAACGCGCTCTGTTCCTGTCATTTCTTTTTTCTCCCAAATCAAACCTTGATTTTTTTGATCTCTTCTGCGTAGTACTGCACAAGCTCAAATTTTGTACCGGGCATCAGTCGATGGTCGGGGCAAGGAATAAAGCCGCCCATAGAGGAAAGGCGCTTCATTCTTTCAATTTCGGCATCTACCGCTTTTCTGTCCTTGCGGAGCGCGGTCTTATCCATACCGCCAACGCCCAAAAGACTCTCACCGTACTTTTTGCGGGCGGGCTCAAATTGGTCGCCCCAAACGCCAACCTCAATGGGAAAGAGGACGTTAACGCCGTTTTCAAGCCACGTGCCAATCAGCTTTTCTGTAACGCCGTCGCAGTCGAGAGAAATAATATCAATGCCATACTTGTGGCAAAGGTCGTTGCGGCGCTTGTAGTGCTTGGCGCAAAGCTCGTCAAAAATTTCGGGAGAAAGCAGAGGCCCGTTTTTGAAGCAGATGTCCTCCCAATAGTGCCCGAAATCGAATTGCGCGCCTGTTGCAAGCGTCGCCTCGGCACATTTGTATTGCATCTCGGCATAGGTATCGACGATGTCGGCAAACAGATCCTCGTCCTCGTCGTACATCAAATAGCTCATGCCTACGACCGTGCAGATGTCGCGGATGTGCCCCATAACGCTGCCAAGACCGATGCCGATGGGTACGGTCTTATCTCGCGTTTCGTTAAAGGTATCAAAATACGTGGTGTTAAAGCGCTCGGGGACATATTGCATTCGGGAGCGATAAAACTTCTCAAAGGATTCTCTATCCTTGAGCAGATAATCATCCTCCGAAGGAATGGAAGCGATTCCGGGCTTGATTCGCTCGATCACACCCGTTCCTGTCTGCACGCGCTGCGTGCCATCGGGGAGTGTTTCCAAAACCTTGCGCTCGAAATAAGGGTACAGACCGGTGTGTATATTTACGCTATGCCCCCAAACGCAATCCCAGCCAAGAATTTTATCAAGCTCTTTTTGCGCGTCGCTGCCATCGGCTCCCGCGGTTTTGGCAAGCTCGGTGGAAATGTGCCCTTGCTTTGCCCATTCGTCAAGCAGCTCTTGCCAATAGCCAAAGTGTACAGCAGGCATACGGTCTGTCTTCCTGTAATGCAAAATGTTGAGGCATCTTTCTCTTGCGGTCATTTGTATTTCCTCCTTGAATGGGTGCATCAGTATTTCCCAAGCTCATGTGCAAGGGCAGCGATCTCCCTCATGTTTTGAAAAGAGACCGAGTTGGGAATGGAGTGGTCGGATGCAAAAATATAGCCGCCCCCCTCCTTCATCAGTGGTATGATACGCTCCATTTCCGCTTTTACGCGGTCGATATCGTTCCAAAGCTGGGCGTTGATACCGCCGTGGAAGGCAAGCTTATCGCCCCAAGTGAATTTAAGCCTTTGCGGATCCATACCCGCCTTGATCTCCAAGGGATTGAGCATTTCCACACCTGTTTGGATAATATCGGGCAAAAGGGGCTCGATAAAACCACAGGAGTGCAACTCGGTAACCATGCCGCGCTCGTGTGCCCAATCAACCACCTTTTTGTGGTAGGGCTGTAAAAGCTCGCGATAGATTTGCGGCGAGAAGAAGGGGGTTCCTTTATATCCCATATCATCATACCAAAATACACCGTCGAACTCGTAGCCGGCATCTAATATGCGTTGGCAAAGATCGAGAGAGGTCTTCAGATACGTGTCAAAAACATCGGTTGCCCATTCGGGTTCATCAAGCAAACCTATAAGAAAATTCTCGGTGCCGATCATATGAGAATGCGCCACGTCAAAACCAAACCAGACGGTGAGCTGTAAAAATCTGCCCTCCGCCTTCCAGCGCGGATAATTCTTTTTGAGATAATCCCACGGAATGCGATCCTCGTGAAAGGTGAGCATTGCCTGCTTGGCTTCTTCCCACCGCTCGGAGCAATCATAGTAATAATTCAAATTTTCGGGGGTGGAGTCGAGCTCGCGAAATCGTTTTTGCGTGGTACCCCATTGGGTAGTCACGATCTTATATCGATCATTTTCCTCCAATACCTTTTGTGCAAAGCGCGGGGAATTATCGGTTCCCACACGAATTTGATGATCGAAGCCAAAATAATCTACCCAAGATACGTTTTGGGGCATTCCCTCGTTTTGCCATCTGCGGATCGTCCCATCCCAAGCGGAATCAAGCATAGGAATGCGGTCGACCTCTTGATGACGGTAGGTACGCAGGATGCGTTCGCGCTCTGTTAACGTCTTCATAGGCTTATTGTTCGAGAGCCTTGCAAAGCTCTACCGCCATATCCGCAGCGCTTGCGGCATCGGGCGTATAGCAATCGGCACCGATCTCGCGGCAGAATTCCTCGTTGACAGGCGCGCCGCCGATCATAATTTTGACCTTTTTGCGAACACCTGCAGCCTCTGCGGCTTTTACAACGTCACCCATAACGCCCATGGTGGTGGTGAGGAGTGCGGAGCAACAAATAACCTGACAGTTCTCTGCAATAGCAGCGTTCACAAACGCCTCGGGAGAAACGTCGGTGCCAAGGTCAACGACCTCAAGGCCCTTGCCTTCCATCATCATTTTTACAATGTTTTTGCCAATGTCGTGCAAGTCGCCCTGCACCGTACCAATGCAAACCTTGCCGCACGCCACAGCACCCGCTTCGGCAAGCAGAGGCTTGAGCAGTGCAGCACCTTGGTTCATGGCTCTCGCGGCAACCAAAACCTCGGGGATGTAAACGTCACCGTTCTTAAATTTTTCGCCAACAACGTCCATGCCGGCAAGCAGACCGCCAAGAATTTCTTGGGGATCCATTCCCGCATCAATTGCTTGTTGTACCAATTCTTTTACGATTTTTGCTTTGCCTTTTTGCAGATTTTCGGAAATTTCAATCAGAATACTCATCACTTTTCTCCTTTATTCAATCGAATTACGCAAATGCGGTTTTGGTTTGTTTATCTCTTTATAGAACTATTATAAATAATTCGCGCGCAGATGTCAATAGAAAACACAAGAAAAAAGATTGAAAAAAAGATAAAAAGGGGCTTGACAAAAGGATAAAAATAGTGTATAATAAGCGTTGTTGCAAGCGACTGCAAACGGCAGCTTGCAATGAGTACACGGAGAAGTACTCAAGAGGCCGAAGAGGCGCCCCTGCTAAGGGTGTAGGCCGGTTATCCCGGCGCGAGAGTTCAAATCTCTCCTTCTCCGCCAAAAAAGCAAAGGCATCACCGCACGGAGATGCCTTTGTTTTTTTGACGACGTTGGTGGATTTGCACGAACGCAATCGCGCTATTGCATTACAGTGGGAACCGTGAAGCACCGATGCTCTTTGCTTTGTAGGGTACGTGTTTTTCGATGCGATTGCAGACGAGAGCCGCGCGCGGCTCGAAGTTGAGTTCGTAAATCTCTCCTTCTCCGCCAAACAAAAACCGCAATTCTGATACAAAGGACTTGCGTTTTTTGCAATAATATGGTATAATATACTTGTCAAATGAAAGGAGTCTCCGCTATGAAATTTTCAGAGCTCGATACCACCGTACAAGAAAGCATTGTTGATTTGCTGAACAATCATATTGCAGCTACTGCCGATATTTTGAAGCAAGATCGTTGTTTAATTCCTATGCTGATGATTCCCGAATCAAATCAGCTTGTCAGCCTGCAATCAAGAGATGGCTCTGTGGATGTTGACAAGGCGTATGCCACTGTCGTTGGAAAGTTGAAAAACGAAGCCTTTACATATGCTTTGTTTTCTTACAGTACACGAATCGGCTTGGCGGCAGGCGGTGAGACCGATGCCTTGAAAACATATATTTTTACAAAAAACGGAATAGAGGTTTCTTTTTATACGCCTTTTACGGTCAAAGGGCTTTTCAAAAAAACGATCAATGTTGAAAAGTCGATTTTGGCAGAAATAAAAGAACATATTTTTGATTGAACCTTGTATCAAAATTTGGGTTGTTAGCCAAACAAAAACCGCAATTCTGATACAAAGGACTTGCGGTTTTTGTTTTTTGTGATATAATTAAGAGAAAGGCGGTGATTTTATGTTTCTGTTTTCAAAACGCAATCGTATTATCAAAAAAGCTGTTGCAAAAACTGTTTCTACATTTACCGATAGAACCCCAAAACTATATCAACACTTCTTTTACGGTGCATTTGATATCGAACCTCAGTATCTTGTAGTATGGTATTTATTTAAAACTGATGCAGAATTAGAAGCAGCAAAATCATCTGGATATTGCGATGAATTAGAAAAAGCGACAATCCACAATTTGATAGATTATGGTTATCCGAAAGAAGCATTTGAAATTACAAATATGGGTACTCCTAACATTACCTTCCGTGGCGGAACAGAAGAGGAACAGAAAAACTTTTTGCATTTGCTAACCTATACAAAAGCAATGATTTCCTTTACCACCAAAGAAGATATAGATAACAAGGCAAATGGCGATTATCATGTTTATTTTCAGTAATTGCACCCCCTAATTCAAAATCAGGGTTAGTCTTCAAAAAGCAAAGGCATCACCACGCGGTGATGCCTTTGCTTTTTTGATACAGAAGGAGAGATTTGAACTCTCGCGCTCATTTGCACCGCGAGGAGTAGAGTTCAAATTCTTCCCTACTGTTTTTGTGCTGTTGATCGGTTTAAGCGAGCGCAAAAAAAGCCCGTAACTTCTATAAAAGGAGTTACGGGCTTTTTCTTTTATCAAACTGTATACAAATCTTGATTTTTTGCTTTTGCAGTGGCTGATCGCAGCAAAGCTTTCAAAAAATACGTAATCTTGTACCGTTCTTCAAAGCAGATTGGCTATTACATCTGCGGATGTAATTTCAAAAAGCAGGGTGTGACTATCGGCACCGTACTGTGCGAGAGGCTTACCGATTTTTTGAGCCTTTGTATAAATCTCTTCTGCGGTCTCGGCTCGGGTATAGCGCACCTCGAGAATTGCTTTTTCGGGGAACTTAGGCGTCCTCACCTCGTTTTGGGAACGCAAGGCCTCGGCAACACCGTTGTATATTTCGTCAACAACGTCCTCTCTTTTGCGAAGTCTTGCCTTGTTTCTTCCCTCTCCATATTTGGTAACAACGGTCTTGATACCCGACATACACGATGCCGCTTCTGCCGCGCAATAATCGTCTCCTGCAATCAGTAGGGGCTTGATGCCGTATGCGTTGCAAAGGTAGGCATCAACGCCGATCTCGCCAATCATCTCACCGTTGAGCTTTACATACTGAACGCCAACCGAATTGAATGTGTGCGCCATTACCGCGCCGCGCGTTCCCTCTTTGGCGTGATATCCAATAAAGACGGCACCCGCAAAGCTGTGCTCCTTTGCAAAAAGGAATCTCGGCTCCTCTTCCTTGGCGTAAATCTTGGTGACGCGACTATCCAATCTGGAAAAATCAAGATTGTCGCTATAGCCGTGATAATCGTACACTGCAACCTTGTCGGCACCATTATCAAACAGGGCTTGGATAGCGGCATTGATTTCAAAATATGCGTTCTCTACAGAGACGTCATAGTCTGCGGCACGCGTCAACGACTTGTATGGCTCGCCAACGACCCCATGAATTCCCTCAAGGTCTACGGAAATTAAATACTCCATATCTTTTTCTCCATTTTCAGTCCTGCAAACGAAATGCTTTGCAAGCACCGATGAAATCTTCAAAAATTAAGCGGTTGTGTTCGTCTATGTCGACCAAACGCTCGGGGTGCCACTGATAGGCACGAAGATATCTCTCGCCCGGCAAATAAACCGCTTCGATCATGCCGTCGTCGGCAACCCCCATCAGCTCGAGCCCCTTGCCAAGCACCTTGACAGCCTGATGGTGGAAGCTGTTTGCATTGACACGCTCCGCTCTCATCAATTTGCTTAATGGGGTATTTTCCAAAACCTTCACCTTATGAGAGGGCTGCGTTCTCGGCTCACTCTGTCTGTGCAAAATAGAGGTTGGGTATTCGGTTGGAATATCCTGATATAACGTTCCGCCAAAGGCGACGTTAACGACTTGTATACCGCGGCAGATGGCAAGAATCGGCTTGGAAGACTCCAAAACCTTTTTGAAAATCCTGAATTCAAGCTCGTCGCGATTTGCCTGAATTTCACCGCAGGTCTCTTTTTTCTCCTCTCCGTAGAGGCAGGGGTCGATATCATCTCCGCCCGTGAACAAAAATCCATCGCAGATATTGATGAAATGGTTGACGGTTTCCTCGTTTTTGATGTAAGGCAAAAGCAGAGGCGTTCCACCCACTACCTCGATTGCGTGGGGATAGCTCCCGTACACTTGGGCAGCAAAATCATCATCAATTTCTGAAATCAATCCGATTATCGGTCTCATATCCGAGTCCTTTCTGTTTGTTTTTAATCTGTGCAAGTGTTCAAAATGACACTTCCCGAGTAATTCTAAAATAGTATATCACATTTTTGCGCTCATTTCAACCCCCTCTTGCAGATAAGGAGTAGAGTTCAAATCTTGTCACACACAAAAAACATTGCAAAAGCAAGCAACTTGTGGTATAATATATCCATCTCCTTCGCTATGACACATCTGTTTGTAAAATCGCACCAGGAGCATACGTATGAAAAAACGATCCAATCAATTCCCATTCTCAACATTTAAAAATACTTTTTTCCTCTTACTCCTCCTCGTCCTTTTGGCAAGCTGCATTGGCTGCAAGCCCACACCGCCCACATCGGCGGATGGTGATGAGGAGCTCGTCCTTTTAACGCAGCGCGACCAAAAGCTAAAGGTGCTGCAATTTACCGATATGCACTTTGGCGAAGAAGGCACCACCTATCACAACGCGGACGTAGAGCGAACGCTTGCCTTTATTGATTACGCCATAAAGGCCGAGCAGCCAGACCTGATCGTTTTGCTTGGCGACAATATGATGTCGCAAGGCGTTGAGGGCGCCAAGTTTTTGGTAGAGACCTTTGATCAATACAAAATTCCCTACACACTTATTTACGGCAATCACGATGCCGAAACCTATCAGTTAAATCACAAAAAGTCTGACGTATCCCGTTATCTCGAGTCCTGCGACTCTCCCTATCTGCTTTACAAATCGGGATTTGTGCAGGAAGGAAAGGAAAATCGCTACGGTAATTTTTCGATCTCTCTTCGAGATGCAAATAGCCAAGAGTTGATCGGTGCGTTCGTCCTTTTGGATACGGGAACCTACGACTATGAAGCAGACCGCTACCAAACGATCACGAAGGAGCAAATTGCTTGGTATGAAGCCGAAATCGCTCGCTTGAATGAAATTTACGGCGGACAGACCAAAAACGCGCTCGATACCGTCCCCACCATCACCTACGGACATATGCCGCTGCCCGAATTTGGCGAGGCATATCAAAAAGCCGCAAGCGGTGAAGGGGCAGAATTCATTTATTACCAAAAGCTCTCGGGTTGGGTGCTTGGTGGATCGAACACCTCCCCCGACAGCGAGGACACCTTTTTTGATGCAATGAAAAGGATGCAGAGTGCCAAAGCGTATATTTGCGGTCACTATCACATGGTCACCTGCCACGTCAGGATGGATGGCATCATTTTGGGCTTTTGCCCTCAAACGGGCTTTACCCACAACTCCACCCGCCCTTGCAGCACGTTCTCCTATACGATAGGCGCTGATTTTGAAATGGATCTGCACCTTGTTGTAGAGCCGCACGACGCAAATTAACGTTATTTCTCAACCAACAGTTTCATTCTATTGACTTTTTCACCCACATATGGTATAATACACACAAGCATTGCACTACGCTTTGCAACCTACTATGTAAAGGAGACACACTATGAAGATCACTATCAATCATCCTACATACGGCGAGATCGTTTATGACGAAAGCATTTGGACGGGCAAAAAGACGTTGACGGTAAACGGAGCCACCTGCTTTGCAGTTTCCAAAAAAGAATTTTTGGCAGGCGACCAAAAAATTCTGCTCTCGGGCAGTCTGCTCTCGGGCGTTCGCCTCACCATCAATCAAGAAACGGTCGAGGTCTCCCCTCGTCCCGCCTGGTATGAGATCGCCTTTGCCATCCTTCCTCTTGTTTTCTTGATCACCTGGGGCAGCAGTCCCGCTCTGTGCGCGATCTTCCCTGTTATTGGCGGCGCTATCGGCGGTGCGATTGGCGGTGTATTTGGCATGACCTCGTTGGTGCTGATGAAAAAAACAAGCTCTGTTGGCAAAAAGCTGCTGATTGGCGTTGGCATGTTTGCCGCCGCAGTTTTGGCATCGTTTGTTCTGGCAATTCTCCTTCTGTCCGCTCTGGCCTAATGGCACGGCTGACATCAAATTAATAAATGAAAAAGCCACCTTTGGCGTATCTGCGATAAAGCAGGTACAAATCAAAAGACATAGCTTATTTTTAGGCTATGTCTTTTTTTGAATAGAAAAATACTACGATTGGTAGAATTAGGTCTATGTTGCGGTTATTGATTTATAAGTTAAAATACTGTATAATGTATTCAGACGCGTCGAAACAACTTGAATTTGGAGGTTAATACTATGGAACTTATGATTGGTGAAAAGCTGAAAAAGCTGCGCCGAAGCAGAGATTTGACTCAGGAAGAGGTTGCGGCTCATATTGGTATTTCCTATCAAGCTATCAGCAAATGGGAAAGAGGCGACGGATATCCGGACATCACTATGCTCCCTACACTTGCAAATTATTTTGAGGTGTCTGTTGACGAGTTGATTGGCATGGATGAAATATCTTCCGCCCAAAGACTTGATGATATCAATCAGAAATGGCAAGAAAATAGAGCAAAGGGAGCCCACAAAGAAAACGTCGAACTCATGCGAAACGCATTGAAAACTTACCCCAATAATGCGTTGTTGCTGATGCAATTGTCATGTTCACTTGAACGACTTGATGGTACCGAAAAGGAGAAAAAGGAGTATTTAAAAGAATCTATTATGCTTCACGAGCAGATTCTAAAATACTGTGACGATTCAGAAATCAGAGGTGCCGCGCTTTGTAATCTTTCCGATGCATATTACAGATACGGAGATTATCAAAAGGCGCTAGAATACGCTACCAAATTACCGAATCTTTATAAGACAAGAGAAACCGCGTTAGTTCGTATTTTAAAAGATGATGCCGAAAAAAACGAAGTTGCAAAATCTGCAATAGAACCGTTGGTATGGCTTTTGTCCTATCATTTGACTGCGCTTTCTGA
>JBGVQK010000060.1:0-4922 GCA_045127455.1 Eubacteriales bacterium
CGCGCGTTGTCGCAGCCCAAAAGAGACCGCGAGGCTGAAAGCATTTTAACCGCGCAGCTGGCGCGCGAGCTTTCGACTCTTGCACAGCAATATGATCTTTTGTTAGTTCTCGTTTGCCAAAAAAGCGCAACCGCTGCCGCAAGTCTTTTGCAGTACGTAGAGGAGAGCGTAGGACTCCCGCGCATTTGTTGGAGTATTCGAGAGGCGAGGGAAGCGTATGCACTTCTTGATTTTGCCGCAAAGCCGCGTAAGAACGAGATTTTTGCCGCATTGCCCTATGAAAGTGTAATGACAGAGAGCGAACTTTCCGATGCTGTTGAGTCGTGGCAGGCACGCTATCCCGCGGCAAGACTATGCTTTGTTACCGCCCGTGATCTGCGGCAAACGCCCTTTGCGCAAGCGCATATTGCAGATATGCTGCAAAAGAGTAAAACAAAAATCTAAAATCCGCGAAAAAAAGAGAAAAAATCTATTGCAAACCCTCTATTCGTATGGTATAATAATAGAAAAGGTATGCTTATAAGTAAAAAGAAAGGATAACGAAAATGACCTCGATTCTCAAAAAACATCTTCCCACTATTATGGCAGTTGCTGCCGTTATATCCTTCGTTGGTGCAATTTTAATTTTGGCAATTCCCGTTGCACGTGCCGATGCACCCTATAAGCAGGTGCTTGGCATCATCATCGCGGTCTTTATGTTCCTTTTGTCGGCGCTTGTTGCCGTTTACCTCTGGCTTAACCGTGATACCGAGCCCAACTTCTTCCTCTTTGACCGTCAAAGAAAACGCAATATTTCGGTTGATGACCTGACCTTCAAATTCGCAAACGAGCGTCTTTCTTTCTTGCTCACCACCGTTAGCCAATCTCCCGAGGAGCTTTGGCGCGAGGACGTGCTCGAAAACGAGCTTAAGCTTGGCTACCGCAAGGTCTACCGTCCGCTCATTGCTTACAAAATGCTCTACGATCTGGCGGATAAGAACGTCGATTCTTATTGGGATTATCTCCAAACCGCAACTCCCGAGACCATCCTTTCCATTGCCCGCGCACTCGAGCAGGCAGGAGAGACTGAAATGGTAAAGGCATTCGTTTTTATTATGGAGAACTACCGCGGCGAGCCCGCAAAGATCCGCAATTTTGTCATCGGCAACCAAAAGTACATCCGCGGCAGAATTATGGCTTACATCAAGCGCAACATCGAAATGTTTTATTAAGATAGTATGTGGGGGGAACTTCTTGGGAGAAGTTTCCCCCACACCCCTTCAAGAACTTTCCCACAATTTTTAAAAACAACCAATGGTTGTTTCTTTTTTTATCTTTTTCTACCTTTTTATATATTTTTATGGTATAATGAAAGGGCAACAAAGTTCATTTCAAAATTTTTTCCGTTTTTACCCAACCTTTTCATTCTGATTTGTGTCTTAAAGACAAGCGCTTAAAAATGGGAACTCCCAAATCGAAGAAAGGAGAGTGCATATGCACCATCGAAACCAACAAGACGAAACTCTGGTAATGCTGACGCTTGCAGGCGAAGAGACTGCATATGAGGCTTTGGTAACGCGTTATCAAAAAGCGGTCATTGCAGCCGCCGCATCGGTTACCAAAAATCAGTTTATGGCAGAAGATGCCGCGCAGGATGCCTTTGTTACGGCTTGGATGAAGCTCAACACGCTGCAAGAGCCCCAAAAGTTTGGCTCCTGGGTGTGCCGCATCGCCAAAAACTGTGCCCTTAATATGATCGGTCGTTACCGCAGTTTTCTTCCGCTTGACGTTGTCGATAACGTCAACACCTTTGCTGACGCCGACTCCAACCCGGCAGAATTATATGCGCTGTCCGAGGAGCGAGAGGAAGTCAACAAAAGCATCGAGGCACTGCCCGAAAAGGTAAAGCAGATCATCCATCTGCATTATTTCGAAGGGCTCTCTATCGTCGAGATCGCAGACCGGTTGCGTATCTCCGAGGGAACGGTCAAATGGCAACTGCACGATGGCAGAAAACGAATCAGAAAGGAACTTTGTGCTATGAATGAAAAGTATAGCGATACTCTTGTCGAGCGCGTTATGAAGAAGGTTGAAGAACTCAAGCTCTGGCAAGTCAAAAACGACAAGAGTGGTTTTGAAAAAGTATATAAGGAAGTGCTTCGCGAGGTCGAGGAGCTTCCCGAATGTAAAGAAAAACAACACGCACTTGCCGACGTATTGATGCGCGGTTGGTGGTGGATCCCCGGCAAAAAGAACGATGCACTTTTTGCTCGTATCGCACAAGCCGCTATGGATGGCAAAAACGAAGAGGTCATGACCTTTATCGTTACCCGCGAGGATTCGCAGGTATATGGCGGCGCACGCATCAATTTTATCCGCGAAAAGCAGATCCCACGCCTCGAGTCAGCAGGCTTTGTCAAAACGCTTGGCCGTGAGTGGTTTTGGCTGGGATACTATCTCTTAAAAGACGGCAAAACAGAGGATGGTCTTGCAGCATTTAACAAGGTGGAAGAAATTTTGCAAAAGGGAGACTTGTTCTACACACTTGTTCCGTATGCTCGAAAAATGAACGAAGAGCTTTCTACCCGATATAAAAAAACGGTCGAAGAACGCTACTCAATAGGTGCATTGGCAGAAGAATACCGCAATATCAACGGTAAATTCCGCTATTGGGGAAGAGATGCCGTGTCAGCAGGCTATCTTGGCTCTTATGATGAGCAGAGTTTGCAGATTTTTATAAATGCTACACGCTGTGACGGACAATTCTTTGCTGATATTTCCATAGGTGAAACCTATGTGGGCACCGATGGAACCAAGCTTTCCTATATTTCCGATAACAAAAGTGTTGAAACACCTGCAGGAAAATTTGACGATTGTCAAGTGTGGGAGATCAGACGCTGGACACACAATCAAAAAATCGTTTGTCGCACTTATTACAAGGATGGCATCGGTATCGTCCGTCAGGACCACACCACCGACGGCGTAACCGAGACGCATCTGCTCAAATCCTACAATGTAAAGAGATCTACCTCGATTTTGCCTTTTGATGAGGGCAACAGTTGGGAATATGCGTCTGTGCAAGATCCTGAAGCAGTTTTTGAGGAACTCGCATTTACCGTTGCGTTTGCAAGCGATGAAAAAATCGTGCTTGCCAGCTGGAGGAATGTTGAGCGTATCAAATATGATGAAAATAACTGGTTTGATATGGTACAGCAGATTGCAAACGACTATTGTTGCACAAGAGATGGTCGTGAGCGTATTTGTGATGTCAATGCGCCTATCGAACGTGCCGAGCAGTTGGCTCTCACTCCTATGCAAAGGGCACACACCAAGGCGGCGGCATCGGTGGCACGCAGAATTATGGCAACCGACCCCAAATTCAATCCCGATCACACCGCAACAGGACATTGGAACTTCTTTGGCAGAGAGTACCTTCGCAAAAAGGGAGACACCGTTATTGTTACCGAGTACAATCCCCGTTGGTCGTTTGAATGGAAACATATAGGCGGCTTTAGTCCTGCCGATGAACCCCTGCTTTACAATGATATTTTTGGTATTTTGCAGGATGCAACCAACTGCGTTTGGTCGGATGAATGGCGGATCGGTGCTTCCCCTATTGTGGAGTATCAGCATTGGGATAACAGTATCCGGACGCAGATCTGTTGTGAGGATGGTGGAACAATTACCACCAAGGCAGGCACTTTTGAGAACTGCTTCAAGCTCTGCATGGATATCGAAGGTATGGAGAACGGCCTTGCTTACCGCAGTGGCAGAAAGGTCTACTATTTTGCCGAGGGCGTGGGCATTGTTCGTACCGAGAACGAATATTGCGGCGGCGCAAAAACCGCAGTTTATGAATTGACGTCCTATGCAGGAATAGGAAATGGGTTTATGCCTTTTGAGAATGGCATGACGCGCCGTTACGATGCTCTTAACTTGACTGATGGCTTTGTGGGTGCAGTCGAATACGAATACGTAACCGATGAAGATGGCGATATTGTCGTTTTTGCAGACCAGATCGGCATCCGCGAGGTTCCACCTCCGATTACCCGATATAGCGCAATTGAGGGTGAGGTTATTCAAAACAACCTCTCAGAGAGCGGCAATTGGAGAGCGGCACAGGCAAAGCACGGTGCTAACAACTATCACCTGATGCTGCACTTTGTTGCAAGACCGAGTTGCAATATCTTTAATGCGAAGAGATCGGTAGAGATTCAGCACTTCTATATGCAAACGATAGAGTTGATGGGCAAGGATGGGGAGGTTCCGCCTGCTTGGTACGGTCCTTATGCTTGGGCGGCACTTGTTAAATCCGCAGGTGCGTTTGGCGACAATCGCAAAGAGGAAGGCTACGAGGCGCTTGAAACCGCCTTCGAATACGCCGAAAAGATCGCAAAGTTCAAGACGGGTGACCTGCTTGATACAGGTAATTACGAGCTGTTCAGCGGAGCAAAGCTCATTTTCGGCAAGGGGCTCATTCAAATGCCCGATGGCTCAAAAGAACCCATCGGTTATGATTACCGAACCGAATTTGACATTGAAGATATATTCTATTCGATTACCGCACCGCGCGGTTGGGAATGGTTCAACTCCGTTCGTAATGAGGAGCGTTTTAAGGAGTACGTAGAACGCGCTCGCAAAAATGTTAATAAAATCTAAAAAAACAACCGCCGAGAGCAACCAAACGATCGCTCTCGGCGGCTCTGTATTTCAATTTTCTTAGCGGATAGGGTTAGTGGTCCCTAGCCGCTCGCGACAGCAAAAGCGAGGTTTTACCTCGCTTTTCAATCAAGTCATCGCGACCTGCCTGGTTGACAACAACGGTGTAACGCCCACCTATGTTGGGGATCTGCCTCTGCAACTCGCTGCTATGAACTGCTCGAACATCTACCCGCAGCTCCTCACCATTGAGGCGGCTCGCACGGGCAAGATCGAGCATCTCT
>JBGVQK010000061.1:0-52928 GCA_045127455.1 Eubacteriales bacterium
TGCACAAACCGCCGGCAACGTTGCAGTTACCATTGGTAGATGCTCCGTAGGCGGCAGCAGCACTTGGATCGAAAACCTTTGCATCTGCTCGGACGGCGATATTTTCATCACCGGCGGCACCTTTGAAGGTCAAGCAGCTAACCCCACCGGCTTCCCTGAGCCCGGCGCAGCAGTTAAGGGCAAGAGCCTGACCATGACCAATGGCACCATTCTCGCAGGCGACACCGCTGCAACTGCAACGGAAACCACCTACGCAGGTCAGCTCTACCTCAAGGTTACGTTTGGATAAATCGAACGATTTGACGGCTTTATAAAACCGAATTATTCTTGCAATCCCGGCAAGGCAACGGCTCGTCCGTTGCCTTGCTTTTTATTTTTAAAGTTTTTTCGCAAAAATCTTGACAAACTCGTTTTTTTGTGCTACACTTTAGGTGTTTCATAACAACCGCATAAAATCGGGGGTGCTGCCACAGGCGGCTGAGATGGCGTGAGCCGAACCCTTAAACCTGATACGGATAATGCCGGCGTAGGGAGATATACATTTTGTCATTGGGTTTGTTCCCCGACAAATATTGACCACACGGATGATTTCGTGCGGTCAATTTTATTTTAAGGAGGAAAAACATTATGAAACAAGTAAAACCCGTTCGCGCTCTATGCGAGAGCGCAATCCTTTTGGCGTTGGCTGTTGTACTCAGCTACGTCAAGTTCTTCCAACTCCCCTTTGATGGGGCGATCACCTTGGCATCCATGCTTCCCATTTGCCTCATCTCCATTCGCTTTGGCATCAAATGGGGACTTGGAGCAGCATTTTGCTACTCGTGGTCGCAAATTCTGCAGGGCGGCGTCTTTTCTTGGGGGCTCACACCCGGAATGCTGATTGGTTCCCTTTTCTTGGACTTTCTCATCGCCTTTACGGTTCTCGGCCTTGCAGGAATGTTCCGCAAGATGGGATTTTGGGGCAAGATCGGTGGCATAACGCTTGCCTGCTTCTTACGCTTTGTCGTCCACTTTTTGGCGGGCGTTATTTTGTGGGCAGAATTTGAAGAGTTTGTTGCCTTTGGCGTGGAGTGGGTAAATCGCCCCGTTCTCTACTCCATTTGCTACAACGGCGTTTATATGTTGCCGGACACCATTATTTGCGTGGTAATTGCGGTGCTGCTGTTCAAAATTCCGCAGGTAAACAAAATGATGGCTCCTGTGGATGTAAAAAAGTAAAAATCAAGGGACGTATGTGCGCTTTTTGCACATACGTCCTACTTTTTTTGAAAAAAGTTGCCTTTAGGTCTTGCAATCGGTAAAAAAAAATGATATACTATAATTTGGTATATTATATTTAGCTTTATTTAAGCGAAAAGTTGACTTGATATTGCAGAAAGGACACGGAAACCATGACCGATCAAACGCCAAACGGCGAAAAGAAGCCCGCGCTTCCCACTCCCGCAAAAAAGAAGACCTCGGCATACGATCAGCCCTTTAACGTAATGAAGGATGCCGATCAGGTAAAGACCTCTGCGCACGCTGAGCCCGTGCAGCGCACCAATCCTCAGCCCTCCCCCGCGAGTGATTGGCGAAGCACCTCTACCTCCGAGCCGCAAAAAACGGCACCTGCAAAGGAGCCTGCTCCCAAAAAGGCTGCTGCCGACGGCTCGAAGAAAAAGAAGAGCGCGAGCACGACGACTCAAAAAGCAAAAAATGAGATTCCTGCCACAAAAGGATCTGCACCTGCCAAAAACGATAAAAAAAGCAAGGCAAAGGACACTCAAATAGACCTCGAGCCTCCCCGCTCTGCCCGCCCTGGGCATAAGGTCTTGCCTTACGTCTTTTATGCGCTTGCTTTGTTTGTGGGCGTATCTCTTTTGCTCAACATCTTTTGCAATTGGCAAAATACACTTGAGGACCCCACGCAACACTGGATGGGAACGGTGGGCTACCACATTTGCTACGGCTTGTTTGGTCTGTTTGGCCCTGCCGTATTCACGCTCCCCGCTCTTCTCGTGGTCTTGGGCATTTATTGGAAACGCTATATCGACAATAAGCTGGCTACCGGAAAGATCATTGCCTCGCTGACCTTTATCCTTTCCTTGGGTGCCGTTATTCACATCTTTTGCTTGACTATGTTCCCCGTAGGTGAGCGCAATTTTACTGCCGAGGCTCTGATGCGCCACGGTGCCGAAATGACCGGTGGCGGTCTTATCGGCGGCTCGTTTGGCTATCTTTTGTATAGCCTTTGCAGCTTTACCGGCTCGCTCATTATCGGGTTCTTCCTTTTGGCGGTGTCTCTCTTCTACCTTTTGGGTATGACGCCCCAGCATTTGTGGAACCGCATTCGCAATTACCGTCGCGCTCACGGCGGACGTGCCCCCTCTTATTCGGAGCAAAGCGCCGAGGATGCAGAGATCCGCGCAAAGATGGATGAAAAGATCCGCCGCACGACCTCTCGCCAAATGAGCATCAACGATAGCGACGATTTTGCCGCCGAGGCTCCCTTGGGTGCCGTTCGCGTAGTGCAACCCGCCGCAAAAAAGAGCGCTGAGGACAAAATGGCTCCCATGCCGATGCCCAAGCTCGACCCCACCGAAGAGGACAAGCTTTTTGTTCCCGATAAGATCACCGAAAGAATGTCAACGATGGGACAAGAGCCTGCACCGAGCACCTACCCCTCCGCGCAGCCTGCGCAACCTGCACCTGCACAACCCGCTCCGCGCGCCGAGAGCACGCAGACTCCCGTTGAGGCAGTCAAGCCTGTGCCCGCTCCCGATGCCGCTCTCAACCGCGATGCTGCGGTTGAACCCATCTTCCCCAAGAGTACCGAGAACAGACAGGTTCGCAAGGTTCCCAAGGCTGACCGTGATTTTGATCTTAAGAACATCTTTATTGATCTAGACGATAGCGATGAGCGCTTGACCAAAAAGCACGCTCCCGTACCTCCCGAGGTACCGCTCGCCCCCGGTGCACAAGCGCAAAGAGCTGCCGCACCTCAACAACGTCCCACAACTGCTACCCCTGCACAAAGACCCGCAGCTCCTGCGCAAAAACCTGCAACGCCCGTTGCAAGACCTGTCGCACAAGCTGCACGCCCCGCAACCGCTACCCCCTCAGCGGCAGCAAAGCCAGCCGCTCCCAAAACGGTGCAAAAGCCTGCGGGCACTCCCTCTGCTCCTTCGATCGCGGCTATCAAGCAGCCCCAGCGTGGCATTGAGCAGCCCAAGGACTTTGGTCTTACAAGCGAAGAATTTGAACGCCTGGAAGCACAACAGCAAGGTCCTCTGCCAAAGGCAGGTGCCCCTGCAAAGAAGGCAGCCGCTCCCGCAGGAGAAAAGAAGCCTATGGCAGCAAAGCCTGCGGCTCCCAAGCCCGTCGCTCCCCCCAAGCCCAAGAAATACGTATTCCCTCCCGTCTCTTACCTGCAACCGGGTGAGCCGATGACCGAGGAGAACCGTGCAGAGCTTGAGCAAAGCGGACGCGATCTTGCCGATACCCTGCGCAGCTTCCACGTCAATATCACAGAAGCTCCCAGATATTCCTACGGTCCTACCGTTACCCGTTATGAGGTAACGCCTGCTGCAGGTGTACGTGTTCGCACCATTACAAACCTTTCCGATGACATCGCGCTCGCCCTTCGTTCCTCGGGCGGTGTTCGTATCGAGGCACCTATCCCCGGCACCAACTCGGTTGGTATTGAGGTTCCCAACAAGACACGCTCTACCATTTATTTGCGCGAGCTGATCGAATCCAAGGCATTTACCTCCTCGCAAAGCAAGCTGACTGCTTGCCTGGGTTCGGGTATTGCGGGTGAGCCCCTCATTTTTGATATTGCCAAGATGCCCCACCTTCTCATTGCCGGTACTACGGGTAGTGGTAAGTCGGTATGTATCAACTGCATTGTTATGAGCTTGCTTTATAAGGCAAAGCCCGACGAGGTAAAGCTGATCATGATCGACCCCAAAAAGGTTGAGTTCAGCATTTACAAAAACATTCCCCACCTGATGGCTCCCGTTGTAACCACCCCCAAGGATGCCGCCGGCGCACTGCAGGCAGCGGTTGAGGAGATGGAGCACCGTTTTGAGCTGTTTGAGCAGGTTGGCGTTCGTGACATCAAGGGCTACAACAACGCAACCAAGGATGACCCCGATATGCCTCACCTGCCCTACATTGTTATCATCATCGACGAGCTTGCCGACTTGATGATGACCGCGCGCGACGAGGTTGAGACCGCGATCTGCCGTATCGCCCAAAAAGCGCGTGCCGCAGGTATGCACCTGATCATTGGTACCCAACGTCCTTCTGCTGACGTTGTTACCGGTTTGATCAAGGCGAACGTTCCTTCCCGTATTGCGTTTGCCGTTAAGTCGCAGGTCGACTCCCGCGTAATCCTTGACCACATCGGTGCAGAAGCACTGACCGGTCGCGGTGATATGCTCTTTGTTCCCATCGGCTCCATGCGCGACACGCGTGTTCAGGGCGCATTTGTTGACGACAAAGAGGTTGAACGCATTTGTGAATTCATCCGCGCCACCAACGGCACGGCAGAATACGACGAAAAGTTCATCTCCAAGCTCAAGGAGCTTGCCGCACAGTGTGGAAACAAAGGACGCAGCGGCGGTGACTTTGTTCCCTCCGGTGAGGACGGCGGCTCTGACAAGGGCGCTGACAGCAAATATGCCGATGCCGTTCGCATTGCCATTGAAGAAAAGCGCGTTTCCACCTCCTTGCTTCAACGCAAGCTGGAGATCGGTTACAGCCGTGCGGCAAAGCTGATAGACCGCATGCAATCCGAAGGATACGTCTCTCCCCCTGACGGCTCCAAGCCGCGTACCATTCTCATCACCCCCGAGGAATATATGGAGAAATTCATAGACAACCAGGGCGGCGAAGAGGAAGCTTGATATTTTTTACACCTATGGGGGCTGACTACGTCAGTCCCCATCTGCGCTTTTATTTACCGTTTTTAATACAATGAAAGGAGTTGCGTATGAAAAAAATCAAATATCGCAGTAAATTAAGAATATTTTTGGGCAGACGAATGCTGATCGCCTTTATGATACTGGCGCAACTCGTGCTCATTTTGGCATTGATCATGTTCGGTAGTCAATTGCGTTGGCTTACGTACGTTTTGAGCGCTCTCAGCGTGGCGACCGCTTTGCACCTCATTACCCGACCCGACAAATACGCCTTTAAAATTTTGTGGACCTTTTTGATCTTGCTCTTCCCTTTGTTTGGCGGTGTAATGTATTGGATGTTCCATTTTCAAACGGCATCTACCGGCTTTCGCAAAATTTTACAAAAAATCGAAAACGAACAAAAAGCGGAATATCAAACCCTTTGCGCCCCCAATGAGCCTGTTTTGCCCGAAGGGCAAGACCAACGCTTGCTTGCTTATTTGCGCAATACGGTAGGCTTCCCAGCTTATGAGCACACAAAGAGCCAATATTTTGGAGACGGCAAGGAAATGCTCTCGGCTATGCTTTCCGACCTGCGACGTGCCGAAAAATTCATCTTTATTGAATACTTCATTATTGAAGAAGGCATAATGTGGAATTCCATTCTCGGCGTGCTCCGTGAGCGCGCTGCGGCAGGCGTGGACGTGCGCGTGATATACGATGACCTTGGATGCTTGCTCACCCTACCCGTAGGATATCAAAAAACGCTTCGCTCGTACGGAATCAAGTGTGAGATATTCAATCGCTTCCACCCATTCCTCACCACACTTCAAAACAACCGTGACCACCGCAAAATTGCCGTTATTGACGGCAAGATCGCCTACACGGGCGGCATCAATTTTGCCGACGAGTATATCAACGAGAAGCTTCGGTTTGGGCATTGGCGCGACTGTGCGGTACGAATGCAGGGTGCGGCAGCCGAAAGCTTTACCGTAATGTTTTTGCAGACATGGCATCTGCTCTCGCGCACGCGTGAGCCTTTGCGCGATCTGATCGCCAACAGAGATTCCACCACTCCCTCAAACGGTTGGGTCCAGCCCTATGCCGACAGTCCCACCGATAAGATCCAAGTAGGTGAACGCATTTATGCACACGCGATCACGCGCGCACAAAAAAGCTTGTTCATCACAACGCCCTACCTCATGGTAGGCGAGGAGATCCTTTCTGCCTTGAAATACTGTGCGCAAAGCGGGGTTGACGTGCGCATCTTTACCCCCGGAATTCCCGATAAAAAGGTGGTGTTCTTTACCACGCGTTCCTACTATCGCGAGCTGCTTGCGGCAGGCGTAAAGATCTATGAATACACCCCCGGCTTTATGCACTCCAAGATCGTGGTGTCAGACGACGATTTTTGCATGATCGGCAGCACCAATATGGATTTTCGCAGTCTCTACCTCAATTATGAGTGTGGCGCGTGCTTTTACGGCACAAAAATGATTGCGGATGTAAAAGCCGATATACTGAATTTGCAAGTGGATTGCCAAGAGATAACCGAGGCGGATTGTAAAACAAACTTTTTGATCAAATTCTTGCAAAATATTTGCCGTATGTTTGCACCGCTTATGTAAATAAAAATCCACCCGCGTAGCGGGTGGTATTTCATTTTCGGGCATAGCCCTAATAATACAGGCAGCGCACAAGTGCGCCGAGTATTGGCCTGCCAGCCATGCATTTGTTACCGTCTACCCGTAAACGGGCGAATTTATTCGGCCTCCCTCCGGGAGGAAGGTGGCATTTTCGCAAGAAAATGACGGAAGGAGCCTGCGGCATTCACGCATACCACTCGCCATAGAAAAAGTACTTTTCTTTCGTACACGCGGGCTCCTCCCACCGCTATCGCGGTCCCCCCTCCTCCCGGAGGAGGGCTCTTTCGCAAAGACATCCCACGTTAACTTTTGGTTCACCTTCTATTCATCGGCATAGCCTTTTTTCAACCACGCGACTATCGCGTGGTTTTCGGTTTACAAGAAAAAAGACAGAGATCTTTCGTCTCTGTCTTTTTTATATTTTTTCTTTCGTCACATAAAGATTCAGATCCCACGCGGGGATTCCACGCAGGCGGCGCAGGTAAAATCCTTTGTAGTGGGGTGCGATGGCTTTGACGTGTAGCGGGAGCGCGAAGATATCCTCACTGCGGTGATAAAGGGAAACGAGCAACGTGGGGGCGTGCTGTGTCAGCGTATCAAGAGAACCGTCGAGAGCTTCCCTCTCCGAGCCTTCCACATCATATTTGATGTAGTCTACACGCGCACCATCAAGAACCTTGTCAAGCGGCAAAGCCTTGACCTCGCTCACCTTTGCCGGTCGGTCGGCGAGGCTTTGTGAGCGATTTTTCTCAAAGGATGCGTTGCGGTTTCCGCTTTTATCAAAAAAGAGCGTTTCTTCTTTATTCCACGCGCCTGCGTTGACGGGAATAACGCGTGCACGCGTCTCATTCGCGGCGTAAAGCTCGAGCTTTTTGTAGTTGCGTGCATCTGGCTCCATTGCCCAGACCGTATCGAGATTTCCCTCTCCCTTTGCAAGCAGCTGACGGACAGTATCACCATTGTAGGCGCCAAGATCGGCAGCCGTTTTGATGGCTTTGGGGCGAATGATCGTTTCAAAAATCTCGTCCTCGTCATTTTCGGCATTCAAGAGATAGGAAATATCTCCCGTTAATTTATAAGAAAGAACGTTATCGAAAATGCGGCGGGATTCTTCATCCGAAAGAAGCGCACGCGCGGCTTCAAAATCCGCCTTATGCGCTTCAAAAAAGGGGCGCGTAAAGAGTGTGTCGCCAAAGGCGGGAACGTCGGGAGCGTAAAGCTCGGCTTCTGCGCGGATGCGCAAAATATTTTCAAGCACCTCGGGGCGAGACGTGCCAAAGGAAAGCAGAACGATGACGTTTTGGGCGCCGTATTGTGCTTTTATTTCTCCCCAAGTACGCACGGGCATACCGTGAAAGAGATTACCGCGCGCAAAGCCGTCGCTTGCAAACACACCGCTCACGGGGATGTCGCACTCACAAAGAACAGAGAGGATCTTATCCGCTCCGTTGCCCATACCGTAAAGAACAATGCTCTTGTTGGTATGCTTTAAGTATTCCCATAGATCGCGCGTGACGTTTGGCAGCATTGGCTTCTCTCCTTTCCCATTCGTTGTATTTATTATATATCAGTCCTGTTGGTTTGTCAAGAAAGGGATTGACATTTTTTTGGAATTGTGATACAATGTATGTAATTGTGAAAACAATGAAATAAACAAAGGAACGACATCAAAGAAAGGGATTCTATGGGAATTTTAGATTTTTTGAATCAAATGACGGCAAATCCCCTGCTGTTTGTTGCGGTAACGCTGACACTTGGCGTTATTTTGGTAAACGGCTGGACGGATGCTCCAAACGCCATTGCCACCTGCGTGGTAACGAGATGTATGCCCCCGAAGGCAGCTATCCTGATGGCAGCAGTCTTTAACTTTTTGGGTGTTTTTGTAATGACAAAGATCAGCAACGAGGTTGCTGTTACCATTACAAGCATGGTCAACTTTGGTGAAAACTCCGGCAGAACGGTCATTATCGTTTTGTGTGCGGCAATGCTTGCAATCGTTGCTTGGGCAACGCTTGCTTGGGTATTCGGCATTCCCACCAGCGAAAGCCACGCGCTGATCGCAGGTCTTACGGGCGGTGCAATGGCACTCAACGGTCTTGAGGCTGTTGTTTGGAGTCAATGGCTCAAGGTCATCTACGGTATCTTTATTTCCATTGTTCTCGGCTTTGGCTTGGCTTGGCTGATCGGAAAGCTTGTAACGCTGATCTGCTATAAAATGAATCGCCCGAAAACAGAGCCCTTCTTTAAGGGGGCGCAGATCGTTGGTGCGGCAGGTATGGCATTTATGCACGGCGCGCAGGACGGTCAAAAGTTTATGGGCATTATTCTGCTTTGCGTATTTACCCTGCAAGGCACGGGTGCGGCGGCAACCTCCTTTGAAATCCCCACGTGGCTTATGATCGTTTGCTCGCTCGTTATGGCGGCAGGAACCGCTATGGGTGGCAAAAAGATCATCAAATCGGTCGGTATGGATATGGTAAAGCTTGAAAAATATCAAGGCTTTTCTGCTGACGTTGCTTCCTCGCTCTCGCTTGTATTCTGCTCTGTATTCGGTCTTCCCGTTTCTACCACGCACGTAAAAACCACCGCTATTATGGGTGTTGGCGCGGTAAAGCGCATTTCTGCGATCAACTTTGGTGTGGTTAAGGAAATGGTTATGACCTGGATCCTCACCTTCCCCGGGTGCGGAGTTCTTGCATTTTTGGTAACAAAGCTGTTCTTGGCAATATTCAACTAATGGAAAGGAAATAAATACGATGGCTAAAGGTGATAAGTTCTATTTTGAAAATTTTTCGGCATGCGCAACACTTGCAAAAAGCGCAGCCAACTATTTGGTAGAGTGTCTTGAAAATTATGATGCTGACAAAATTGAAGAAATGATTGCAAAAATGCACACGTTTGAGCACAGTGCCGATATGAAAAAGCACGAGATGAATGAAACGCTTGCAAAGGCATTCGTTACCCCTGTTGACCGCGAAGATCTGGATATGCTGAGCCAACAGCTCGACAACGTTTGCGATACCCTTGAAGAGGTTTTGCAAAAGTTCTACATTTACGACATCAAAACGATCGACCCCGCCGCTATTGAGTTTGCCAAAAATTTGGTAAAGAGCTGCGAAATGCTGGTTCAAATTATGGATGAGTTTGAAAACTTCAAAAAGTCCAAGACTATGCGTTCCCTCATCATTGCCTGCAACGACGTTGAAGAGGACTGCGACAAGCTCTATCTTGCCACCATGCACAACCTGACAAGAAATTCCACCGACGTTCTGACAACCATGTCTTGGTACAAGATCTTTGATTGCTTGGAAGCTTGCGCCGATGCCTGTGAGCACGTAAGCGAGTGCGTTGGCTCTATTATTATGAAGAATACTTGATTGAAAAGAGGAACCGATATGTCTGACTGCCTATTTTGTAAAATTATTGCGGGGGAAATTCCCTCGACCAAAGTTTATGAGGATGAATACGTTTACGCGTTACGCGACATCGCGCCTATGGCGCCCGTGCACGTGCTGGTGCTCCCCAAGGTGCATATTCCCTCTGCCGATGGCATAAATGCCGAAAACAGCGTGTACGTTGCTCGTATTTTTGAGGCGATTGCAAAGATCGCGGCTGCCGAAGGGCTGACAAACGGCTATCGCGTGATCACCAACTGCGGTGAGGACGGCTGCCAAACGATAAAGCACCTGCATTTTCACATCCTTGGCGGCAAAAAGCTGCCGGAAACGATGGCTTAATTTCATTTAGAACGGACCGTCGGGGACGCCGGTCCCTACAAAGAGCCACGACTTGTTTTAAGTCGTGGCTCTTTTTGTTTAATTTACGTTTTCAAAAACCGTTTCGATTATGCGTGGGGAACGAGCGGGAGAATATCTCCAGCGTGTGATGTGTTGCGTTTTTTCGGCATCAATAAAAAAGCGCAGGGGTGTTCTTGGGGCGGGTGTGGCACAGCAAGCGTCGATGAGCACAAGCTTTACCTTCATTCGCTCGGGCAGGATGCTTTTGATGTAAACGGCAACGCTCTGCCCTATCTTGGAGTGTAGAATGGCAGCTTCCTCTTCGCCAACCTCGGCAAGGCCTGCAAGGTTGGGGGCGAGCTCAACAAACACACCATAGCTTTCAATGCTGCGCACAATGCCCGTAACCGTTTGCCCTGCTTCAAATGCGGCGGCGTTTTCTTCCCACGTGCCAAGCAGCTCTCGCATACTAACGTATATGCGCTCGCTCTCGCGACTGACGCACTTGACGACTACGGGAACCGTCATTCCGCAAGCCAATCTATCGCGCGGATGCGAGATGCGTGAAACAGAAATGCAATCGACCGACAAAAGCGACGGCACACCGCATCCAACGTCAACAAACGCACCGAAAGGCTCCAGGTGTGTAACACGCGCCATAAGAATATCACCTGCGTTAAGGTTCTTCATATAGTGCTTCATACACGCCTCCTGTGCCGCTCTGCGCGAAAGCTTTACAACGGGTACGCCATCTCGCCATTCGATGGAGAGAATTTTGCAAGCAACTGGCTTTCCTACACGCGTGATGACGGCAATATCCTTTTTGCTCTCGCCTGCGCGGCAAGCAAGCGTTTCCTCAGCTTCAATGATACCGCGCGCGCAACGCAGGTCAACGTGCAGTCGCATTTCCTCATCGCAAAGCGTGGCAATGCCCTCTATAATAGCCCCCTTTGTCATGGCTCTTTCGAGACCGGCCAAGGATGATAAATATTCTCTGTTTTGCGCAGTCTCCAAAAGCGCGCCCTCGGGGCGGTAAATATCGGTAATCATTTATAGATCTCCTTTCCTTTTTTGTTATCCGATTTGTTTCATTCTATGCATCGCATAGCGCGATTATGAATAGCTCTGCCATTTTGCGGCATAATAACGAAAAAGAGGTTTGGGAGAAATTTTTATGCTGGAACTGTGCGGCGATTACCGTGAAAACGTGCGGCGTGTGGACGAGATCTTGCGCGTGCGCGACAATTTTGATATTATAAAGAAAACGCTTTTTATTGGAGAAGCAGAAACAACGCTCTATTATATTGACGGCTTTGTGGACGGTGGCTCTATGAACAGGCTGATGTTCTATTTCCTCTCACTCAAGGGCTTGGGAAATCCCACCGACGGGGGCGAGGATGCCGCGGCGCGCTATTTTGTGGAGCACCATATGCCCTTTGTTGAGGCAGAGGTGATGGAAGAGGGCGAAAAGATGCTGCAAATGCTACTCTCGGGAACGACCTTGATGCTCGGGGAGACATTTGGGCGGTTTGCCATTATCATCGACTCGCGCACCTACCCTGCCCGTTCGGTTGCCGAGCCCGAGACCGACCGCGTGATGATGGGCTCGCGCGACGGATTTGTGGAAACGCTTGTTTTTAATACCGCAATGGTACGGCGGCGCATCCGTGACCCCAACTTGACAATGTATTACACAAGTGTGGGCACGCGTTCCAAAACAGATGTGGTACTTTGCTATATCAAGGGGATTGCCGATGACAAATACGTGCAAAAGCTTTCGCAAAAGATTGATTCCATCAAGACCGATGCCCTAACGATGGGCCACGAATCTTTGGCAGAACTGCTCATTCGGCAAAGATGGTACAATCCCTTCCCCAAAATTCGGTACACCGAGCGCCCCGATGCGGCAGCAGCGCAACTGCTTGAGGGGAGCGTGCTTATTATTTGCGACAACTCCCCCGAGGTAATGGTTCTGCCAAGCACCATATTCGACTTTATGCAAGAGACAAATGACTTTTATTTTCCGCCTCTGACGGGAACCTATATTCGCATTGTGCGACATTTGGTGTTTTGGTCGACGCTTTTTCTCGTTCCCCTTTGGTTTTTACTCATCCGCAACCCCGAGTGGATCCCCGCGTGGCTTGGGTTTATCGTTCCCGAGGAGCGTGGGCGCATCCCCATTTTTGCACAGCTGATGCTGATGGAATTTATGATTGACGGCCTGCGACTCGCCTCGATGAACACCCCGAGTATGCTTTCCAATTCCCTTGCCATTGTGGGCGGACTCATTCTCGGTGACTTTGCCGTCAGCATTGGATGGCTCATTCCCGAGGTCATTTTGTATATGGCATTTGTTTCGATTGCCAACTTTACGCAACGGAGCTATGAGCTCGGATACGCGTTCAAATTTATGCGTATTCTGCTTATCATCCTGATAGAAATCCTCGACCTTGTGGGCTTTGGCATTGGAACGGCGATCATCATTTTGTTACTTGTGAGCAACAAGACCGTGAACGGCGGACACTCCTATCTCTATCCGCTCATCCCCTTTGATGGGCGCGCATTGCTCTCGTTGTTTGTGAGAGTAAAGAAGGATAGAGGGGACAAAAAGGATAGACAGAAGATATAAAAGAATAGCAAAAAGGCACCCAAGGGGTGCCTTTTTTTATATTTTGTTATTCGCAAAGAATTACTCTTTCAATAAAATTTCTAAATGCTCTTTCAATTTTTTGGCGGGCTTAAAAAAGAAAAAATGAAATAGAATCAGCGAGCAGAAAAACGGCAAGGGAAAGAACAGAAAGATTAGAGCAATGTTCCCCGAGGCAAGCTCCGAGAAAAATGATACCAACCCCCAAATAGCAACTCCCATAAAAAACAAATGGGCCGGGTTAGTCAGGAAACCATCAGAACTACGCGAACGTAAAACACATGATATCTCGGAAAATCCACACTTTTCCTTAATTTTTGCTTTTACGATAGGAACGTATCCATTCCTGCCGTATCCGTGCTTTGAATACTGCGAACGTTTCCATATTCTTTCAACAATTCGAAAACCTTTTCTAGTTATTTTGCCACGATATGTTTGGCTTTCGGCGGCAACAAAAGCCATCACTCTGCTTTGTATTTCTTCCTTGGTTAAACTGGTTTTAATTTTGAATCTTTCAAAAAGAAACAATCTTTGTATTAACTTGCACATTTTTCTTTTTTCCCTTTTTAATCCAAATTCTACAATTTCATTTTATCGCGCAAAATCTGCCACGTCAAGATATATCGTTTTTCCTTTTAACGGCAGATAATTTTTTCTTAGTGAGAGATAAAAAGCGTCTCTACGCTACCATTCAAATCTGTGCTCCCGGGCGGACGTTGATGGTCATTTTGCAATGCTCTGCTTGGGCGCCGTGGATTTCGATGAGATAGTCGAGCTCGATCGTGTTTTCTTCCAAAAGGCGATTTTTGACCTTGAGGGTGCGCACGCAGACCTCAAACTCGGAAAACGGCGTGTTATAGAGGCAGATGTGGCGCTTGCCCTCTTCAAAGGTCATTGCGGTGCGGACGGGGCCTGTGCGGATCATGGAGACGAGATCGGGATTGGCGCGGTCAAAGCCGATGGCGGTCATTGAACCTTGCATACCCGTGAGTTCACTTTCGGCATAGACGAGCTCCACGCGGTGGGTGCTTGTCAAAAGTCTGCCTTCCATCAGCATCTCGGTCGGCTCGGGCATCTCACCCGTCACGTTTTTCAAAATTTCTTCAAGCGAGGGAGTGTCCTCTTCTATTTCTTCACTCTCGGGCTCCTCGGCAAAGAGAGAGAGGTTCATCTCTGTGCGCGAGGTGAGAATATCAATCATTACGTTTCGTTTTGTCATGGGTTTGGAGCCTCCTTCTCTTCTTTTTCGCGGCGCAAGAGCTCGTTTACCTTGAGGACCGCGAGTTGCGTTTTGCCGTCCAAAATTTCGCCTGCCATTACGGCATTAAGCATTTCTGCAAGCGGAATTTGTACCACGTCAATGAATTCATCGTCGTCGGGATCGGTCTCGCCAAAATCCAGATCACGTGCAAGATAGAGATTTATCTTCTCGTCAAGAATTGCGGGAGAGGCAAGATACGTGCCAAGATAGGTCAAGCGTTTGCAACGCGCGCCCGTTTCCTCGCGCAATTCACGCAGGGCGGCTTCGACGGGGTCTTCGTCGGGGCTATCGAGCTTGCCCGCAGGGATCTCGGTGGTCACCTGCTCTACGGCATAGCGGTACTGTCGCACGCAAATCACCTTGCCGTCGTCGGTCAGCGGCAGGACAGCAACCGCGCCTATGTGCTTGATATATTCGCGAAAGCCGCGCTCTCCGTTCGGCAAATTAATGTCATCCACAAAAACGTGCAGAATTTTGCCATCAAAAACCGATTTTGAGGCGGCACAGGTCTCAATTAAGTGTTCGTCACGCATGGTTTTGGTCTCTCCTTGTTTTGCATCTTTTATATTATACTATATTTTTCTTAATTTGTAAAGAAGCCCTTGCAAAAAAGATAAAATTCTGCTATAATGAGCACAGAACTTTTATGGAGGCAAGGCTATGAAGGTAAAAGAAGAACACATCCGCTCGGCTATGCTTTTGGGCGAGGGCGGAATAGAAAAGCTTACGGCAGCAAAGGTTGCCGTTTTTGGTGTTGGCGGCGTGGGCGGCTACGTTTGCGAGGCGCTTGCACGCGCAGGCGTGGGAGAGCTGCATTTGTTCGATAACGATGTGGTGTCTCTTTCCAACATCAATCGCCAGATCATCGCGCTCCACTCCACCGTTGGACGCTCAAAGGTTGAGGTGATGCGCGAGCGTATTCTTGACATCAACCCCGACTGCAAGGTGATTACACATCAAGTTTTTTACCTGCCCGAAAACGCCGATGACTTTCCTCTTGCCGGTTTTGACTACGTTGCCGATGCCATTGATACGGTATCTGCCAAAATAGAGCTTGCCGTTCGTTGCACCGCGGCAGGTGTGCCCCTCATCAGCGCAATGGGAACAGGCAACAAGCTGGATGCCTCTCGCTTTTGCGTGACTGATCTTTCCAAAACGAGCGGTTGCCCTTTGGCGCGTGTGATGCGCCGCGAGCTCAAGGCGCGCGGAATTGGGCACCTCAAGGTCGTCTACTCCACCGAAGAAGCCAAAAAGCCGATCTCTCTTACCAAAGAAGAAGGCACGCGCATTCCCCCTGCATCAATGCCCTTTGTTCCGCCCGTTGCAGGGCTTTTGATGGCAGGCGAGATCATTCGCACACTTGCAAACAAGGAGTAAATTATGAAAACCGTTGATTTTATTCCCTTTGACTCCGTCACTTTGACCGACGGCTTTTGGAAAGACCGATTTGATTTGAACAAAAATGTTTCTCTTTCCAACGTGCGAAAGAGATTTGAGGAAAGCGGTCGCTTTGATGCTCTGCGTTTCAACTATGCCACAACCGGCAAAAAGCCGCACATCTTTTATGACTCCGACGTTGCCAAATGGATGGAGGCGGTTGCGTATCTGATTGAGAAAGACCCCGACGGTATGCGTGAACACGAGGCACTTTGCGAAGAGCTGATCGACTGTATGGAGCGCGCACAACGCGAGGACGGATATCTCAACTCCGAGCATCAGCAAGTCAGCCCACACCTCATTTTTAGCAATCGTGACCGCCACGAGCTTTATTGTGCAGGTCACCTGATTGAAGCCGCCATTGCCTACCACAGGGCAACGGGCAGAGACAGATTCCTGAAAATTATGGAGCGTTACTGTGACCTAATTGAGCGCGTTTTCCTCAAAGAAAACTCCGCGGGATTTATGACGCCCGGTCACGAGGAGATCGAGCTTGCGCTCATCAAGCTGTACCGTCATACAAAAAAAGAAAAATATTTGAATATGGCGCGTTTCTTTTTGGAAAAGCGTGGAAATAACGAAAAGGACAAGCCCATTTATGAGGACAACCTCTTTGGCTCGCAGGATGACGTAGATATTCGTCATTTGGAGAGTGCCAACGGTCACTGCGTGCGCGCGCTTTATCTTTACAGCGGCATTGCCGACCTTGCTGCCGAAATGAATGATTCCCTCTTGTTTGAAAATTTGGAAAAGGTCTTTTCTGACATTACAAACGGCAAGCTTTATATTACGGGTGGCGTAGGCTCAACGCCTACGACCGAGAGCTTTACTGTTGCCTATGACCTGCCCAACCGCACCGCTTATACCGAAAGCTGCTGCGCGGTTGCAATGATGATGTTTGCCTCGCGTATGCGCCGACTTTCCAAGCAGGCAAAATACGGACATATTTGCGAGCGCGTGCTTTACAATGCTATGCTTTCTTCAACCTCGCTTGACGGCAAATCCTTCTTTTATGAAAACCCTTTGGAGATCGCGCTTGAAGAGTACGGACGCGAGGTGGCAGTTCCCCGCCGTCAGCGCGCACGCCTGCCCATTACACAACGTGTAGAGGTTTTTAGTTGCTCCTGCTGTCCCCCCAATATCAATCGCTTTTTCGCTCATCTTGGTGACTACATTTGCGTGGATGAGGGTGACAGCCTTTGCATTGAGCAATATATTTCGGCAAAGCTCGATACACCTCACGGCTCCGTTGTCATCAACGAAGAATTTGCACGCGACGGTAAGGCGCTTATTGCAAGCAACGATTACTGTGCAAAAACGATCTCGCTCCGCCTGCCCGAGTGGTGCAAAAAGCTGACGGCAAGCTTGAACGGAGACCCCATTACCCCCGAGATCCGCGACGGATATGCCTATTTTACAGTGGATGAAAGCTTTGTGCTCGATTTGGATTTTGGCATTTCACTTTTCTTTGTCAGCGCAAATCCTTGCGTTCGCGAAAACGTTGGCAGAATGGCACTTTTGCGCGGTCCTGTAGTCTACTGCATTGAGGGTGTGGACAACGGCGAGCGACTCAATCGCATTGAAGTATCTGTTGATGCCTTGCAGAATGCCACCGAAGCACTCGATTTTCACGGTTTGCATTCGGTGTCTCTCCCCGCACTTCGCCTTAAGGAAAGCCAATCGCTCTATTTTGATGCAACCGATAGCGCATACGACCCCGTACGCATCAAATGCATTCCCTATTTTGCCTTTGCCAACCGTGGCGATAGCGATATGCTGGTGTGGATGCGCCGCCATAAATAATTGCTTTTTGCAAAGAAAAATTTGGCTAATATATTTACTTTTATATATTTTTATGTTACAATAGAGTGAATGATTATGTAAAGGAGTTTCATTTGATGAAAAACCTCAACAACGACGAACTTTTAGAATATTTGTGCCAAGGAATTTTGACACTGCAAACACCCGAGGAGTGCCGCCACTTTTTGGAGGATCTCTGCACCGTTTCGGAGCTGCAGGAAATGTCGCGTCGCCTTTTGGCTGCAAAAATGCTAATGGATAACCATATCTACACCGAGATCGCATCTCAAACGGGACTTTCCACCGCCACCATCAGCCGCGTAAACCGTTGCATCAAATACGGCAACGAGGGCTACGTTAAGGTTTTGGATAGACTGAACAGAAAGGCGCATCACTGATGAGCGGCTGTGAGGGCTACGAAGCCATTGCCCGCGTTTACGATAAGCTCAATGCCGAAATCGACTATGCCTCTTGGGCAAGCTTTTTTGAGGAGTGCTTTGACCGTTACCTCCCCCGTCGCCCCGAATTGGTCCTTGACCTTGCTTGCGGCACGGGCAGAATGACGCTTGAGCTTGCCGCACGCGGTTATGATATGATAGGTGTGGATGGCAGTGCCGATATGCTTGGCGAGGCACTTTTGCAAAACGACGGGCGCTACAATATTTTGTGGCTGCAGCAGGATATGCGCTCTTTTGAGCTTTACGGCACGGTTGGTGCTGTTACCTGCTGCTTGGATAGTCTCAACTATCTGCTCACGCCCGAGGATCTTGCCAAATGCTTTGCTACGACCCACAACTATCTTGACCCCGACGGGCTGTTCCTTTTTGATATGAATACCCCTTACAAGTTCGAGCACGTCTATGGCAACAACGCCTACGTTCTTGAGGACGAGATCGTATGGGAGGATGGTGAAAAGTCCGCTATTTATTGCGGTTGGCAAAACACCTATCACACCGAAAACCTGCTTTGCGATTTTGACCTTTCCCTTTTTGAAGAGGACACAGACGGTCGCTACCGTCGCTCGGACGAGCATCAGATTGAAAGATGTTACGATCTTAAAACCGTTAAATCGCTTTTGCAAAAGGCAGGCTTTGAGCTGCTTGGCGTTTGGGGGGGATTTGATTTTTCGGAACCCCGACCCGATTGCGAGCGTTGGTATTTTGCCGCTCGCGCTATTAAAAAATAAACTCTTTTTTCAAAGGAAACCGTTATGTCTTCGACTATTCTTCGCGCCATGACCTCGGACGGAAGTGCACGTATCCACGTCATCCGTTCTACCGAAATCGTAAACGAGGCCATTCGCATTCATCATACGTCTCCCGTGGCAACCGCCGCTTTGGGCAGACTTCTTACAATTACTTCCCTTATGGGATGTATGCTCGGTGAAGAGACCGATTCCATTACCGTCAGCCTCAAGGGCGACGGACCTGCAGGCACGGTTCTTGCCGTTGCCGACTACATTGGCAACGTGCGCGGCTACATTCAAAATCCCGCAGTTGACCTCCCCCTCAAGGAAAACGGCAAGCTCGACGTTGGCGGTGCCGTTGGTGCAGGATATCTCAACATCATCAAGGATATTGGCACAAACGAGCCCTATCACGGCTCCATTGAGCTTGTTAGCGGTGAGGTTGCAGAGGATATTGCCGCTTACTACGCACAAAGCGAGCAGGTTCCCACTGTGTGCGCGCTTGGTGTGCTTGTTGACACCGACCTTTCCTGCCGCGCAGCAGGTGGCGTGCTCATCCAGCTGCTTCCCTTTGCTGATCCCGAAACGGTAGATCAGCTTGAAAAGAATTTGCCCGCGCTCTCCAACGTTTCGGCTCTGTTCGATAAGGGGCTTTCTCTTGAAGAGATCGCCGCTTTGGCGCTCAAGGACATTCCCTTTGACGTTTTTGACGAGCTTGACGTTGATTACCGTTGCAACTGTAGCCGCGAGCGCACCACAAAGGCACTCGTCACGCTTGGCAAAGAGGATTGCATGAAGCTTCTTGACGAGCAGATTGCCGAAGGCAAGAGCGATGAGCTTGAGGTCGTTTGCCGTTTTTGCGACTCAAAACAATATTACGGCCGCGAGGACATTGAAGAAATGTTCCGCTGAAACAGAAAACAAAAATTATAACATAAATTACAAAGGAGACCCATTATGTATCGTATTGGTATCGACCTTGGCGGCACAAACATTGCCGCAGGCATTGTAAACGAGGAGTTTAAGATCGTTGCAAAGGCAAGCGTTCCCACCCACGCAGAAAGACCTGCAGAGGAGATCGTTGCCGACATTGCCGCACTTTGCAAAAAGGTGTGCGCTGATTACGGCATTGACCCCAGCGAGGTTACCTCGGTTGGTATTGCATCCCCCGGCATCGTTAGCGATGAGAGCGGTGAGGCAATCTATGCAAACAACCTGCCCTTCAATCACCTCCCCATTCTTCCTATGCTCCGCGAAATGCTCCCCATCAAGGAGTTCCATATTGAAAACGACGCTAACGCTGCTGCTTGGGGCGAAGCCATTGCAGGCGCGGCAAAGGGCGCAAAATCCTCTATTATGATCACCCTTGGCACGGGTGTTGGCGGCGGTGTTATTACCGACGGAAAGGTGCTCAAGGGCTTTAACTCCGCAGCAGGCGAGCTCGGCCACATCGTTATTCAGGTTGGCGGACGTCCCTGCTCCTGCGGCAGACGCGGCTGTTGGGAAGCCTACTCCTCGGCCACGGGTCTGATCAAAACAACTCAGGAAAAGCTTGACGAGTGTGCAAAGACCGGTCGCGAGACCGCAATGACGCAGCTTGTAGAAAAAGCCGGCAAGGTTAGCGGTCGCACCGCGTTTGACGGTATGCGTCTTGGTGATGCTGCTGCCATTGAGGTTGTGAACGAATACATCGAATATCTTGCAAGCGGTCTTGCAAGCATGATCAACATTGCGCAGCCCGAGGTTCTCTCCATCGGTGGCGGTATTTCCAACGAGGGTCAATATCTCTTGGATCTGGTCGTTCCCAAGGTTCTGCCTCAAATCTACGGTCGCGGCGTTGTTAAGGCTCCCGACATTCGTATTGCTACCCTGCGCAACGACGCCGGTATCATCGGTGCGGCTGTTCTCGGATTATAAGCAAAGCACCGCCCACATATTTTCCCCCGAAAGGACAACAGGACTATGAAAAAAGTTAGAATTGCGATGATCGGCTTTGGCGGCATCGCACGCACACACTATGCAGGTTACACAGATCTTGCAACCCGTAACGTTCCCTTTGAGCTGGTTGCAATTTGTGACATTGATAAAACACAGTTTGAAAAGCAGATCACCATCAATACAAGCGCCGAGCCCGTAAAAATTGCAGAAAGCATTCACACCTACACCGATCTTGATGAAATGCTGGCAAAGGAAGAATTCGATATGGCCGACATCTGTCTGCCTACTTACCTGCACTGCGAGTACACCGTGAAAATGCTCCGTGCAGGCAAGCACGTGCTCTGCGAAAAGCCTATGGCCCTCAACTCAAAGCAATGCGAAGAAATGCTCGCGGTTGCCAAGGAGACCGGCAAAAAGCTGATGATCGGTCAATGCCTGCGCTTCAGCGATGCGTATCGCTACGTAAAAAAGTGCATTGACGAAAAAACATTTGGCGAGCTTGAGCACCTGAATATGTTCCGCTTGAGCGCTCACCCAGAGTGGGGCTTTGAAAACTGGTTCCAAAACGATGAAAAGAGTGGCGGTTGCATTCTTGACATGCACATCCACGACATTGATATGGCGCGCTATCTGCTTGGCGAGCCCGAGTCCGTAAGCGTTACTGCCTTCAACGGTCAGACCCGTTGGCAAATGGAAAACACCCGTCTCTTCTACCCCAACGTAACCGTTGTTGCAGACGGTTCTTGGAATGAAGGTCGCAAGAGCCCCTTCTCTGCAGGTCTGCGTGCAAGATTTGAGAAGGCACAGGTCGTTATGCAAGGGTATGCCGTTAAGGTCTATCCCAATGAGGGCGAGCCTTTCGTTCCCGACATTCCCGTTTGCCGTCCCTTCACCGAGGAATTTGCATTCTTTATCGATCTGCTTCTCTGCGACAAAGAGAACCTTGAAAACCCGCCTGAGAGCGCATACAAGACCGTAAAGCTTGTTGAGCTGCTCCGCGAGAGCGCCGACAACGGTGCTGTCACCCTCCCCATTAATTATTGATAAAAAGGAGATATCACTATGAAACTTGGATTACTCATCAACCTGCATCAGGATACCGATATTGATCTTAAGATCAAAGAAGTAAAGGACATGGGCTTTGATTCCATTCAGCTCACCTGCTGGGATATGGCTTGCTACACCGACGAATGGGCAGAAAAGATCCTTGCCGCACTCGAGAAGCACGGCGTTACCATCTCCACCATTTGGTGCGGTTGGAGCGGCAAAGCAGTTTGGAACGCTTTTGAAGGTCCCCTCACCCTTGGTATCGTTCCTCCCTTCGCTCGCTTCCAAAGAATTCTTGACCTGAAGGCAGGCTCCGACTTTGGTAAAAAGCTTGGCGTTACCCAACTTGCAACCCACGCAGGCTTTATTCCCGAGGACCCCAACACCCAGCTCTACCGCGAGACTGTTGTGGCTCTGCGCGAGATCGCTGCACACTGCAAAAAGAACGGTCAGTACTTCCTGTTCGAAACCGGACAAGAGACCCCCTTCACCCTTGCACGCGCTATTGAGGATATCGGCCTTGATAACCTCGGTGTTAACCTCGACCCCGCAAACCTCATTCTTTACGGCAAGGCAAACCCCGTAGATTCCCTCTACCTCTTGGGCAAGTACGTTCGCGACGTTCACGCAAAAGACGGCGTATATCCCGATGCGGGACACTCCTTTGGTAAGGAAACACCCCTCGGTCAAGGTCACGTTGACTTCCCCACCTTTATTGCTCGCCTGAAAGAGTGCGGCTACGACGGTGTTCTCACCATCGAGCGCGAGATCAGCGGCGAACAACAAATCAAGGACATTCAAGCCGGCAAGGCGCTGCTTGAACAGTACATCTGATAGCCTAATATAAAGAATCACTGATAAAGCAACAAGTGAATCGATTATACGCCTCCCTCCGAGAGGGAGGTGGCATTTTCGCAAGAAAATGACGGAGGGAGCCTGCGTGTATGGACGCAAAGTGCTCGTTTTATGGCGAGTGCCACTCTAAAGTACCGCGAGCTCCTCCCACCGCTATCGCGGTCCCCCCTCCTCCCGGAGGAGGGCTACAAATGAACCGCGATTGAATTATCATTTTCAAAAGGAGAATACAGTTTATGAAACTTGGTGTTATCATCCGCCTGCGCGAGGACACCGACCTTGAGGCAAAATTTAAGGAAGCCCACGAAATGGGCTTTGAGTCGGTTCAGCTCACCTGCTGGCAGATGGATCGCTATACCGACGAGGTTGCCGAGACTATCAAGGGCGCAATGGAGAAATACAACGTTCGTATTTCCACCTTTTGGTGCGGTTGGCGCGGCAAGGAATCCTGGATGTGGAACTCCTACGAGGGTCCTCTGACGCTTGGTATCGTTCCGCCTCACGCGCGCTTTGAGCGCATTTTGGACCTCAAAAAAGGCTCGGATTTTGCAAAGAAGCTCGGTGTGGACCAAATTGCAACCCACGCGGGCTTTATTCCCGAGGACCCCAACGACGAGCGCTACCGCGAGACGATCGTGGCTTTGCGTGAGATTGCCGCTCATTGCAAAAAGAACGGTCAGTATTTTCTGTTTGAAACAGGACAGGAGACTCCCTTCACACTCGCACGTGCCATTGAGGATATCGGGCTTGATAACGTAGGTGTTAACCTCGACCCCGCAAACCTCATCCTTTACGGCAGGGCAAAGCCCGTAGATTCCCTTTACCTCTTGGGCAAGTACATTCGCGACGTGCACGCAAAGGATGGCGTATATCCCGAAAGCGGCCACTCCTTTGGTAAGGAGACCCCGCTCGGTCAAGGACACGTCAACTTCCCCAAACTGATTGCTCGCCTCAAGGAGTGCGGCTACGACGGTGTTCTCACCATTGAGCGCGAGATTCACGGCGAACAACAAATTAAGGATATTCGCATGGGCAAGGCGTTCCTTGAACAGTATATTTAATGATTTTCATCAAAAAAGGCATAGCCGATTTTGGCTATGCCCTTTTTATGCCCGACAACTTAACCGTTGATTAAGTTGTAAACAACTAATTGATAATTGTTTTTTGATAAATTGCGTGCTATAATAGAATTACACCGGTGATAACCATTTCAAGGAGGTGCATTTATGCAACTGAATTTAGGAACAAAAATTAAAGAACTGCGCCGCCGCGACGGACGCACACAAGAAAATCTTGCCGATGCCCTCGGTGTAACTGCGCAAGCTGTCTCTCGCTGGGAGTCGAACACCACTTATCCCGATATGCAAATGATCCCCGCGATCGCAAATTACTTTCATATTTCCATCGATGAGCTGTTTGGATATCACGATGATAGAGAGGAAAAGATTAAAAATATTCTTTTGAATGTTGATAAGATTTTTTCTAAATATACGCATTTTTATCCGGGAAGTTTATCCGAAGAGGTTGAAGATTGTATAAAGATTCTGCGCGCAGCGGCAGAAGAATTCCCAAATGAACCCAAAATTCTTTTGAAGCTTGCACAAGCTCTTCATATGTGGGGATGGCATAAATACGGATTTATGGCATTGCACCCTACAGATGCAACAGAATTTATCGAATACAATGTTGATTACAACTCCCAAAATGTTTTTTGGCAAGAAGCGATTCGCGTTTACGAAAAAGTATTAAAATCCAACCCCTCGGCAGAGGATCGTGAAACTGCCATTTGTCAACTAACACCTTTGTATTGCAATATGGGAGAATTTGATAGGGCAAAAACACTTGCCAACAATCAAAACAGTATCATTATCTGCAAAGAGATGCTGCTGCCTATGGCAACAAACGGTGAAGAAAGAGCAATGTATCAAAGTGAACGGATTATGGCACTTCTTTCGCAACTTCGACTTTCTATTTCCGAAGCTGTTGCCTTTAGACCCAAGGTATCTTCCTCAGAATATGGGAAACAAGTACTGCTATCAGTTATCAATTTGTACGAAACTATTTTTGTTGATGGAAAATTTGGAAAGTGGCACGGTACTTTAGGATTTTTGTATTTAAGATTGGTCGAGTATGAATATGAAAGTAATTGTTTGGAAAATGCGCTAATTTATTTTGACAAAGCATTTGACCATTATATGGAATCGATTCGCATTTATAATGAGGGCAATTATAGCTATTCAGCTCCGTTGGTCGCAAGCTTGAAACCCTTGGAAAAAGGAGAGCTTGCCCCTGCAAGTAGAGGAGATTTTTGGCAAAAAAGTCTTAGAAACTACCCTCAAAATATTCTTGACGAACTCCGCAAGAATCCCAAATACGCCGAATGCTTTGAATAATCCCCTGCCCCGCCTTGTGCGGGGCTTTTCTTCTTGTACGCGCGGTATAACTCCCCCAATTCTTTCATATATTGAACAAAAAGATTTGGGAGGCGAAAATGAGAGGAATAAAAGAAAAAACGACGTCGTCCTCGGCAGGGCTAAATACCGCCGAGGTGTTGCAATCGCGGCGCGAGCATGGAGAAAATATCTTATCACGGCAAAAGCGCAAAAGCTTTTTGCGGCAGTTTTTTGGCAACCTCAATGACCCTGTTATTCGCATTTTGCTCGCGGCTTTGGGGGTTCATCTGCTGCTCTTGTTTGGTAACGGTGACCTCACAGAGACTATTGGAATCGGCATCGCGGTCTTTCTTGCCACCTTTATTTCTACTCTTTCGGAATACGGCTCGGCGCGCGCTTTTGAGCGGCTCGAGCAGGATGCGGGAAAAATTCTTTGCCGCGTTCGCAGAGACGGAAGCGTGAAAGAGATCCCCATTCGCGAGGTGGTGGTTGGCGACGTCGTTCTTTTGGGTGCAGGAGACGCCATTCCCGCCGACGGGCGGATGCTTGCAGGCGCGCTGTGCGCCGATCAATCTGCTATGACGGGTGAGAGCCGCGAGGTGCGCAAATACCCGATGGAATCCTCGGCAATGACACCCGACTCGCCCTCTTCCCTCTTTCGCGGCTGCACCGTAACCGAGGGCGGTGGCGAGATGCTTGTCACCGCGGTGGGAGATGCAACCTTTTTGGGAGAGATCTCGCGCGAAATTCAAACCGAAACGAGAGAGAGTCCCCTCAAGCGCAGACTCACAAAGCTTGCAAAGCAGATCAGCATTTTTGGTTATGTTGCCGCGGCTCTTGTGGCGGCGGCATATCTTTTTAACACCTTCGTCATCAGCAGCGGCTGGCAACGCGAGCTCATTTACATCAAATTGACTGACCTGCCCTACCTGCTCTCAAACCTCTTGCACGCCTTTACCTTGGCTGTGAGCGTGCTCGTGACCTGCGTGCCCGAGGGGTTACCGATGATGGTGGCGGTGGTTCTTGCGGCAAACATCAAGCGCATGGCGCGCGACCGCGTGCTTGTGCGAAAACCCGTTGGCATTGAAGCGGCAGGCAGTATGAACATCCTCTTTACCGACAAAACGGGAACCCTCACCGAGGGCAAGATGCGGCTCTTATCCATTCTACTTCCCGATGGGAGCGAAACAACGCTCGCAAAGCTCTCTCACTCTCATTCGCGCACGTGGGAATTGACCTCTTTGATGCTCCAACTCGGCACTGATGCCACGGTTGGCACGGGAGAGGACGGCAAACCGATTGCCCTTGGCGGAAATGCCACGGCGCGTGCACTGCTTGAAAGTGTCATAGAGCTGCCACAGCCAGAGGGCGTGCGTGCTCTTTCGCGCCTTCCCTTTGATAGCACGCGCAAATATGCCGCGGTCTCGCTCGGGGGACGTGAATGTTTGACGTTGATCCTCGGCGCTCCCGAAAGGCTTTTTCCGCTTGTTTCGGAGCAAATGCGCGCGGATGGTGCTATCCTTCCCTTTTCGCGCTCTCGTGCCGAAGAAAGTGTAAAAAAACAAACGCGAAACGGCAAACGTGTGCTTGCAATGGCACTCTCGCGTGAGAATATTTCCGCACCGCTCCACGCCGACAGCTTGCGCGGGTCTCTCTGCTATCTTGGCGCCTTCTGCTTGCAGGACGCTCTTCGTAATGAAGCACCGACAGCCGTTGCAGGCTTGCAGGATGCGGGCGTGCACGTGGTAATGATTACGGGTGACAGCCCCGAAACTGCCGCCAGTATTGGGCGCGCATGCGGAATTGTCAACAAGGCGTGTGACATCATTCTTTCGGGCGAGGAGCTCTCCAAGCTTTCGGACACACACGTAGGCGATATTTTGCCCCGTTTGGCAGTCGTAGCGCGTGCACTCCCCACCGATAAGAGCCGTTTGGTTCGCATTGCGCAAGAGCGCGGATTGGTTGTTGGAATGACGGGTGACGGTATTAACGATGCCCCCGCATTGCGGCGCGCCGACGTCGGTTTTTCGATGGGCAGCGGCATGCAGGTGGCAAAGGATGCAGGCGACATCATCATTCTTGACAACAATCTTGCCACCATCGTGCGCGCTGTGCTTTACGGGCGTGGAATTTTCAAGAATATTCGCAAATTCATTACGCTGCAGTTAACGATGAATTTCTGCGCCGTTGGCGTGACGATGATATGCCCCTTCCTCGGGTACGAGTCGCCCGTAACGGTGGTACAGATGCTTTGGATCAATATGATTATGGATACGCTTGGCGGTCTTGCCTTTGCGGGCGAGGCAGCGCTCCCCGAATATATGAAAGAACCGCCCAAAAGGCGCGACGAGCCGATTCTCAACGGTTATATGCTGAATCAAATTGGATTTCTCGGAGCGTTTACGGTGGGATTGTGCATTCTCTTTCTCAAGTCTCCGCACATCACCGCTGTTTACCGAAGTGCGCCAAACGACATCTATCTCTTAACTGCATTTTTCGCACTGTTTATCTTCTCATCGGTGTTCAACTGCTTCAATGCGCGCACCGATCGGCTAAAGCTTTGGGCAGGGCTTGGAAAAAATGCCGTTTTCCTTTTGATTATGGGCGCGATTTTGGTCATTCAAATCCTCTTTGTTTACCTCGGTGGAAGTGTTTTGCGTACCGTGCCACTAACGGCAAAAGAACTACTCGTCACTATGGCGCTCTCGCTCTCGGTCTTCCCTGCCGACATTTTACGGAAGGCGGTTTTGCGATTGAGAAAGAAAAAGAGTGGGTACTAAATAATGCCAAAGGCTAGTCTCAATTTGATGCAGAAGGCGTGATCGACCAATCGTAGCCGTACAGGCGTACGGCAGAGCGGTCGAGCGCGTCTAAAAAGCCACACATAAAATGGAGAAACCCGCCGAACTTTTCGGCGGGTTTCAACCTTATATCAAGTATGTTAAGCACCCAATTTTATCAGAGTTGTTTTTAGGGTGTGGCTTTTGTTCTGCGCGAATTGTGACAGCCTTTTATTCTTCATCCTCTTCGAATCGTCCAATTCCGACGATAGAGTCAACAGGGAGCGAGAACAGAATAGCGCCGCCATCGGTTTTCAGTCCCGCGCATTCGCGGATGGCTTCCATAATTTTTTGCTTGTATTCGTGCGAGGTCAAGAAGGCAATGGTGTCGGTCTCCTGCTTGAAGGTGGTGCCGAGAACCTGCTCAACCTGCTTATTGTTAACGCTGCGCGTGTGCAAAATAGTAGCACCCGTCGCGCCCGCCGCACGGCTGGCATCCAGCACGGCATCGGTGAATTTTTGATTGACTACGGCAACGATGAGTTCGTGCATTTTTCGTTTCCCTCTTTCTTTTGTATTTTTTTGCACCTCGGCATCCTCGCGGTAAGGCGTGGAAAGGACTGCGTTGCTGATCAGGTTGGAAATTCCCGAGAGCGGAATGGTAAAGGCAATTCCGTTACCCATCAGGTAGAGCTTGAGCTTTTTGTTGATGGCGCGCATAACGCGTGCCTCACAGTAGTTGGGAATGAGTGAATAAACAATGCGTTTTTCGATTTCGTCAAGACCAAGATAACTCATATAGTGCGACTTCGCGGTGCCGTATCCAAGCCCCGAAAAGCTCAGTGCTACGCATTGCTCGTTGCAAGCCTCGGTCAGAGCGATCTCGTCTCCCTTTTTGATGATGCATACGAGGAGCTTGACGCGTTTTTCGGCTGTTGTGCGCTTTGCCATTACGATCTCACCTCCGTTTTTTCTGTGGTGTAATCAATAAAGTATTCCTGCTCGGAAATGAAGCGGCTGACCGCCACACGGGATTTGTAGTTGTAGATAAGTCCGCAAACCTGAATGGAAATGATAGGTGTAAGAGCAACGAATGCCACGCATCCGAATGCTTGCGTCATTACGTTCTCACCGAGAGCAAGGCAGGCGCCGGTCGCCAAGGGGAGCACGAATGCGCTCATCATAGCACCGCTGGCAACTCCACCGGAGTCGAATGCGATACCAACAAAGAATTTGGGAACAAAGAATGTCAGTCCCAGGGCAATGATGTATCCGGGAACGAGGATCCAAAGAATGTTAATTCCCGTCAATACGCGAAGCATCGAAAGTCCCAACGCTGCCGACACACCAATAGAGAGCGCGAGGCGCATAGTCGATGCCGAAATCGCACCCGCAGTGATTTGTTCTACCTGCTTATTCAACACGTAAACCGCAGGCTCGGCGTTTACGATAAAGTAACCGAGGAGCATACCAACGGGCAGCAAGACCCACTTCCAGATCTCGCCAAGAGAGGCGAGTGCGCGACCAAGCTCCTGGCCTACAGGCAAAAAGCCGACGTTAGCACCTGTCAGGAAGATAACAAGTCCTACAAAGGTGTAAACAACACCAATGCCTACTCTGAGCAGCTTGCGTGCCGTAAATGCACGTGTGAGCAGCTGGAACAACAAAGCAAAAACGATAATAGGAAGCAGTGCTACGGCAATTTCTTTCGCGTGGTCGGCAAAGCCGTGCAGATAGCGAACCGTAAGATCTTGCGTATCAATGATTTGCTCAATAGGATTACCAACGTAGCTACCGCCCTCAATGGAAAAACAAATGCCAAGTACCATAACGGAGATGATAGGTCCTACGCTGCAAAGTGAAACAAGACCGAAGGCATCGTCGTGCCCTTCCTCACCCGAGCGCATGCTCGAAACGCCCGCACCGATTGCCATAATAAACGGAACAGTCATGGGTCCTGTGGTAACTCCGCCCGAGTCAAAGGCGAGCGCCCAGAAATCGGGAGAAACAAGGAAAACGCAAAGACCAAACGTGATTATGTAAAAAATGATCAAGAGAAGCGAGAGGCTGATTTTGAACATTACGCGCAGCATTCCAATGACCAAAAAGATGCCAACGCCAACAGAAATGGTGAGCGTAAGGATCAGCATCATATCGGGGTTTCCCGAAAGATCTGCCACCTGCTTTGCAAGAATTTGCAAATCGGGCTCGGAGATGGTAACAAAAATACCAATAAGAAAACTCACAAGTGCAATCAACCATATTTTATTCGATTTTGCAAGGTAGGAACCGATTTTTGAACCGATGGTCTGCATTGACATTTCGGCACCCATAGTAAAGAGCGACAAGCCGAAAATGAGGCAAACAACGCCAAAAACAAAGAGCAGGAAAATGCCCGGCTCCATTGGTGTCAGCGTAATTGCCAATGCGGCTACAATCAGCGCAATGGGTATGATGGAAGAAAACGATTCCGAAAGCTTGGATCTAATAAGGTTTTGCAACTGTTCTTGTTCCTTTCTTGGTTATGCGAGAGCCATATTCTCTCATTTTATATTATAACATACTAAAGTGCGGTTTGCAAGTTCTTTTTGTCGTTTTTCAAAAAAATTCTTACCTATTTATAATATATTTTTGTCTTTGCTTAAAAATCGGCAGACATTTACAATTTATTCATTTTTAGGGCATTTTTTTAACAAAATATATATAGACTTTTTGATTGAGTTTGCGGTATAATGATTGAGTAAATTTTTAATTTTAATAAAAGAAAGGGACTTTTTATGGATTTTTTGGAATTTCTCTATGAAAACATCGTGTACTTCTTCCAAGAACCCGGCGCTTGGAGAATGCCCGTAATGTGGATCATCGGTGGCTTGCTCATCTTCCTTGCAATTAAGAAGGAGATGGAGCCCACACTTTTGTTGCCTATGGGCTTTGGTGCAATTCTTGTTAACCTGCCTTTTGCAGACGCAATCACCGAGCACGGCGCAATCACCACGCTCTACAATGCAGGTATTGCAAACGAGCTCTTCCCCCTCATCCTCTTTATCGGTATTGGTGCGATGATCGACTTCGGTCCTCTGCTCTCCAACCCGAAACTCATGATCTTTGGTGCTGCGGCACAGTTTGGTATCTTCTTTACCCTTTGCCTCGCTTCGATGTTTTTTGACATCAACGATGCAGCATCTATCGCTATCATCGGTGCGGCTGACGGTCCTACCGCAATCGCTGTTTCGCAAAGATTGCAATCCAAGTATACCGGTGCAATTATGGTAGCTGCTTACTCCTACATGGCACTGGTTCCCATTATTCAGCCCCCCATCATCAAATTGCTTACCACCAAGAAGGAAAGAATGATCCGTATGCCTTACGAGGCAAAGGAAGTCAGCAAGCTGACACGCATTCTCTTCCCCATCGTGATCACCGTTATTGCAGGTCTTGTTGCTCCCTCGGCAGTATCCCTTGTTGGATTCCTGATGTTCGGTAACCTCATTCGTGAGTGCGGCGTTCTCGATTCTCTTTCCGAAACTGCTCAAAAGGTGCTTGCTAACCTCATTACCATCTTCCTTGGTATCTCCATCGCTTCGCAGATGACCGCAGAAAAATTCCTCAGTGGAGAAACAATTCTCATTCTGCTGCTCGGTCTGTTTGCATTCATTTTTGACACCGCAGGCGGCGTTCTGTTTGCAAAGCTGATCAACCTCTTCTCCAAGAAGAAGATCAACCCCATGATTGGTGCGGCAGGTATTTCGGCATTCCCCATGTCCGGTCGTATCGTACATAAGATGGGACTGAAGGAAGACCCTCAAAACTTCCTTCTCATGCACTCCATTGGCGTTAATGTTTCCGGTCAGATCGCATCCGTTATTGCGGGCGGCTTGATTTTGAAATTCTTTTTAGGTTAAAGGAGGAACGAATATGAATTTTGAATTTCATCCTATGAATTTTGTATCCAGCCTTGAATACCTTGCAAAGGGTATGATCGGTATTATGGTCGTTATGGGCGTCATCATTCTGACGACCGTTCTGCTCAACAAGCTCTCCACCAAAAAGAAGAAGGAAGACTGATCTTCCCCCACATAAAAGATCGCACCTGCCACGGCAGGTGCGGTTTTTTTGAAAAATGGGTGTCGCAATTTGATGCAGAAGGCGTGATCGGCCTATCGTCGCCGTACAAAAGTACGGCAGAGAGGTCGAGCGCGACTAAAAAGCCACATAAAAAATGGAGAAAACCACCGAAAACATCGGTGGTTTTCAACCTTAAATAGATTTTAGTATCGAATTTAATTTATCTACGGTTGCCTAATGCACGTGGCTTTTGTTCTGCGCGAAGTGCGGCACCCCATTGATTATCTGTGATGAATGAAATTGCCCCAACCATTGTCGTCTTGGTTGTTGTCGTCCTCATCTTTGTTTTGATCGTTTTGATCATTTTCGGAAGACTCTTCGGGCTTTTGCGCTTCATCCTTTTGTGCTTCCTCTTCAGCTTGACGCTTTGCGCGCTCTTCGTTGTCACGGCGGCTCTTTTCAGCCTTTTCTGCGGCAATCGCTTCGAGCTGCTCCACGGTTGCACCATCCTGCATAGCAGCCTTGAATTGGTCGCCATCCATGGTTTCGTGGCTGAGCAAATATTCTGCAACAAAGTGCAGCTTGTCGATGTGCTGAGAGAGGATCAATTTAGCATCTGCGTAGCAGTCCTTAATGATGCGTTGGATCTCTTCGTCAATAGCGGCAGCGGTCTGCTCGGAGTATTCCTTGCCCGTTCCGTAATCTCTGCCAAGGAATACCTCGGAGTGACCCGAACCGTAAAGAACCGTGCCGAGACGGTCGCTCATACCGTAACGTGTAACCATTCCGCGTGCCACCTTGGTAGCTTGCTGAATGTCACCCGTTGCACCGGTAGAGATATCGTCCATAATGAGCTCCTCGGCGATGCGTCCGCCAAGAGTCATACGAATGTCGTCAACCATTTCTCCGCGTGTCTTGTAAGAGGTATCTACCTCGGGTACGCTGACGGTAACGCCACCCGCACGACCTGCGGGAATGATGGTGATAAACTTAACGGGATCGGTGTTCTTGCAGTAGTAGGAAACAACTGCGTGACCTGCCTCGTGATATGCAGTGAGCTTGTTTTCCTTTTCGGTGCGGATCTTGGTCTTCTTTTGAGGACCGAGAAGCTCTTTCATAAAGGCATCCTCGATATCATCCATACCAATGAGGGACTTGCCCTTCTTTGCGGCAAGCAATGCTGCCTCGTTGAGAAGGTTTGCCAGATCAGCACCCGTAAAGCCAACGGTAGACTGTGCAACCTTGTGGAAGTCAACACCCGACTCGAGGGGCTTGTTGCGTGCGTGAACCTTGAGGATCTCTTCTCTACCCTTCATATCGGGATAGTTAACGGTGATTTGACGGTCAAAGCGTCCGGGACGCAGAAGTGCGGGGTCGAGGATATCGGGGCGGTTTGTTGCCGCCATAACGATAATGCCATCGTGCGAGCCAAAGCCGTCCATTTCAACAAGCAACTGGTTCAGTGTTTGTTCTCTTTCGTCGTGTCCGCCGCCAAGGCCTGCGCCACGGTGACGTCCGACTGCGTCGATCTCGTCAATAAAGATGATGGCTGCGGGAGACTTGCGGGCGGTATCAAACAGATCGCGCACACGCGATGCACCGACACCAACGTACATTTCTACAAAATCGGAACCCGAAATTGAATAGAAAGGCACGCCTGCTTCGCCTGCAACTGCCTTTGCAAGCAGGGTCTTACCCGTGCCGGGAGGGCCTTGGAGCAAAACGCCGTGCGGGATCTTTGCGCCAAGCTTTGTAAATTTTGCGGGATCCTTGAGGAATTCAACGATCTCAACGAGCTCTTCTTTTTCTTCGTCGGCACCTGCCACGTCGCGGAACAGCACGCGCTTGCTTTCATCCACAGCAGGGGTCTTGACGCGCGCCTTGCCAAAGTTGTTAAATTTGCCGCCGCCTGCACTCATCTTTTTGAAAGAGATAAAGTAGATGACAACAAACAAAATAATGATAAAGAGCGTAGGCAAAAGGCTGACCCACCAAGGCATGGTTGCGGGCGGTTGATATTCAACAACTACACCGTTCGCCAAAAGCGTATCTTGAAAATCCTGATAGAACATATCGACGTACGCAAGCTTATAGCTCTTTTGCGTATCGTCAAGGAGTGTTAAAGTGACTTCTCCCGTATTGTGTACGTAAACCTGTTTGACTTCATTTCTTTGAATATAGCCTGCCAGCTCGCTGTAGTTTTCGATTGCTGTGCCCTTGGTATCCTTGTAGAACAAGGACGAGAGCATAACAATGATAACACCAAACAGCACCACATACAATAGCAGTTGGCGGCCAAAACTGTGTTTCTTCATAAATCTGTAAACTCCTTCCCTCCCCGGGGACCTTTCTTATTTATTCGCTGTAAACCGACGGATCGAGAACGCCGATGTAAGGAAGATTGCGATAAAACTCTGCAAAGTCGAGACCGTAGCCAACTACAAACTCATCGGGAATAACGATGCCCGCGTAGTCGACTTCCATTTCTACCTGACGGCGCTCGGGCTTATCGAGCAGCGCGCAGGTGCGTACGCTATGTGCGCCGCGGGTTGCCAAAAGCGAGCAAAGCTTTTGCAGGGTACGGCCGCTATCTATAATGTCCTCAACGATGATGACGTCAACGTCCTTGATGTCTCTTTTAAGATCAAGGCTGACTTGAATGAAGCCCGAGGTCTCAACGCCTGCACCGTAGGAGGATACCTTCATAAACTCCATTGTGCAGGGGCGATCGATACGACGGATCAGATCGGTTGCAAAGAATACCGAGCCCTTGAGAACGATAACGAAAACAAGTTCGCGCTCGTGGTCGGGATAGTCGGCATTGATCTGTGCCGCGAGCTTTTCGCAGGTCTCTTGAATTTTTTGTTCATCAGCCAGAATATACTTGATGTCGTCTCTCATTTGGTGCATAGCAATCATCCTTTCTTTTTTGCGTTCTCAAAACGCGTTGTTTGGTACGTTGATTTCAACTTTGTAAGCAAGGGACGAATTCGTCCTTGCCACTTTACCTACAAAATCGTCGGATGTGCCCACAAAGGGTGTCCAAACGATTTCCTCACCCCGACAAAGCAGCGGCAGCGCTTGGCGTAATTCGGTGGGGATTTTTTGCGCAGCCCAAAGTCGGCGGACTTGGCGGTGCATTTTGCCAAGAATCATAACGTCCCCTTCGCGTCGGTTGCGCCACATAAGTGCTTTTTGTAGGTCTTCCCATTCGCCCATCAGTATAAGAACCCTACCGCTTCGTTTGTCAACAGTATTGGTTTTTTCAACAGGAGTGATGCAAATGGAAATATCGGTATTGGGAATTTTCGTTTCTCCGATTGTTAATGATAGTGTGTATTCGCCTACGGGTTGTGGCTTGGTTTTGGTAAGGGACAGTCGACCTCGAGCCGTGCAATAAGCAGATACATCACCCGGCAACGCCACACGTGCGGTCGTGTCGCCACTCTCTACCAAGCTCATAAGTGCCTGCAGGTGAACCGATTCGAGAGAAGCCTCCCTTCCCTCTTCAAACCACATCTGCAGAGCACGGCGGCAAATGGCGGGATGCGCCTCGCGGAGCGCCTTGATACCAAATCCCTCGCGAGTCCTGTTTTTGAGAAGCAGTTGCCAAGCAACTTCTTTCAAATAGGCATCGTCCTCCAATAACTCCGCACTCATACGTACGGCTCGATGTGAGGCGTCGGTATAGAGCTCCTCCATAATGGGAAGGATGTCGGCACGAATGCGATTGCGCGCATAGGCAGTATCGGCATTTGTGCTATCGGTGACGAATGAGAGGACGTTTTCTTTGCAATATTGCAAAATTTCTTGTTTGGTAAATCCAAGCAATGGACGTGCAAGATCGCCTGCCCCAAAGGGACGAATGGGTGCAATGCCACACAATCCCGAAAGTCCCGTTCCGCGCGCAATGCGGAACAAAACGGTCTCCAAATGGTCGTCAGCGTGGTGTGCTGTAAGCAAAAGCGGAATGTTTCGCTTCTCCATCAATTCTGCAAAAAAGGCATAGCGCACCTCGCGTGCGGCTTCCTCAATGCTTTGCCCCTTCTCTTTGGCAAGAGCCGGAACGTCGGCATCAAGAATGGCGATCTCAATTCCGCGTTCTTTGGCTACGTTCTCGCAGAATGCGCGGTCACGGAGAGCCTCTTCTCCACGAATGCCGTGGTTAACGTGTGCCAACAGGATGGGGGCGACGGGATACTCTTTTTGCATCATATCCAACAGCGCCATTGAATCAGCACCGCCCGAAAATGCCAAAAGCACGGGTACATCGGACGAAAGCCCTGCCAATTTGCGCGGATCAATCAGCGTTCCCTTTTGTAATGGTTGTTTTGTCATACGCCTACGTCGCGCTCATCTGCAATGGTTACAAACTTTGTAAACTGACCGTTCCAGCCCATATTGACCGTTCCGGTAGAGCCGTGACGGTTCTTTGCAATAATAACCTCGGCAATGCTGGTATCCTGTCCTGCCACGTCATCCGTTTTATAGTATTCGCTGCGGTAGAGGAAAATGACGGTGTCGGCATCCTGCTCGATCGCACCCGAGTCACGCAGGTCGGAAAGCATCGGCTTTTTGTCGGTACGGGATTCCGGTCCACGGGAAAGCTGTGCGCAGCAAACAATGGGAACCATGAGCTCTTTTGCCATGATCTTGAGCGAGCGAGAGATCTCGGAGACCTCTTGCACGCGGTTTTCGGTATGCTTATCTCCCGACATAAGGCCAAGGTAGTCGATAATGACCATTCCAAGGTTTTTAACGCGACGCAGCTTTGCCTTCATTGCCGTAACCGTCATACCCGAGGTATCGTCAATGAGAATGTCGCAGCCCGCAAGTGTTCCTGCGGCTCTTGCAAGGTTCTCCCAATCGGTGGGGGAAAGCTCGCCCGTGCGCAGATTGTAGCTGTTGACAAGCGCCTCGCTGGAGAGTACGCGGTTAACGAGCTGATCGGCAGACATTTCCAAAGAGAAGATGCAAACCGTCTTTTTGGTCTGCTTTGCTACGTTGGTTGCAATATTGAGGGCAAACGAGGTCTTACCCATACCCGGACGTGCGCCAACCAAAACGAGGTCACTCTTACCAAGTCCTGCAAGAACGCGGTCGAGAGCCGAAAATCCTGTCTGCGTGCCCTGCGTAGCCTCTTTGTTGGTATTCAGGTCGTGCAAATGCGCGTAAACGTCACCAAGAACGTCCTTGATGTGGCGGAAGCCCTTGGTGTCTCTGCCCTGCGCAATGTTGAAAATGAGGTTTTCGGCGTGGTCGATGATATCAACGACCGACTCCTGCTCGGAATAAGCCGCCTCGGAGATCTCCGAGCACGCACCGATGAGCTGGCGAAGCACGCTCTTCTCTTTGACGATGCGCGCATAGTCCTTGATATTGAGCGCATCGGGAACGGCATCGGTCAAGGTGCGGATATAGTCCTCACCGCCCGACTTATTGTAAATACCCTTGGTAACAAGCATATCAATCAGCGTTACCACGTCGATCTCGCTGTTTGCCATAAAGAGCTCTTGCATAGCAAGATAAATTTGTTTATGCTCCTCGAGGTAAAAATCCTCGGAGTTGAGCAGATCCGCCACCTGTGTGATGGAGACGGGATCGATCAGGATCGCTCCCAAGAGCGATTGCTCTGCCGGCATTGAGAACGGCAGGCGTTTCATCAATTCATTTTGCATAATCTTATTTTTCAACGCGAACAGTGATCTTGCCCGCTACCTCGGTGTAAAGTTTAACGTCTGCCTGATAGGTACCGTATGCCTTGATGGGCTCTGCCAAGGAAATTTTGCGCTTGTCAATATCAATGCCGTATGCGCTCTTGAGTGTATCGGAAATATCCTTGGATGTGATAGAGCCGTACAAACGGCTGTCACTTCCGCCGGGGGCGTTGATCACAACAACGATCTCCTTGAGGCGAGCGGCAAGCGCTTGCGCCTCCTTCTTTTCGGTGGCAATGCGGTATTCAAGCGCCTCTGCCTTTACCTTTACGTCGTTGAGCGACTGTGCATCGGCAGGCTTTGCCAATTTGCGAGGAATGAGGAAGTTCTTTGCGTATCCGTCGGATACCTCAACGACCTGATTCTTTTTGCCCTGCCCTTTTACGTCGGTTAAAAAAATCACTTTCATTTTATGTCTCTCCTATGTTCGAAATAGTCGGGGTTATTTTTTAGAGCGTCGCTCTGCGTCATACTCGTTATCGAGATAATCGTCGAGCGCCTCTTTGAGCTTGCGGCACGCGCCGTCAAGAGTGACGTTGGTAAGTCTTGCGCCTGCCATATCGTAATGTCCGCCACCGCCAAGCTTTTGCATAATGAGTTGGACGTTGATCTTATCGTGCGAGCGCGCGGAGATGGTGACGGTATTATCGGCACGAAGCATTGCGAAGGATGCCTCGATGCCATCAATGTTCATCAGCTTGTCTGCCGCCTTTGCAACGGCAATGTTATCTTCCTCGGTGGCTACGCGGTCAACGCTGAGCCATGTGAGTGCTACCTTATCGCGATAGGTGCGCGTGCGGCTGTCGATATCGGATGCGGTAAAAAGATCGGACATCGTTTCGGTAAAGAATTTACGCACAACGTTTGCGTGGGCGCCTCTCTCGTAGAGATAGTGTACCGCCGAGAAGGTTTGCATTCCCACCGCTGTGGTGAAGTTTTTGGTATCGAGCATCAATCCCGCAAGCATGAGGTTGGCTTCCTCCTTGAGGAGCGCATCGCGGTGAGGACTGAACTCGAGCATTTCGCTGACAAGCTCGCTCGCCGCCGATACACCGGGGCGAATATAGGTCATCAGGGGCTTGAATTCATAGAGCTGATCCTGACGGCGGTGGTGGTCGATGATGACCACGTTATTAACGCACTTGAGCAGCTTGGGACACTCGGTGTTATAAACGTTGTTAACGTCGCTCATGATCAGAAGCGTATCACTGCGAACGGCGTCGAGAGCCGTATCGCCGTTGATGAACATCGAACGGTATTCGGGCAGTGCAGCCAAAAGATCATAACAAGTACGGAAGTTTGCATGGTCGCGGTTAATGACGATGCGGATTCTGGACGTATCTCCCCCGCGTGCGCAAATGGCAAGTCGGGCAAGACCGACACAAGAACCGATGGAGTCATAGTCGGGAGCACGGTGTCCCATAATGAGGACATTTTCAGCATCCTTCATCAAGCGGCAAAGGTGTTGCGAATTCACGCGAGAGGTAATGGTGGTAGAGCCTGCCATCGTATTGACGCGTCCACCGTAGGGGGTTACAGACTTGCCATCGTTTACAGCGGCTTGGTCACCGCCCTTTTGCAGGGCAATATCAAGTGCGTCGCCTGCGGCTCTCTCCTTATCCTCAAAGCTACCCTCAATGGCACCAACACCAATGGAGATGGTTACGGGGAAGCTGTTGTCACCCAAGCGAATGCTGCGGATCGTATCCAAAATTTGGAACTTGTTGCGCACGCAACGGTCAAGCGCCTTGCGCGTAAAGACGAGAATGTATTTTTCTCTTTCGTATTCGCGAAGCATACCGCCAAAGCTTGCCGCCCACTCCTTGAGCTTTGCCTCAATTTCGTTAACGGCGGTACGGTAGCTGACGCGAATATACTGTGCGAGCTCCTGCAAGCTATCAATAACGATGTGTGCCACAACAGGCTCATTTTCATACATCGTGCGGCGCATTGCCTCAAGCTCGGTAATATCGCGGAAAACCACAAAATAGTAATCCTTGCCGCGCGAGCGCAGAATGTAGCAGTTGAGCCCAAACTTTTTGCCGTCGATCTCGGTGATCATGGGCTTGGTGCGGTCGATCGGAACGCCATCCTCGTTAAAGACGATGTCCTTGACCTGTCCGCCGTTTTGCGCATAGGCAATGATATCTGCAATCGGGACCGTGCAGAATGTTGTAAGAGGCACGTTGCAAACGGGCGAACGGAATTGCAGCATTTCCTGCAAAGCACCGCTCACGATCTTAACGGTTCCCTCTTCGTCAACGACTGCATAAGGGATCTCAACCACATAGCGGAACATATCACTCAGTTCTGTATTGAGCAGCTCTGCCGTATCGTCTGCCGAGCGCACGCGATGATAGCGCACAAGGTAGGCTACGAGCAAAATGGTTACGGCAACAACGTATGCGCTAAGCAGAATAATGCCCAGGTAGCGAACGTCTGTCAGCGTTTCCTCAATAAACGTAACCGCCAAGAACATAGCAAGCAGAAGCGCACCGATGATCGCACAAATGATCAGGGGGGCTCTGAGGTCGGTCCTTGCAGCATAGCTTTTCTTTTTTGCCATATTGTCACTCTCCTTTTTTGTCAGTGTAAGGGGAAGATTCTATCGGTATCAATAAAATGTTGCGTTGATTTATTTTTCACTTTCATCCTTCATTTTTTGCACAAGCTTTTGGTGTAGCGCCAACGATATGGTAGCATACGCGCCCCACAACGCCAAAAAGTAGACGCTGCTCCAGCCCAAGCAGCATACGGCAGAGGCGGCAAGCAAAATGGTTGTCACGCCCATCCAGCCTCTGGCACGGCGAAGGTTATTCATAATAACGTTCGCTCCCGTAAGGCAAAGCCCGGGCATAAGAATGAAGCACATATTGTAGAATGCCAGGGTGAGCATGCTTGGCGTTTTTGCGAACACAACGACCAAAAAGCAAACGAAATAGATAACGCCTGCCGCGGGGCTGACTGTGAGCGTGCACGCAGCCGGAGTCATTAGCGAACGCCACTCGGTGTTGTAGTATTTGCGCAAAAGCACTACGTTTGACAGATAAGAAATGATCATTGTGGGAACGGTGATGAGTGCGGGAGCAAGTCCCACAACGAAATCAGCCACCGTGCGCAAATTACTCTCTTCAAACACCTCGGCATAAACCTTGTAGAGCTTCTCTGCCGATTCTGCCGGCAAGGCTGCCTGCGCGATAGAAGCCTCAAGTGACTCCATCAGCATCTTCCCTGCCTCGGCACCGATGGTAACAAAGAGATCCTTGATATCGGTGATAAAGCGCATCAGCACGTCGTAGCCGATGCCACCGTAAGCACGCCAAAGGATGACGCACAAGACCGCCAGAGCCGTAGCAAGAAAGCCGAGCAGCGTGTGCAGGACTGTGCTTGTTCTGCCAAGATCGCGCGCGTGCGCCCACGCGAGCAAAATAGCGGCGGGCAAAAAGGTAAGCGCCAAGAGCGGTGTTACGGGATTGGAGGTTACCAAAAAGCCGAGCCCGTATGCAACCGCCAAAAGCGTTACGGGTGCCCATTTGTATTTTGGGAGCGTTATAAAGAGCCACGCAAGCGTTCCTGCGCCAAGCATCAAAGCCAAAACCACGGTGCCAACAATGGGCAAAAAGGTCAGAACGGTAGCGACTACAGCTACCAGCGTCAGTTGAACGATGGCGCCAACGTTTTTGATGGCGAGCACTGCGTAAGCGAACAGTGCGGCACCTGCAAGAAAAGACCACGCCGCGGGAATAGCCCCCGAGAGAACACAGCCGCAAAGCAGGATGGCAGCCAATGACAGTATCAGATCTTTTTTATCAAGCTGCGGACGGATCTTTTCCGCAGAGGAAGATTGCGATGCTTCTTCTCTTTTTTCTTCATTCATTTGACTTGCCTCCTTCCTCGCTATATACGCGCGCACTTGCGCATTTTATCTTTATATTATTATAGTATTATAACACACTTTTTATCGTTTGTAAATACTCCCACGCAATTTTACGCATTTTTTGCCCCTTTTTTTGCCAAATCTTCACCTCAAAATCAAAAAACGCGTCTTTTTTCCGCATTTCCTTCTTTATTCTCTCTTTTCGAATATGGTTTTTAAAACCGTAAAACATAGAATGTTTTACTATTATTCACAGAATCGTCATTGATATTTGCGGTTTTGTGTGCTATACTAATAGCAGAAACCAGCAAGGAGCACAAACTATGACACGAACAAAAATTGCAGACAGAGCCCTGCCGAACTACACCCGAGGCGAAGAAATTTTTAACATGGTCTCCCACATTGTTGGGGGCGGGATCGGCGTAATCGTTACCGTGCTGTGCGTAACGCTTGCCGCCATGCATCAAAATGCCTGGGCTGTGGTAGGGTGCGTCATTTACGGAATTTCAATGATTACGCTCTACACTTGCTCAAGCGTATATCACGGACTAAAGCACCCCACCGCCAAAAAGGTAATGCAGGTGCTTGACCACTGCACCATTTATTTTTTGATCTGCGGAACGTATACGCCTATTCTTCTGACCGCCATTCGCGAGGTCTCCCCTGTTTGGGCTTGGACGATCTTCGGCCTTGTTTGGGGACTTGCCGCAATGGCAACCACCTTTACTGCGATCGACCTCAAAAAGTATTCCAAGCTCTCAATGGCTTGCTATATCGGCATGGGCTGGTGCATCATTATTGCCTGGGACGTCACCGTTCGCGCCATTGCCGCACCGGGACTGTGGCTTTTGATTGCCGGCGGTGTTGCTTACACCGTTGGTGCCGTTCTTTACGGAATTGGCAAAAAGCACCGCTATATGCACTCCGTATTCCACCTTTTTGTGGTGCTGGGCAGCATTTTACAGTTCCTTTGCATCTTCTTTTATGTAATATGAGAATATGAAAAAATCAAAGAAAAAGACGGACGATTTTTGATCGTCCGTCCCTTTTTGATTATTTGAAATAATACAAAAAGCTCCAATCGATAGTCTCGTACTCCTCTTTCGTGAGCATTTTGTCGGAAGAATCGCCGAATTTGCCGAGCTCCTCGTCGTAATAAGCAACCGAATAACGGTAAGGTGTCTGTCCTCCGTCCGAATAGTAATAGATCGCCGCATACATATCGGGCACGAGCTCACCGTTCTGCCACAAATACTTAACGGTTTTATCGCAGGTGATGTAAGCATCGTTGCCGCGCGCCTCTTTGCTTTGCTCAAACGCAAAAATGGCACCAAGGCGTGCGTCTGCCTTTATGTTATACAGTCCCGAAAGCTTTTCAAAACGGTTATACTGTGGCTTTGCACCAACGCGGACGTAGCAATCGTAGCTGATGCACTCCCCCTCTTTTTTTGTGGCAATGAGGATATCGTCGTATCCGTCAAAATCGACGTCTTGTACAGAAAGTCCGTAAGCCTCGTCGACCTTGCCCATTTTGCGATCAGTGGTAACGCTTTTTGACCAGATCGCTTCGCCATTCTCTTTTACAACGATCTGTTTTACGCGTCCGTTTTTTCCGCGCGCACAAAAGGTCAAGCCGTTTTGTTCAATTTCATAAAGCAGCTCGTGACGCTCCCAAACGCAAGAGGAAAGCAGGGGCAATAGCAAAAGCGCGCACAAAAGCAGGCTGAATAGTCTTTTCGATCTCATCTTTTTTCTCCTTTTTGAGGGGCTGAATACAGTATAGCACATTTGAGGGGCGATTTCATTGCTTTTTTGTAAATCCTTTGCCAATAAGCGTTTGTTTTGCGCGCAGGATCTCGGGCAGAGGCATACGAGAAAGGACAAAGGAAAGCGCGATCGCTACCGCAATGGCAATTCCGCCCTGCGCAAGATTAAAGGGAACGTTCAAAAGCGCCGCCTCGAGACCGTAAAGAATGATCTCGTAAGCAAAATACCCTACCGTCATCAGCAATTCGCCTGCAACGCCCGAGAGGAGCGCGCGCCAAACGGCAGAAATGTTGGGCATTGTGCGCTTGATCAGCACCACGACTATTACCATCAAAGCCTTGATAAGAAAGGTTGCGGGGGCATAAATGGCATATCCTGCGGCAAGGTCGGTAAGGCTTGCACCGATAGCACAGGCAAAAATGCTCCAGGGCTCAAGCGGCAACCACGCGGCAATTAAAAGAATGCAATCGCCAAGATTGACATTGCCGCCAAAGGGCGACGGAAAAGAAACCCACGTTGCAGCAAAAACGAGGGCGGCAAAGAGTGCCGCAAAGGCCATTTTTTGTGTTCTTTTTTGAGGCATTCAAATCATCTCCTAAGATCAAAATATAGCGATATTATACTCCCACGCGCGCACGTTGTCAACCCTTTTTTTGCATTTTTTCATATTCGCATCACCAAAACTTGACAAATTACGCGCAGCGTGTTATAATGACAAAAAAGGACGGAAAGGAGTGCCCGAAATGAACTCTTTTGAAAACAGCTCGCCGCGCGTTGCGCAGCTGCTTGGCAAGGCGCCTCTTTGTGCAAATTCTGCCACCTATAAAAGCGTTTTGCAAGGACGTCGCGTGCTTATCACGGGCGGCGGTGGCTCGATCGGTCAAGAGCTTTGCCGTCGCGTTGCAGAATGTCAACCTGCCGAGCTGATCATTCTTGATATTTACGAAAACACCGCCTATGAGATCGCGCAAGAGCTTGGACGCAAGTATGGCACTTCCCTGCCCGTTCGCCTCCTGATCGTGTCCATTCGTGACAAGGACCGCATTGATGCGATCTTTGAAAAATACCGCCCCGAGATCGTTTTGCACGCCGCCGCACACAAGCACGTGCCGCTGATGGAAGAAAACCCTGCCGAGGCAATTAAAAACAACGTGTTTGGTAGCAAAAACGTTTTTGATGCCGCCGAAAAATATGGCAGCGAAAAATGTATTTTGATCTCCACCGACAAAGCGGTCAATCCCACAAGCGTGATGGGAGCGAGCAAGCAGATGTGCGAGAGAATGTTAAGCGCGCGACGAGAGAGCAAGACCACCTTTGCTACCGTGCGCTTTGGCAACGTTGCCGACTCCAACGGCTCGGTGATGCCACTCTTCCGCCGCCAGATCGCCGAGGGCAGCCCCGTAACTGTGACCGACAAACGTGCAACGCGCTATTTTATGAGCATTGCCGAGGCTTGCCACCTTGTTTTGCAGGCGACCGCAATAGCCAATGGCGGTGAGGTGTTCGTGCTTGATATGGGCGAGCCCGTAAGCATTTACGCACTTGCCTGCGCTATGATCCGCGATGCGGGGTTTGAACCCGAAAAGGATATCAAAATTGTAGAAATCGGGCTACGTGTGGGCGAAAAGCTGACCGAGGAGCTTCGCACAAGCACCGAAAAATTGATGCCCACCGAGCACGCACGCATCTTTGTGGAGCACGCTCCTGCCCTTTCCCAATTCACAGTCAAGGAGTCGCTTAAAGCGCTTGCTATTTCGATCGCCCGAGAAGAAACGCCCGATATTGTAAGAGAAGCATTGCAGATTGCCGTGCCGACGTATAAGAGCAAATAATGAAAAAAGAACCGAAGCTGCGGCTTCGGTTCTTTTTGTTTTATGGTGTTGTCGTTCTCTCTTCGATCATACGAAGGAGCGTTTCTTCATCAATAACGGGGACACCGAGCGTGCGCGCCTTGGTCAGCTTGGAGCCTGCCGCCTCGCCCGCTACCACAAAGTGCGTTTTTGCAGAAACACTGCCCGACACCTTGCCGCCCGCAGCTTTGATCTTTGCTCCTGCCTCATCGCGAGACATTGTTGGGAGCGTGCCCGTAAGCACAAAGGTGAGTCCCTTGAAAAGATCGTCTGCCGGCTTTGCGGTAGAAACGGTCAGAAGTCCCGCCTCTGTCAATCGCTCGCAAAGCGCAACGTTTTGCGGATGCGAGAAGAAGTTGGTAACGCATTCTGCCGTAACAAGTCCAAAATCTTCAATGGTGCAAAGCTCCTCAACGGTGGCACCCTGCAGAGCTTCGAGCGTGCCGTAATGTGCCGCGAGTGCCGCAGCCGCAACCTCGCCCACGTTGCGAATGCCAAGTGCAAAAACAAGGCGCTCAAGGCCTGCATTCTTGGATTTTTCGATAGCATCTATGAGGTTTTGTGCAGATTTTTCGCCCATTCTTTCCATTTTGGCAACGTCCTCGACGGAGAGCGAGTAAAGATCTGCCGCATCGGTAATGAGCCCTTCCTTGAGCAGTGCCTCAACGATCTGTGGGCCAAGTCCGTCAATACTCATCGCGTCCTTGGATGCAAAGTGCTCAATGCTGCGCGAGAGCTGCGCGGGGCAACGGCTGTTTGTGCATCGTGTAGCAGCACCCTCGTCGGCATCGTAAAAAACAGGCTCGCCGCAAGAGGGACAAACTGTGGGCATAAAGAATTCTTTTACGTCGGGTGCGCGCAATTCGGGGTGCGATTTGACGACCTCGGGAATGATATCCCCCGCTTTTTGCACGGTAACGATATCGCCAATGCGAATGTCGCGCTCGCGAATGAGCTCGTAATTGTGAAGCGTTGCGCGAGAGACCGTCGTGCCCGCTAAACGAACGGGAGAAAGCACTGCCGTGGGGGTCAGTACGCCTGTTCTGCCAACGGCAATCACAATATCCTCAAGCTTGGTCTGCTTTTGCTCGGGTGGGAATTTGTATGCCACCGCCCACTTGGGGGTGTTGGTTCCCTCGCCAAGTCTAAGACGTGTGGCAAGGTCGTTGATTTTGATTACCACGCCGTCAATATCGTAAGCAAGTCCGTCGCGGAGCTTGCCAAGCTGCTCGATATGCGAAATAATGCCATCGGCACTCGTTGCAACGGCGATATTCTCCAAGGTTTTAAAGCCCAACTCTGCAAGGCGTGCAAGCGTTTCGGTGTGCGAGATGGGCGCGCGACCGTCCTGGTACAGACTTCCCTCTTGGAAGTTGAAAACAAAAATATCCAGCTTGCGCTCGGCTGCAATTTTGGGATCGAGCTGACGAAGCGATCCCGCAGCGGCGTTTCTCGGGTTGGCAAGAAGCTGCTGCCCTGCCGACTCACGCGCCAGATTGATCTTTTCAAATACTGCGCGCGGCATATATACCTCACCGCGAACGGTCAGATTCAAGGGCTCGGAAAGCTGCATCGGGATAGAAAAGATGGTGCGCAGATTTTGCGTAACGTCCTCACCCACAAAGCCGTCACCGCGCGTAGCACCTTGCACAAAAACGCCGTTTTCGTAGCGCAAAGATACCGAAAGTCCATCAATTTTGGGTTCAACGGAATACTCTGCTTCGGGTACGGTTTCGGCGACGCGATCCAAAAATTCGCGAAGCTCGTCAAAGGAGAACACGTCGGAAAGCGAGTTCATTTGCACCGTATGCGTCACTTTTTCAAATTTATCAAGCGGTCTGCCACCAACGCGCTGCGAGGGAGAGGATGGATCGAAAAACTCGGGATGCTCGGCTTCCAGTCTCAGCAGCTCGGCATACATCATATCGTATTCGTAGTCCGAAATTTCGGGGTCATCGTCCACGTAGTAACGCTTGGCGTGATAAAGCAGCTTTGCACGCAGGGCGCGCAATTTTTCTTCAACGTTTGGCATTCCCAAAACCGCCTTTCCTTGCAAATGGTAAAAAACGAGTCTTTTCCAAAGACCCATCTTTTTTATTATACCATTTTTTGTTCTTTTTGTCAATGTTTTTTTGCAAAAAACAGAAAATTTTATTCGCATTTTCGACAATTATTTTGCAAAATGTAAACATTTTTTGTACATTCTTTACAAACAGCAAAAAACGTGATATACTATAAGTGCAGGAGAATTCTCTCTTGCAATACCGAAAGAAAGGCAAGGAAAGCAAGATGAAAATTAGCGTAATTGGCAGACAAATGAACGTCTATGAGGATATGAAGCTCCTCATTGAGAAAAAGCTTGCTAAGTTTGAAAAATTCTTCCCCGGCGAGGGCACGGCAACCGCCACGCTCAGCTGTAAACATAACAAAAAATTCATCGAAATCACCATAGCCGCTGCGGGCACACTGTTCCGCAGCGAGGTTGGAGCCGAGAGCTTCCGCGATGCTCTTGACGATGCCGTAACCAATATCGAACGTCAAATTCGCAAGAACAAAACAAAATTGGCACGCAGATTGCGTGAAAACGTGTTCGTCCCCGCAGTTGAAGAATACTACGATGACACCCCCGCCGAAGAGGAAGAAGAGATCATTCGTACCAAGACTTTCCCCGCAAAGCCCATGTCCCCCGAAGAGGCAATTTTGCAGATGAACCTCTTGGGTCACCAATTCTTTGTGTTTATCGACGACCAAAGCGAGGACACCTGCGTAGTTTACAAGAGAAACGACGGCGGCTACGGCTTGCTTGTGCCTGAAAAAGGATAAAGGAATAATAGAAGAAAAAACTTGGCGGAGCCTTATGGCTCCGCCTTTTGCATCTTGCGATTTATTTCAGCTCCATAACGGGAAGGAGTGCGGGATAGCTTTCGGGGTCGGTTCCCTCGATTTTTACGCCCATCAAGGCGGCAATGGTCTTTGCGATCTGCACGTTTTCAACGGTTTTGCCGTCAAATACTTCGGCGCGTGCGCCATAAGCAAACACGGGAACGTTGGCCGAGGTATGCTCCTCGGAAACGAATTGGAACTCGCCCGCATCATCCATGTGCAAGCCGCCCGTTTCGTGGTCGGCGGTAACGATCACCATTGTTTCGGGATTGTATAATGCGTACTCCATAAACAGCGCGATCGCCTGGTTGAAGCGCACCGTTGCAAGGTAAGCTTTTTCTACGTCCAAGGCGCTGCAATGCTTGTCGATGTATGCTTCCTCGTACATCAAAAAGAAGCCGTCTTCATCTTGAGAGACCGTTTGCAGAGCATCGGTGATGGCGGTGCGCAGAATTTGCATTTTATCTTCGGTGTAAACGTCGTAGCCGCAATCAATAATAGTGCCGTACTGTGCAACCAGATCTGCTTGAGATGCCTTGATGCTTGTGGTATTGCTGCGGTGGTATGCGTGTGCCGAAAAGGCAGAGGGAGTGGCTCCCGTTTGCTTTTCGGTAGACATAACTGCGGTTGCTTTGCCTTTTTGTGCCGCCAATTCGGTAAGCAGGGGGACGTCATTTTGATCCTTGTCTCTGCCGATGGTGCCGTTTTCGGTCTTATAACCCGATGCAAGTGCTGTTCCCGCAGCAGCGCTATCGGTTGTGCCTGTAAGGGAGTCGGTTCTCGCCTCACCAACGTATGGGAACAGATAGCCGTAGAAGAAATCCTCGCCGTCGCTATAATCTGCTACGGAGTTTTCTTGATAGGCGTCAAAAAGCTTGGTTTGGTTTTTCCCCATTCCGTCGCCAATGAGCAAAATAAAGTTTTTGGCTTCTTTTACGATAGGTGTGCAAATAGTTGCGGTTGTGGGAAGGTCAATGTCGAAAATGGCCTCTGGAATGTATTTTTCTACAAAATAGTAAGCCGCGGCGGCAATGATGAAATAGTCGCCCTCAATGGCAATATGATCCTCGTTGGCAAGCAGGGCGAACTCAAAGCCCTCGGTATCGGCATCGAGGCTTTGCGAAATTTCTCTTGCGGTTTCGCCTACGACGATCTCGTGCGCGTTCATTTCGTCGGCTTCGCCAAGAGCCTTTACGGGGAGTGCAAGCCCTGTGCGTGCCTCAATTTCTTTGGCTATATATTCTGCAGCACGCACGGTGTATGCCAACGCGTTTTCATCGTAAACAATAACGTAGGAAGAAAGCGCATCTCCACACAAAATAGGCTCGGTAAGACCCGTGGCATCCTTTCTGCCGCACGTGATGCACACCTTGTTTTGGTAGTTGTGCGCGCCCGTTGCGGGGATAACGGTGACCTCGATGGCTCCGCATTTGCAGGTGGAAATTTGCTTGCCCTCTGCGGCGCAGGTGGCTTCTTTTTCTATGGTCGGCTTGTTAAAGCTGTGCACGTGCTCTTTACCAAGAACGGTTTCATTGAACCAAGCGCACCCAACGCTTGCGAGCAGCAGGAATGCCACAAGGCAGCACGAAATAATGCTTTTGAGAATTCTTTTCATCTTTTTTCTCCTTTTCAATGAGTTTTGCAAAGAGTTTAATTGCCGCCGTTGGCGATTTTTACAAAATAGAGAGCGCGGAAGAGTTGATTGTATTCGGTGCCGGATGCCCCTTCGATTTTGATGGTATTGGTGCCCTCTTTCAGTTCGATTTGAATACCAAACATATATGCGGACATCGTTTCCTCGTTTTCTCTTGCAAGCGCGAGCTCTTCGTTTGTAAATTGATACGAGGTTTGGATAGACTCACTGCCGTTTACCGTATACTTTGCTCCGTAAGCCTTTTGGGCGGCTTCCAGATACATATAAATTGCCAATTCGTACGTACCCGCCTCGGGCACCTCGATCTGATAGATCATATAGGAGCTTTTTCCCTCTTGACAGTACCAATACTTATATCGCCCGCTAACAGAGCCGTAGCGCACGCCAAAGTAATCTTTTTTATCGTATTTTTCTGCCGACAAGGTTATGACGCCGTTGCCCTTGAACGCCTCGGGTAATTGCGGAGAGAAATAGAAAAGATCGTTTTCTCCGTTTTTGTCGTTATCGTATGCCGATGCTGCTTCAATGACAGGGATCCATCCGCACGCACACTGACCGTTTACAAGCACGTGCTCGTGCGGCGGTTCGGGCGGTGTTGTTTCTTCGGGTGTTGTTGTCTCTTCGGGTGTTGTTGTCTCTTCGGGAGTTGTTGTCTCCTCGGGAGTGGTCGTCTCCTCGGGTGTTGTTGTCTCCTCGGGAGTTGTTGTCTCTTCGGGAGTTTTTGTCTCCTCGGGAGTTGTTGTCTCCTCGGGAGTGGTCGTCTCTTCGGGAGTTGTCGTCTCCTCGAGAGTTGTCGTCTCTTCGGGAATGGTCGTCTCCTCGGGAGTTGTCGTTTCCTCGGGTGTTGTTGTCTCCTCGGGAGTGGTTGCCGTGGGTATCGTCTGCTCGGGTGTGCTCTCTTGCGATGAGGTGATGGCAGGGGTCTCTTCTGCCGTTCCCTCTTCGGGGATGGACGTGTCCCCCGTTGGCACATTCTGATTGCAAGCGGCAAACGAAAGCAACAGTACCACCGTTAGGCAATACGAAATAAGGATTTTGAAGGCTGATTGCATTTTCATTTTCCTTTTCTTTTTTAACAAGTTACGTTCAGTATAGCACACTTTTGACATTTTGTAAAGCGTTTTTGAAGAACTCTCCCCTTTTTTCGCCAAATCGCTTGCATTTGTTTTCTTTTTCTGTTATACTGTCTATAGGTCCCTGACCGCTTTTGAAATGATCATACAGGAGGATTTCTTTATGAACCGCCGTGCAAAATGGATTTGTGCTCCCATAGACACAAAGCAAGCAGGCATTGCTTTTCTTCGCTCCTTCAAGGCAAAAAAAGAGATTAAAAAAGCGACGCTTTCGGTTTCTGCAATTGGTCTTTATGCCGCTTACATCAACGACGAAAGAGTCGGTTGTGACGTTCTTGCTCCCGGCTGGACGATATACAACGAACGCGTGCAATATCAAACGCACGACGTGACCGCGCTTTTGAAAAACGACAATGCTCTGCGCATTGAGGTTGGCCCCGGTTGGGCAGTTGGTAACATTGCCTGGGGCACCAAAATGTTTGCCGACCAGACCGCTCTCATTGCAGCCCTCACCGTTATTTACACCGACGGCACGCGCGAGGAGATCGTGACCGACACCGCATGGGACGTTTACACGACCCAAATTCTCTACTCCGATATTTATCACGGTGAAACAGTTGACAAGACCGCCGAGATCAAGCATCTTGGCAAAGCCGTTCGCTCGGACTATAAAACAAAGCTTGTGGCACAGGTTGGTGAGCTGATCACCGAGCACGAGCGTGTGACTCCCGTAAAGCTTATCCGCACACCCAAGGGCGAGACGGTTATTGACTTTGGTCAGGAAGTAACCGGTTACGTTGAGGTTCGCATCAAAGCCGAATGCGGCGCGCGCATTATGATCCATCACGCAGAGGTCCTCGACCAAGAAGGCAACTTCTATACCGAAAACTTGCGTAAAGCAAAATGCGAAAACCTTTACGTTTGTTCGGGCGAAGAGGACGTTTTCAAGCCTACTTTCACATTCCAAGGCTTCCGCTACATTCGCCTGACAGAATTCCCAACCGACAAGGTTGACCTCGATGCTTTTCGTGCCGTTGTCGTTCACTCGGATATGAAGCGCACGGGATATTTTCGCTGTGGAAACGAGAAGATCAATCAACTTTACCACAATGTTATCTGGGGGCAAAAGGGCAACTATCTTGACACCCCCACCGACTGTCCGCAACGCGATGAACGACTTGGTTGGACGGGTGACGCGCAGGTATTTGCGCGCACTGCTGCTATTAACTTTAACGTAAAGAAATTCTTTACCAAGTGGCTTGGAGAAATGGCGATCGAGCAACGCCCCAATGGCGGCATTCCCGAGTTTATTCAAAGATGCAAAAAGAACCGCGGTGAATACGTAGCCGTTGCCACCGGTTGGGCAGATGCCGCTTGCATCATCCCGTGGGAGCTTTACCTAGCTTACGGCGACAAAAAGCTGCTTGCCGAGCACTACCCCATGATGCGCAAGTGGATCATGTATTTGCACTACACGGGTCCCGAAGAGTTCCTGTGGCTTGGTGGCGATCACTACGGCGACTGGCTGGCAATGGATCACGGCGAGGACAGCTACAAGGGTGCTACCTCCACCGACTTTATTGCGAGTGCATTTTACGCAAACTCTGTCGCTCTTTTGCTCAAGGCAGAAAAGGCGCTCGGCTACGATACCGCAAAATTTGAGGAACGCTACCGTAAGGTCGTCTCCGCTTTCCGCGAGCGCTATATCCCGAACGGTGAGCTGCGTCAATATCCCGACCTCAATCCCAACGGCATTTCCGACCCGCCCAACGAAACACAGACCGCGTATGCGCTCGTTCTCAAATTCAATCTCTGTGAAGAGAAAGACCGTCAGCGCTTTGCCGACCGTCTTGCCGAGATGATCCGCGAGAACGGTATGCGCATGACCACCGGATTTTTGGGCACGCCTTATCTGCTCCACGTCCTTTCCGAAAACGGTCACAACGATGTGGCTTACGGGCTTCTCTTCCAGGAGCAGAACCCCGCGTGGCTCTACTCTGTCAACCACGGCGCTACCACCATTTGGGAGCACTGGAACGGCATCAAAGAGGACGGCAGCTTTTGGAGCCGTGATATGAACTCCTTTAACCACTACGCCTACGGCGCGGTTTACGATTGGATCTTTGGCAAGGCAGTTGGCATTGAGCCCATGGAAAATGCCCCCGCCTACCGCGAGATCACCCTCGCGCCTCATCCTGACCGTCGCCTCGGCTTTGCAGATGGCTCGATTGATACCACGTTCGGCACTATCCGCTCACATTGGTACTACAAGGACGACGTCGTCTATTACGAATTCACCATTCCGCAGGGCGTTACCGCCCACCTCACCCTGCCCTCGGGTCGCACCGAGACATTAACGGAGGGCACGTATCATTTTGCTGAATAATTTAGGAGATTTGCAGGGGGTCCCTTTTAGCGTCACAGGTCCCCCT
>JBGVQK010000062.1:0-9258 GCA_045127455.1 Eubacteriales bacterium
GATACGGTGAAGAATATCCCGCGCATAATCCATAAACTCCTCGCCATCGGGAGTCAGAACCATTCCTTTTGCGCTTCGTTGGAATATGGTAATTCCAAGATCGGCTTCGAGTTCTTTTATAGATCGGCTGATATTCGGTTGCGCGATCATAAGCGTTTCCGCTGCTTTATTCAGCGATCCAAGTCTTGCAACCTCGACCGCGTATTTCATATGCAGAATATTCATATACAGGTCCTCCTCTCATTGCACTGCTTACATATTTATTCTATTATATCACAAAACTGTGAATAATTCAAGGCGTTTCTTTTCTTTTGCCTTGATACTATCGATATTTTGACTTATCTAATAGATAAATAATCTAATAATTGTAAACACGATAAGACGTACATCACTCTGCATCACATAGTCTTGCACGTCAAAGTAAACCTAGGCGAGGTCGCCATAGAGTTGGCTTGTCTTTTTTATCTGTGAAAAAAAAGAAGCCCTCAATATATAGGTGTTTCAAAAATTAAAAATCATCCCCAAACAAAGTGGATTTTCCACCTTGCTTGGGGATTTTCTTTTTTATTCTATCAACAAACTCGTGCCCAGAGGCAGGGAATAGATGCGCATTTCATCGGGCGCGCGACCGAGAAGATCACGCAATGCCTTGGTGTAGGCAGCAAGCTGATGCCCGTGAGCCTCTCCCAAACGTTTGGCAAGGAGCGCGGGGTTGGCACGCTCTTCATCTGTAATGCGGTCGGTTTTGTAGTCCACAAGAATGAGCCGTCCGTCAGGCATTGTAAGGAGCAAGTCGATCGAGCCTTGCACAAACAAGGTCTCCTCGCCCAGCTGATCTGCCAATGCTTCGTTTTGTGTCAGCTCGCGCATCGGTTTTAAAATGCCAAATTTTAACTCGCGTTGAACCTTTGCGGCAGAGCCGATGAGCTTCATCAAATCGCTTTGGCAAAAGGCTTTGAGCTGCCTAAAGTGCAAAATGTCAGCCGCGCGGCGGCTCATAAAGCCATCGGCAACCAAACGCTCGGCTTCTTCCTCGGGAGAGGTCGCCATCAGCCTCTCATAGTCGCAAAACTGCAAAAATGCGTGTGTGGCACTTCCAACCTCGGTGGCACTTGGCTTTTCTTGCTCCTGCAAAAGGCTGTCAAAGGGCTCTGTTGCGCTTTGCATCAGCTCAATTTGTGCGGCAAGGGCAGCCTCTTCGTTTTCTTCGTCCACGAGTCTATCCAACAAATCCGAGCTCAATTTCGATGCCGCCACCTTTGTGGGCAGCCCCTGCAAGAATGCAAAAGGATACGACTCCGTCTCCTTTGCGCGATAAATCGCGGCATACCGCTCGGCAACGGGGGAGAAGGTTGCCTCTTTTTCGGGCGCCGTCGCGCCGACCGAGAGGGGAAGTCCGCGCTCCACCTCACCGTAAAAGGGGTGCACTACCGTCAAGGGCAGATTTTCGTCAAGCTTTCCGCCTTCCCAAAGGGCGGCAAGAATCCAAGAAAGCATATTCGATGCCCCCAAAATGGACGCGCGATTGCCGCGGTGAATGAGAGAAGCATTTGTCATTGCCGTATCCCATTTGCCCACAAGCGTGCCCGTGACGTACATTCTCTCTCTTGCGCGCGTGAGCGCCACGTAGAGTGTGCGGATGGATTCTTCCACCTGCTCCTCGTCCACCTTGAGGCAGAGAGCCGCACGCAGGGCGGTGTCCTCAAGATTGCCCGAGCCCTCGTCATAAAGGCGGCAGGCAATGCCCACCTCGCGGTGATAGAGCAGATTTTTCTTCAAATCATCCTTGTTAAAGGGCGAACCCGTAGAGGAGAGGAAAACAACGGGGAATTCAAGCCCCTTGGAGTGGTGAACGGTCATAACGGTAACGGCATCCTCGCTGGCGCCAAAGCCCTCCCCCGAGAGCTTATCGCCCTCAAGCAGCTTTGCAAAGTGAGAAAGAAAACCGTAAAGTCCGCAAAACGCGTTTTTTTGATAGATGCGCGCTTGCTCGTAAAGATAGAGAAGGACGGGCTTGTCCGAAAGATGCGCCACGCGGTCCTCCTCATAAAGAAGTCGCAAAAAGCGGTCTGCGGGCTGTGTATCCGCCAAGCGGCGCATACTGTCAAGCCAATCAATCAAAGCACTGCACTTGGCGACAAGGCGGTGCTCTTTGTTCTCGGTAACTGTCAGGAGAGCATCATAAAGAGATACCGAAGCTTCGGCAGCCGCGCGAATTTCGCAAAGCTCTTCAAGGTCAAAGCCGCCAAGATGGGAGAGCAAAAACTCCGAAAGCGGCAGGTCGCGCCAAGGGTTGTCCACGCTTTTCAGCAGATTGAGCATATCGTAAAGCAGGGGATCCTGCGCCATATCCGAGGATGTGGGCGAGAGTACGGGAATGCCCAATTTTGCAAGCTCATCGGTGTAGGTCGCACCGTGCGACTTGTTGCGTACGAGAATGGCAATGTCCGATGGGCGAATGGGGGCACCGTTATCAAGCGTTTCCTCGCGCAAAAGGCGAGAGATTTCGGCAGCTACCCAAACGGCTTCCTCGCGTACGTCCTCGGCATCGTCCTCATCCTCGCCGCGTGCCCTTTTGCGGGGCGGTGCATCAAAAACAGCCAAGGTAACGGGCGCGGGATGTGCGGGAGCGGTTATCCCATCCGTCGATTTTGAGCATACGAGGTCATCCTGCGGGCGGTAGCCAACGGTGCTCTCGCAAGCCGAAAAGAGGAACGCGCAAACCTTGTTGGCAAAGTCGATTACGGGCTTGTCACAACGAAAGTTATCCGACATAAACACGCAAACGCCATCGGCATTTTGTGCCTCTTGCTCTGTATAAAGCGGCATTTCGCGTCTGTACCCCGCAAAAATCGAGGGCTCGCTACCGCGGAAGCCGTAAATGCTTTGCTTAATATCGCCAACCATAAAGCGTCGGTTTTTGCCAATGAGCGAGAAGATACGGTCCTGCAAATAGTCCACGTCCTGATACTCGTCAATATAAACAGCATCGTAAGAGGATGCCAATTCCTCGGCAAAGGGAGTAGGATTGCCGTTCTCGTCGGTGAGGAGCTTGTAGAGCATAGCGCGCACGTCGTCAAACTCCAGCAGCCCGCGCTCCAGCTTTTCGCTAAGATAGCGAGCGGTGTATTCGCTATAAAAGCGATACAGTATTTCGGCTGGCAGAGCGGTGCGGCGCATTTGCTCCGAGATCACCTCGGCAGGGTATTGCAAAAGTCCCTGAACACGCTTGGCAACGTCGTTCTTGAACTTTCCGCGCCACTCTTGATAATCCATAATTTCTCTCGTTTTTTCCTTCAAGGTAGGAAAACGACCGCTGATAAAGGTGTAAGCCACCTCGCGCGCACGCGTATAGACGCCCTCGTCAAGGGCTTTTTTCATAGCGCGGCAGTAGCCAATATCCGATTGCACAATGCCCAAGCATTTGGCGCGCATATCGGGAGTGGCATCAAGATGTGCTTCAACCTTATTCAAAAAAGTGATGTATCCGTCAAACAGGTCACAAAGATGATCACGCACCACACGGCCGTAAGAGGTGGTGAAGTATTCGGCATCTGCCGCAGCGTTGAGCTCTTTTGCAAACCGACCGAGCACGCCAACGCCCTCGGGCTCTGCCGAGAAGCGGGCAAGGAACTCGCGCAAAACCGCGCCAAGCTTGCCATCGCTGCGCCCCGACATCAAATGATCAAGTGTCTCGGCAAAGGGATTGTCCTGCAATTTTGCAAAAGGAGAGGCTTGCGAGCTGCTTTGTGCGTAACGGTCGTAGTATTCTTCAAGGAGTCCGTCCATGATCTCCGCGGCAATGGGGAGCACCTCGGCTTCATCCGCCATACGGAAGGATGCAGGCAGCGAGAGTCTTTCAAAATTTGCGCGTACGGCTTTTTGAAAGAAAGCATCAATTGTGGAAATTTGCGAACTGCCAAGCAAAAAGAGCTGGCGCGAGAGATGTGTGTTTTCGGGATCCTTTGCCATTGCCTCGGTCAAAGCCTTGGCAATTCTGCCCTTGAGCTCTGCGGCAGCCGCGCGCGTAAAGGTAACGATCAGCATACGGGAGAGATCGGCAGGGTGCTCGGTATCGGTCAGTTTGCGAATAATGCGCTCGGTGAGTACACTCGTTTTACCCGAGCCCGCGGCAGCGGATACGAGCAAGGTCTTGCCGTCAATTTGCATGGCGGCCTCTTGCGAGGTGGTCCAGGTTCTACCCATTAGATCAACTCCTTTCAGCGGTGATATGCGCGGTTACAGTCCGCGCGAACGGGGCAAAATGCACAAGCCTTTTCCGAGGGCGTTTTTTCTGCCTCGCCCGAGAGGATGCGCTCGGCAACCGAGCGGACGGCATCCTGCATTTGTTTTTGCAGCTCCTGCATTTCTTCTACGGTTTGTTTTGTCAAGCCCTTGGTATAAATTCCGCCGCTTTCTCCGTTGGCGGCAGCAGAAACGGCTTCGTCGTCAAGCAACAAACCGCTCCTCTTAATTTCGGTCACACCCTTTTCGGTGGATGCAAAGAGATATTGCGCGCCCGCAGGAATACTGTCGGGCATTGCGCCCTTTAGTGCAAACAGATAAAGAATGAGCTGAATATCCATTCCCGAGCGTACCTCGTCAAGCGAGAAGGTGTGCTTTCCGCTCTTGTAGTCCACAACGCGGAAGTAGAGCTTTTCGTCGCTCTCGTAAATATCCACGCGGTCGATCTTACCGCTGAGGAGAAGCGAAGAACCGCCTTCAAGCGTGAGGTGAACGGGTGGCAGACTGCCTTCCTCGCGTGTGCCAATGCCTTTTTCAAAATGCGTGGGTACAAAAAGACCTGTGCGGATCTCGCCCAAGATCTCGTGCAGCATCTTGAACGCCAAGCGGCGCAAGCGAGAATAGATATGGAGCAAACGGTTGTCCATACTCTCGGCTGGGAAAGGGCAGACCTCGCCGATGTAGTCGGCAATGATGCGGTCGGCAAGAGGCTCGACGTCCTCGGGGGCGGGGAGCTTCAATTTGCCGTCGTCCCCGAGAGATGCACGCAAAAAATGCTCGAATACGTAGTGCAAAAACGTGCCGTCGTCGGCGTAGTTGGGCTGAGAGTCTTTTCTTTCTCTGAGCCTAAGGGAGTAGGTGCTAAAATAGCGGTAAGGGCAAAGCACAAAGGCTTGAATTTTAGATTGCGAAAGGCGCAGGGCTACACGCTCATCGGTGGCAGGAGCTTGCAATGGCTTTGCAAGCTCTTCCTTTGTGGGGAGTGCGCGGGCGCGACGGATCTCGGCAAAATCAATGACCTCTGCCTTTTTGTCAAGCAAAAACGCTACGCGGCTCCACGCCAAAGAGGGCGTGCGAGCGGAGCCATCGGTCTGCTTTGCGTGTGTAAAGAGAGATAAAAATTCACTCGGCTTGCTAATGGCGCGATAAACGTAGAACAATTCCTCAGAGGAGCGCATACGCTCGCGGGATTGCAAAATAACGCCGTATTCCTCAAGCACCTCTTTGTCGGCTTCGGTCAAAATTCCGTCGTCGCTCACCGCGCGAGGGAATTCGCCCTCACAGAGACCGAGCAGAATAGATGCGCGCACGTTTTCCACGCGCAAAGTGTCGGCAGAACCGATCACAACCGAGTCCTGCGTGTTGGGAACAGAGCCGAGGTCGGCATTGCTGAACACCAAGGTCAGGGCGGCAATAAAGTCTTCTATTGAAAGTTCAGTATCGGGGAGCAATTTGCAAAGTGTGGTAAAGGTATCAAGCAGCGTGGAATAAAGGCGCAAGCTCTCGCTTGCCTCGCGTGCTTGACCGAGTGCCAGCTCCTCTTTGGCGCGCGAAGCCAACATAAGGGGGAGCTCTATGGCAGAAAGATAATCGTAAAGCGCGCGGCAACGGTCAACAAGTCGTCGAGAAGCGCGCAAGGATGCCGAAAGTGTTGTGAGCGGCACCATCAGTTGGCGGCGCACGCGATTGGCGGCCTCCAAAATTTCGTCGGCACGGGGTGAGCGTTCAGTGGTCAGTCCATCTGGGTTCATGCTCCAAACGTCGTCAAGGAAGCGACGTCCGCCAATGTGCCAGGTCTCAACGTATTCCTCAAACATCGCTGCGTCTCGCAGCTCTGTGCCGCAAAGACCTGTTTTGAGGAGCGTAATAATATCGCTCTGTCGATAGTTGCGGCTTACGGCACGCAGAGCGGAAAGGATAAGACGAAAGATCGGCTTTGACGAAAGATCGGTCCTCTCCGAAAAGAAGAAGGGAACGCCGTGGCGCTCAAGAGCAGCATCCAAAATGCCACGATAAGCATCGAGGTCACGAACCACCACAGCAATATCGCCGTAGCGCATACCGCCCGAGACCAATTCGCAAATTTGCAGGGCGGCAGCCTCGGCTTCCTCATAAATGTTCGAAGCGATGTTCAAACGTACGGATTCGTCACCCAAAAGGGGTGTTTGCGTGGCAGAAAAACGCCACAGATCGCGCTCAAGAATCGAAAGCGCACGTGATTTTTGATATTTTTTTGCAGGGAGCGTGATACTTTCTACAACCACGTCAGCGCGATCTGCCATGCGAGAGAGCTGACGAGCCGTGTCGCTGACCGACAAAAAATGCGGAAGAGCGGAATTCGGGCTATCGGTGCAAAGCGCAACGGTAACGCCCTTGGCTTGCTTTAAAATTTGCAAGAGGACCGCATACTCGGGAACGGTAAAGCTTGTAAAGGAATCAATATATACGCTGCAGTTTTCAAAATAACGGTGCTTTTGCAAAAGAGTGCAAAGGCGCAAGAGCTTGTCCGAGGGGTCAGTGCCAAAGCACTCCTCAATTTTTGCGTGGTAAGCGGCATCGATCAGAGAAAGATCCAAGAGCTTTTTGCGCAAGGGGGAGTCCTCATCCATTTGCAATGCGGCATCCTCAAGCGTTTTTGCATCAATACCGCCCGCGCGCATTTCGGCAATTGCCGAAAGCATTAGGTTCGTCAGGGTCAGGTCTCCCTCGGCACTCTTACCGTACTGCTCAAGGAGAGGGGAGAGCGTGGCGAGCGTGTGCCACATCAAAAGAGAGGATACCGCACCGCTGACCGATTCAGCCGTTACGCCGCCGTATTTGCAAAAAACGTCCTCGGCAAGGCCCGAAAAGCTGACGACCTCAAAAAGCAGTCCCGCGTTTTTGGGGAGCCGCGCAGCAAGATCGCGCTCGCTGATGTAAGCCTGTTGCTCGGGAATGAGGAAAAAGGAACGCACACCCGCGGCAATATCCGCTTCAATGCACTTTGTCAGGTGCTCGGTTTTGCCCGCACCCGAGGGGCCGCAGATCAACTTTAGCATGATGTGTCTCCTTTCTCGTGTAAACGTAAATTTCTCAAAATGGTTTCTTTGCCGCGCCAGGAATAGGCACGCGCCGAAAAATCGGTGTCGCTCATATTTTCAATCTCCTCTGCCGATGGAGAGGGGAGCGTGTGTTGATTGAAAAACGGAATTTGCGAGTAGATCGTTCCCGCATTTTTTGCGCGATGATTGTAAGGGCAGCATTCCTGACATCGGTCACATCCCCAAACGGTATTGGTAGCGAGCAAAATGTCTTGCTCTTCCTTTGTCAACTCTCCCTTTTTTTGCGAGAGTGCCGAAAGGCAAATGCTTTTTTCGCTCACAACCGAAGGGCAGGCATTGGCGCACGCACCGCAGTCCTCGCAAAGCTTTACCGATTGCACCTCGCAGGGAATCTCCATATCGGTAATGACTTCGCCCAAAAAGACGTAAGAGCCGTATTTTTCGGTGAGCAGCAGCCCGTTTTTGCCTATCACACCAATCCCTGCACGCGTAGCGGCGTGGAGCTCACTAATGGGGGAGTGATCGGCAAAGGCAGCAAAGCGATTGCTTGGGAATTTTTCTGCCAAAAGGGGCAAAAGCTCCTCATAAAGCTCTTCAAAAAAGAGATGGTAATCGCGGGCTACGGCATAAGCGGAAATAGATCTGCCCCCATCCTCGCAGGCGGGGGTGAAATAGGGAACAGCCAGCACAAAAACCGTTCCGCCCTGAATTTTTGCGCGCTCCAAAAGATAGGGGCGAATCACACGGCAAGCCGAAAGCGGCAGAGCCCCCACAAGATCGATATTCTTTTTTTGCAAAAAATTCAATAAAATTTCAAACATACCTTTTTCTTTCCGACATTTTGTGCTATAATATAACTATACTATTATCATTATAGCAAAACATTGTCCAAAAAGCAAGATATCTGCCCATTTTTCAAAGTTTTTTTCTTGCTCCGTCAAGTGTTTGTCACATTTACACGGTAAAATAAAACTGCAAAACCAATTTGTAAAAAGTGTGGAGGTCTTAATTCTTATGAAAGATCAAAATTCACAGTTTAATAATCTCAATTTCGATTACGTAACGGCAGGGGAACAAATTCCCGTATATTCTTATAGCAAAAAGGATCTTCGCCGACAGCTCCGTCGCGAGCGCCGTCAACAGCGCCGTCAGCGCGGCCAAAACCGAAGGATCTCCTTTTTTGGTATTCTCATGTGCATCCTGCTTTCTTTTGCGGCGGGCTTTGGCGGTTCAATGGGAGCCATCTACCTTGCAGGGCAGGTGATCTTCTCTCACCCAAAGACCGACCCCGAGGACGTTCTGTGTGAAAATCCCGAATCCGAGATATCCCGTCCCGCTCCCGATTCATCCATCTACGGCTCGGCAGGAGAAAATGCCTTTGCCGTATCGGGCGTTGTCAATAAGGTGCAGGATGCGGTAGTCGTTATCAACGTCACCCTTCCAAATTCGTCCGATCTTTGGCGTCCAAGCACACAGTCAAGCTCGGGCAGCGGCGTCATTATCTCTCCCGATGGCTACATCCTTACCTGTCACCACGTTGTCGAAGAGGCGATCTCGGTTCAGGTAACCTTGCAAAATAATAAAACCTATGATGCCGTTTTGGTTGGCAGTGATGAGAGCAGCGACCTTGCAGTTCTCAAAATTTCTGCAGGGGAGCAGCTGACCTATGCAGTACAGGGCCACAGTGCCGATCTTGTTTCGGGTGAGCAGGTAATTGCCATTGGCAACCCCCTGGGCACTCTTGGTGGAACCGTAACCGTTGGCTATATCAGTGCCACCGAGCGCGAAATTACCATGAGCGACGGTAGCACTATGACCTTGATCCAAACCGATGCCGCAATCAATTCGGGCAATTCGGGTGGCGGACTGTTCAACCTTGCGGGAGAATTGATCGGCATTGTCAACTCCAAGTATTCCGCAAGTGGCGTTGAAGGGCTTGCCTTTGCTATCCCGATCGACTCTGCATATCCCG
>JBGVQK010000063.1:0-2088 GCA_045127455.1 Eubacteriales bacterium
CCAACCGCGCAGATGCCGAAGAGAAGCTTGCAAGCTATCAAAAAACGCTGAACGCACTCTCCGAGAATTAACTTCCTTGCTCTTTCGCGTTCACCTCAAAAAAAGGAGGTGTTTCTTATGTCCGAAACAAACGTTTTGGAGTTTGAAGCGCTGCAAGAATTGCTCTTGCAGAAAAAATATGCAGAATTTATACAAGAAATAGACAAATGCAATCCTGTAGATGCTGCGGATCTGCTTTCTCAATTCCCCGAGGATCAGGTCTCTCGCGTGTTCCGTCTGTTTAAAAAAGACATTGCCGCCGAGGTATTTGCAGAGCTGGAGCCCGACTTGCAGGAGTTGATCATTCTTCACATGACCGACCGCGAAATTGGAGAAATGCTTGAAGAGCTTTACACCGACGACGCCGTTGATATGCTGGAAGAGATGCCTGCAAGCGTGGTTAAGCGCATTATGAAAAACGCCACGCCCGAAACGCGTGAGGAGATCAACCGCTTTTTGGCTTATCCCGAAGAGAGTGCCGGAAGCGTTATGACCAGCGAGTTTATCGACTTGCGCAAAAACATGACCTGCGAAGAGGCTGTTACGCGTATTCGCCGCATTGGTCTTGACAAAGAGACGGTCTACGTTGCCTACGTAACCGACGAAAAGCGCGTTCTTGAGGGCGTTGTTGCCCTCAAGCAACTGCTCTTTGCAGAGCCCGAGCAGCTTATTGGCGACATTATGAACGAGAACGTTTTGTATGCTACCACGCACGACGACCGAGAAAAGGTTGCAAATATGATCTCGCACTACGACATTATCGCACTCCCCATTGTTGATAAAGAAAAGCGCTTGGTCGGTCTTGTAACCGTCGACGACGCTTTGGACGTTCTTGAAACCGAGGCGACCGAGGATATTGAAAAGATGGCGGCTATTTTGCCGAGTGACAAGCCCTACCTCAAAACCACCGTTTGGGAGACCTGGAAACAACGCGTGCCGTGGTTGCTCCTACTCATGCTGACCGCTACCTTTACCAGCACCATCATCACCAAATATGAAGCTGCTATTGGTACGTATGCCATTCTCACCGCCTTCTTCCCCATGCTGATGGGTACGGGCGGTAACGCCGGCGGACAGACCTCTGTTGCCATCATTCGTGCGCTTTCCCTTGGAGAAGTTGAACTGAAAAACGTATTCCGCGTATTTTGGAAAGAATTGCGCGTTGGCGTTCTTTGCGGTGCGACCTTAGCGGTTGCTACGTTTGTAAAGGTAATGGCGATCGACTTCCGTTTTCAAATGTATTCCACATCCACCTCGGGTGAGGTGCAAAACAATTTGATCATTGCACTTGCAATTTGTGCAACGGTCTTCTCAGCCATTGTTGTGGCAAAGGCGGTTGGAACGCTGTTGCCCTTGGGCGCAAAAAAGATAGGTCTTGACCCCGCAGTTATGGCAAGCCCCTTTATTACCACCATTGTGGATACCGTAACGCTGATGATCTACTTCGCTATTGCATCGGCACTACTCGGAATTTAATGAAAAAAGCAGAAGCTTCTCTCTGCATTCTTAACGGAGAAATGGCAGTCACAAAATTTCGGCAGAGAACTTGTTTTCTCTGCCGATTTGTGTTATAATGGGAGCAAAAAAGCCTTCCTCCGGGAGGAAGGTGGCGCGCGTAGCGTGACGGAAGGAGCCTGCGTAACTTTAGGTTTGGATAAATCTTATTGTATCGCACTCTCCCTCAGTCAGCTTCGCTGACAGCTCCCTCCCGGAGGGAGCCTTTGGTTTTGTGCATCTTTAGGGGTATGGGCTTTGCCCGCAGCCTTTATAATACAAAGGCGAAACTGGCGATAAAACAGAACGATAAATAAGAATTTGTAGGTGTGAATGATGAAAACTTTATATATGATTGGTGGCACTATGGGAGTTGGAAAAACAACTGTGTGCCAACAGCTCAAACAGGATTTACCGAATAGCGTATTTCTTGACGGAGATTGGTGCTGGGATGCAAGTCCGTTCCAAGTAACCGATGAAACAAAAGCAATGGTGACAAATAATATTTGTTATGTACTCAATAATTTTCTGAAGTGTTCTGCATACGAGAATATC
>JBGVQK010000064.1:0-17065 GCA_045127455.1 Eubacteriales bacterium
AAAAATGGGCCCCCCCCCCAGTTCTCATCAAATATCTAACAACTTTCTAAACGGTGTAATATACGCGGCGGCGCGGGCGGCGTCGGATGCTTCGGCAAAGATGCGGAGCAGGGGCTCGGTGCCGGAGAAGCGGCAGATGACAAAGGAGTCGTCTGCAAAATAGACCTTGCAGCCATCCTCGTAATTTACACGAACGATCTCTGCGTTCGGGAATTCGGGCAGCTTTTTATCAACCATCAAGGTCTTTTGAATTTCGGGCTTGCGCTCGGCAGGGAACTCGAGGTTGGCTTCCACCATTTCAAAGGTGCCAAAGCGTTCTTCAAGCTCGCGCAGCATTTTGGTGGGAGAGCCGAGGGCGCAGACCATCTCGATAAAGAGGGAAGCGGCATAGATGGAGTCCTTGCCGTGAATGTGTCCGCGGACGGTCAAGCCACCCGAGGATTCGCCACCGAGGACTGCATCGTATTGGTCGATGCCTGCGGAAATATACTTAAATCCAATGGGGACCTCGTGGCATTCCTCGCCAAAGGAAGCGGCGATCTTATCCAGCATATGCGTTGTGGCAAGGTTGCGCACAACGGGTCCGTTCCAGCCCTTGTGGGCGTGCAGATAGTAGTAGAGCAGGCAAAGGATCTGGTTGGCATCAATGTAGTTGCCGTTCTCATCCACAATGCCCAAGCGGTCGCCGTCGCCGTCAAAAGCGATGCCAAGGTCATAGCCACCCGCAACCACGTGGTTACGCAAATCATACAAGCGCGATTCGGTAGGCGCGGGAATACCGCCGCCAAAGTAGGCGTCCTTGTTGTCGTTGATCATGTCGACCGTGCAACGCAGGGTCTGCAGAATGACCGTAATGGGGTAAATGCCCGAGCCGTGCATCGGGTCAAAAAGAATACGCAGACCACGCTCCTTGATAATGGGCTGATTGAGCTTGGAGAGAATGTGGTCGATAAACTCGTTAAAGGGCGCGTGCAAATAGGTGATAAGTCCCTTTTCTTCGCCCTCTTTGATAGAAAGGGTGGGAATGTCAAGATCGGCATCCTCTGTGAGCAGCGCTTCCATGCGTGCGGTGGTCTCCAAAGGCGCGTCGCGGCCTTCCTCAACAATGAGCTTGATGCCGTTGTATGCCGCGGGATTGTGACTTGCCGTTACCTCAAGACCGTAGTGCAGGTTGAGGTGCTGCGTCAAGAACATGATTAGCGGTGTGGGCGTGCTTCTGTTTACAAGAATAGCACCAATGCCTTGAGCGGCGAGAACCTCTGCTATCCAGCGAGAGGAGACCTCGGAAAGAAAGCGACGGTCATAACCGATCACAATGGGCTTTTCTGCCTTGCCTTCCTCGCGTGCAAGACGGCAAACGGCATACGCTACGCGCTGCACGTTGGCTTTGATAAAGTCATCGCCAATAATACCGCGCCAGCCACCCGTGCCAAATTCGATCTTTTGTTTGCTCATTTTCATACCTCCAATTTCTGTCGGTCCTCTTTGGTATTATTATAACGGCTTTTGCGCCAAATTGCAAGACAAATTGCAAAAAAGTAGCCCAAATAAAATAGATGGGGGCGAAAATGAAAGAAATTTTGACCTAAATAGGATATTCTTTTCCTTTTGCCCCTCTCCGTCATTCTGCGAATGCCACCTCTTTCCAAGGAGAGGCTTTTTGAAAAGACTAACCGCAAACAAGATTGCGTCCTATATGCTTTTGTTGTGTACGAATGTTTGATCTAATAATTGTTCGATTGAAGCTTCAAAACCAAGCCTCTCCTCGGGGAGAGGTGGCAGACGTCGCTTCGCGACGGATGACGGAGAGGGGGATTTCTCAAAAAATCTATGAAAAGCCAAAGAATTTTCCCTTTTCCTCTTGCATTGCGAGGCTTTTTGTTTTATAATATACAATGACAGAATATGTCCGCGCAGGCGGGCAGAATAGAGCGGCGCAGATGCGTACGCAAAAATCGAGGAGGAACAAAAACAATGAAAATTCTGGTTATCAACGCAGGTAGCTCGTCTATTAAGTATCAGCTGATCGATATGGAGAGCGAGGCAGTTCTCGCAAAGGGTCTGTGCGACCGCATCGGCATTGAGGGCGGTAACTTCAAGCACAAGGTTGAGGGTAGAGAAGACTACAAGCTCGACATCTTTATGAAAGACCACGCAGCAGCAGTACAGATCGTTCTGGAAACTCTGACTTCCAAGGAGAACGGCGTTATCGCATCTCTTTCCGAAATCAGCGCAGTTGGACACCGCGTTCTTCACGGCGGCGAAAAGTTCTCGGGCTCCGTTATTATCGACGAAAAGGTTATTGCAGCAATCGAAGAGTGCTGCGAGCTTGGCCCCTTGCACAACCCCCACAACCTCACCGGTATTCGCGCTTGTGAAAAGACTATGCCCGGCGTACCTCAGGTAGCTGTATTTGATACCGGCTTCCACCAAACCATGCCCGATTACGCATATATGTATGCGCTTCCCTATGAGTACTACGAAAAGTACCGCATCCGTCGTTACGGCTTCCACGGCACCAGCCACCGCTACGTTTCTATGCGTGCAGCCGTTATGATGGGCAAGAACCCTGCAAACCCCGAAGGCCTTAAGGTCGTAACCTGCCACCTTGGCAACGGTTCTTCTATTGCAGCCGTTAAGGATGGTAAGTGCTACGATACTACCATGGGTCTGACTCCCCTGGAAGGCATTATGATGGGTACCCGTTGTGGTTCTATCGACCCCGCAATCGTTCCTCTCCTTATGAAGAAAGAAAACCTCACTCCCGACCAGATCGACACCATTATGAACAAAAAGTCCGGTATGCTTGGCGTAACACAAAAGACCAGCGACAACCGTGACATCGGTGAGGGCGCAAAGAATGGTGACAAGCGTTGCCAGCTCGTTGAAAAGATGGTCGTTCACCAGCTCACCAAGTACGTAGGCTCCTTTGCAGCAGCAATGGGTGGCGTTGATGCCATCACCTTTGCAGGCGGCATTGGCGAAAACAACCCTAACTACCGTTCCGACGTAGCCAAGAATCTGGCGTTCATGGGCGTTAAGATCGACGAAGAGCTCAACGCAAAGGCTATCCGCGGTGCGGCTGAGGTTGATATCTCTGCTCCCGACTCCAAGGTTCGTGTGCTCGTTATTCCCACCAACGAGGAATTGATGATCGCAAAGGATACCGAGGAGCTTGTAAAGGCACTGTAATTCCAATATGGTAGAAGCAATCGAACGGTTTTTTCTGGAGACCGTAGGAAGGGAGCTTTGCGTATTCTTTTGCTCAATGCTCCCCATTATCGAATGCCGCGGAGCGGTGCCTCTTGGCTGGGGGCTCGGAATGCCTTGGTGGCAGACGGCGCTTTTCAGCATTGCGGGCAACCTGTTGCCCGTGCCCTTTATTCTCCTGTTCATTCGTGCCATTCTCTCTTGGATGAGGGGCAGCCGCGTCAAGTTTTTCTCTCGCGTTGCCGCGTGGCTTGACCGCAAGGTGGAAAAACACAAGGGAACGATCGAGAAATATTCCTATTGGGGCGTTGCTATTTTCGTAGCCGTGCCGCTGCCCGGAACAGGCGCGTGGACAGGAACGCTGATTGCCTCGGTGCTCGGGCTCGATGCCAAAAAGAGCTTTCTTGCCGCCGTTCTCGGCGTCTTGGTTGCTACCGCCATTATGACGGTGATCTCTTACCTTGGCCTTGGCTCAATATTTGGATAAAACAATCGAATAATCAACACCGTAAGCTGCTTTTTTGTGGCTTGCGGTGCTTTTTTGTTAAGGTACAAAAAATTGAAAATTCCCATTGACAAACGCGTTTTGGTGTGCTAAACTTATACGCAAGAAAAAAAGGGATTCGTTCCCCATTACCGGCGGCAGGTAGCCGAGGAGGATATGGATGATGATAAAGAAACACAACGAGGAAGGTGCAACGGCTCAACGCCAAAAATGGATTAACGGGCGTATTCCCGATATCGAATGGCTGTTTGGATATGGAGAAGCAAAGAAAGAGCAGGGCGACAAGTTTTTACCAAAGTTGCTGCGCCGAGATTGGCGAACGGTACTTTTTTCTACACTGATTTATCTTTTGCAAAATGCTCCTGTGTGGGCGCTTCCGTTAGTTACAAGTGACGTGATAGATGCGGTAACGCAACGTCCTGAGGGATATGTGACACGCCTTTTCATAGATGCCATTATTTTGTTTGTTCTCTTATTGCAAAACGTGCCAACCACTATGTGGCGTTCTTCTGTTATGAATAAATGGATACGCACCACAACCGCAGAAGTGCGTAGCGGAGTGATTCGCAAGCTGCAAAGACTTTCCATTACATATCACAAGGAAATCGAAGAGGGTAAAATTCAATCCAAGCTGCTGCGCGATATTGAAAGCGTTACCACCTACTTTACACATTTTATGAACACCTTGATTCCTGCCATTATTGGTGTTTTGGTGTCTGCTTTTATTGCGGTTTGGCGAGAGCCTATTATTGCTCTGTTCTTTTTGGCAATGGTTCCTATGAAGGTTCTTTTGACAATGGCATTTGGCAAACCCATTCGCAAAAAGCACAGAGATTTGCGCAACGAGAGTGAAATGCTTTCTTCCAAACTGACGACCACCCTGCAAATGATGACCTTGACAAAGGCACACGGACTAATTGCCGAAGAAGATAGACAAGTGGATGAAAAAATTCACTCGGTCGAGAAAGCGGGTGTACAGCTCGACAAGATCAATGCCTTTTTCGGCTCTGTTTCTTGGGCGGCAAGTCAGCTGTTTTCGGTCATCTGTTTGTTTGTGTGTGTCATTCTTTGCATAAAGGGGATTATTTCGGTTGGCGAGGTTATTTTGTTCCAATCTCTGTTTGGGGCCATCAGCGGTTCGGTTTTGACATTGATCAACGTATATCCCGCCATGGCGGCAGGTAAAGAGGCGGTGCACTCGCTCTCGGAAATCGTATGCGCAACGGATATCGAAACGGATGATGGGGAAATCCCCGTTCCTGAAATTTTTGGTGATGTTGCTTTTGAAAATGTTTGCTACCATTATCCCGACGATAAGAGCAAAAACGTGATAGAGAACCTCAATTTTCACGTGGGGCGCGGGGAACGCATCGCCATTGTGGGCGGTTCGGGCTCCGGCAAGAGTACCTTGATGAATCTTTTGATAGGACTTTTGACACCCACAAGCGGAAGAATTTTGATAGACGGTGTTCCGCTTACCGACCTGCCTTTGCAGGCTTACCGTCACTTTATTTCGGTTGTGCCGCAAAACAGCATTTTGTTCTCGGGGACGATACGCGAGAATATTACATACGGTATGCGTCGCTATAGTGAGGAACGATTGATGAGAGCCGTGCAAGATGCGGCGGTTTCCGAGTTTCTACCTTCTATGCCCAACGGATTGGATACACAGGTTGGTGAGCGAGGCGACAAGCTTTCCGGCGGACAAAAACAGCGTGTTTCCATTGCGCGCGCCTTGGTTCGTAATCCGCGAATTCTAATTTTGGACGAGGCTACCTCGGCATTGGATAACGTATCCGAATATCATGTTCAACGCGCAATCGAAAAGCTGGTTGAAAGGCGCTGTACTACCTTTATCGTAGCGCACAGACTCTCCACAATTCGTAATGCTGATCGCATTATTGTGATGGATGAGGGACGTCTTGTGGAAACAGGAACGTATGAAGAGTTGGTTGCTCTCAATGGAAAGTTTGCCGAACTTGATAGACTTTGCCGCATTCGCGAAATGGAAATGAGCGAGGTATAACCTGTTTTTATAGCATAAAAAGCAAAAAGCACTCGTGAGAGCGAGCGCTTTTTGCTCATAAGAAATCTCTGCGAAAAATATTTCGGGAATTTTTCAAAAGCCCTTGATTTTTCTTTTGGAATATGATATAATACCATTTGTCATACGCCGGTATGATGGAATTGGCAGACGTGCTGGACTCAAAATCCAGTGGTAGCGATACCGTGTCGGTTCGACCCCGACTACCGGCACCAAAAGCACTCGCTCGCGCGAGTGCTTTTTTCATTTGTGTCAAGAAACACAAAACATTTGCAAAAAGTATTGAAATCTTTCCATTTATGTGATACAATACAAGTATCTTTTCAGTAAAGGAGAAAAGTTATGAAAAAAATTATTGCTCTTTTGTTGGTGTTCGTTTTTTTGTTTACGGCTGTTGGCTGTAATAAAAATCCCGAACCGCAAGAAACCACCGCACACGTCCACGAGTTTGTTCTCTCCGAGGAAGAGTCCAAAGCCGTTACCTGCACCGTAGACGGTCTTGAGGTAAAGGTTTGCTCTTGCGGAGAAAGACAAGAAACGCCTATTGAAGCTACCGGTCACAATATGGTACTTGCCGCAGAGGGTAAGCCCAGCTGCACCGATTCGGCAACCACAATGTACAGATGCACCAAGTGCACCAAGATCGACCGCATCACCGTTGATGCTACCGGTCATAATTTTGAGGAATCCGCATCCGAGCCCTCTCGCGTTATCCGTTGCCTGAACGATGGCTGCACTGCCTGCAAATTCGGTAAATCCAACGGCACACACACCGAAGCGCTCACCTTCAACTTTACCAAAGAGGATGAGGCTGCGATCGATGCAAAATACGATGAGGTAAAGGCACTCATCGAGGCTGCCGCAAAGTATGACGCTACACAGCACAAGTATGCCGAGTCGGGTGCTCTTGCAGATGCGTTTGCAGCTATCGATGCAAAGCACACCGAGCTGTATGATCTCGTTATGAACGCGATCTCTCAAAAGCAGCTGGCAGAAATCGCTTACTACTGCGATATGAAGAACGCGGAGCTTGAAGAGACCCACGCATATATGATGGATTATCAAACCGCTGTTATTGCAAAGTTTTACACACTCTCCCGTCCCTTCTATGATTCCTGCTACCGTGAGTTCTACTACTACGGCATGACCGAGGAAGAGATCAACGCGTTCCTCTTTGACTCCGACGCGATCTCCAACCCCGAGTATACCGCACTCAAGGAAAAGAACAATGCTATCGAGTCCGAGTTTTTGGCACTTTCCGCTGCAGAACAAAGGGCAAAGCTCCCCGAAATGTACTTTGAGTTTGTTCAAAACAACAACAAGATGGCAGAGATCATGGGTTATGAAAACTACCTTGAGTATGCCTACGAAAACGTTTACGGCAGAGACTACACCTATCAAGAGGTAGCAGAATTCTCTCAATATATTAAGACCTACATTGCTCCTGTGTTCAAAAAGATTTACAGTGACTTCTATGCCACCTCCTCCTCTGCCACCCAAGCGAACCGCAACGAATATAAGCAGCAAATGGAGGTCCCCTTCTTTGACAGTATTGTCGGAAACACGACAGTAAACGATTACATCGACCTGTTGGCGTTCACCTCCAACCCCGATAAGCAGATCACCTTCTCGGATGAATTCAACAAGCTTATGAGCAACGGCAATATGTTCCGCGGTGATTACGAGGGCGCGTTCGTTACCACCATTGCGTCTGTTAAGCTTCCCATTGCTTACTTTGGCAGAGGCTATGACGCCCCCTTTACCGTTATTCACGAGTTCGGCCACTATATGAACGAGGTTTACAGTGCCGACGTTGCCGAGGAATTCAGCGATTTCAACCAATCCTACGACCTGCTTGAAATGCACTCCCAGGGCAACGAGCTGCTTTACCTCTGCTACCTCAAGGAAAACGCAAAAATGAGCGAGGTTGCACACAAATTGGTAGAGAACTACTCGCTTGTTAATATGCTTTACGCAGTAATGGCAGGTATGACCATTGATAGCTTCGAGCAAGCGATCTATCTTGATACTTACAGTGGCACCAACGCCGATACGATCATGGCTGACGGTACCATCACCGCCGATGAGTACGGAACGCTTTACAGCAGCATTTGCTCCGATTACGGTGTAAGAAGAGAGGTTGGCAACTATTGGGAATACGGTATGACCATTACCTCCCCCTGCTATTATGTTTCTTATAGCGTATCCGCACTTTCCGTTCTCCAGCTTTACGAAATGGCAAACACCGATGGATTTGACACAGCAAAGGATGCTTACCTCAAGCTCTTTACCTACGTTGACGAAAATCCCGAAATGACCATGGAAGAGGTTTTGACATACGCAGGCATGCTCTCCTTCAACAATGAGCAGCTCTACATCAACCTCAACAAATATTTTATTAAAGACTGATCCTAAAAAAGACCGCCTCACCGAGGCGGTCTTTTGCTTTCGACACCGTGTTGACACCTTTTGCAATTTGTGTTATAATAGATTTGCGATTACAAAAAAGGAAAGAGGCACAGAATGAAAATTGTTGAGATATGCGATGCGCTCAGAGCGGAGCTTATGAACAACGGCTATCAATATGGCTTTATTGTTGACGGTCAGATCTATAAACCGAATATGGCAGGTGGCTTTGATGCTGCGTTTTATCATCTTGCCAACACAATTTCTCGGGTGCAAGATCCCGTGCTTACGCGAAGTGAAAAGGTTGGCACCTGCATTGATGCCGTTTTGGTGATGCAGCAAATCTTGAATGAATGTAACGTCCCAAGCAAAATTTGGCTTTTGTACCAAAAGGAAAAGAACAAGGTGCACACCGTTCTCACGTTTGCGGCAGAGGGCAAGACCGTTTATTTGGAGCTTACCCCGCAATCGAGTAAGCCTTGGTACGGGCAAGAGATCGTCTACGAGAAAGAGCAGGCTTTCCTGCAAGCGCAACAAAGAGGCGGCAACGAGGTAACCGACGTTACCGAAAAGGTCATTGTTGGCGAAAGACCGCATTTTTTGCTTGAAAAATTGAAATAAAAAACACCCCCTACGGAACTCTTCCGTCGGGGGATGCTTTTTATTGGATCAAACCCAAAAGATTGTTTTTTAAGTGCTCTTGATCAATAGAGCAATTTGTCAAGCCTTCGAGTATTACACGCAGTGCGTCAAGGTCAACGTCCTCTGCAAAGATCTTTCCTTCCATACGGTACGCATCGCCGAGCGGAACACCCTTGAGGTAGGAGAAGAGGTCAAAATCGGCAGGCACGGATGCACCGAGACAAGCACGCGTCAAGGCGAGCATCGTTTCTTTGTCGTCGGCAAGGGGGGCTTCGACGTTCCAGCATCTGTCGCCGAAGGTGGGGAAGGTGAAATAGAGCGCGTGACGGTAATGCGGATAATTGTTGCCTTCCCAAGCGCAGGTCTCGCCGCCAAGAATGCGGAAATCGACCGCAGGGACGTCTGCGGGTTTTTTGCGCAGGTTCCAATCCTTCAACTTGTTCCACTTCATATAAAGGTCAACGTAGGTGTTGGGGTAGTCGGCGTTGACGACCTCAAAGTCTGCCTCCACAAACGCTTGCATCGAGCATCCCTCAACGGGCCCGCGGTGGGGCATTGCCACGCGCCAAAATTCGATGAGAATATCGCGCGGAATTTCGGGAGCGCCGTTCGAAATATCAATTTGGTCGTTCCACATCATCATTTTTTTGCCAAGGTCGTTGATCATATTGTAAACGCGGTTTACAAAATAGTAGAAGCGCGGCAGGAGCGTGTCATAACCCATTGGCAAAAAGCGCGCGTTGCACACCTTGCACGCACAGGTGCAGGACGTGATGCGAGGCTCGCGGTCAATGTCGTCCATATAGATCTCGTCGGTGCCCATGTGGATATACTCGTAGGGGAAGATCTCGGTAAGCTCTGAAAGAATGTTTTTGATATACGTATAGCTTTCCTCGTTGCCAATGCAAATGTTCCAACCGCTCAGCGGCTTGCCGCCATTTTCCTCATCCTCGGAGTGGCATTTGAGGTGGTCAAACTTTTTGGTCAGGTTAAAGCTGTGTGCGGGCAGATCGATTTCGGGAATGACGTCAATGCCAAATATCCCCGCATAGGCAACGATCTCGCGCAGATCATCCTTTGTGTAGGTCGTGCCCGGGGAGAGGGGAAGGTCGGGGTAAATATCCGAATAATACGAAAAGCCCTGATGGTCGCAAAGGTGCAGATGGAGCTTGTTAAATTTGGATTTTGCCATACCGAGGATGATTGCGCGAACCTCGTCCATTGGGATGACGTGGCGCGCGGGGTCGAGCATAACCGAACGCCATGTTGTGTCGGGATTGTCAGCAATGACGGTTTCGGGAATGACAAATTTTCCATCCTCAAAGCGGATGGCTTGGGCGAGGGTTGCGGCAGCGTTTACAAGACCGCGGTAGTCGGTTGCCATCACCTCAATTTTGTTTTCAATACAAGTGATCGTATAAAACTCGGGCTTTTGAATAAAACCCGGCATTACGCAAAGCGTCAGAGTTGCTTCCTCGCGTGCGGACTGCACAAAGGAGCCGTAGGGCATCATTTCGTGCAATACGGGCAGCAAATTGCGGCTTGGTCTGTCACCGCACCAAACCTTAAGGGGGAAGGAAAGTGTCAGTAATTTATCGGAAAGTGTGCGTTCGCTTTTTACTCTCGGTAGGAACATAAGGGCCTCCTGTGTAATGTTTGCTTTAATCAATTTTTCTAAACTTGCTTTTTGGATTTTGGATATTACGAAAGGCGACTGAGAGGGGTCACGCCCCACTCCTCTTCGTCTCTCTCGGCGAAACGCCCATCATCTTTTTGTAATGGCGGAAGAAAGAGGAATAGTCGCTGAACTCATATTTGGCGCAAACGTCGGCGGCGGACATACCGCCTGCAAGGTCGGCTTGTGCGGCAAAGAGCTTTTTTTGCGTGATGTACTTTTTGAGCCCGATGTGCATCTCTTGCGAAAAAACGTTTTGCACGTAGGATTTTGAAAGCATCATTTCCCGTGCCAAAAAGTCGGCGTCAAGCGGTTTTTCAAGATTTTCGGAAATGAGCCCCAGCATCGTTTCCACAAGCGGATTACGCGTCGACTCCACGGGAATGGAGCTATCCATACGATAACTGCAAAAAATGAGCAATTCGCGCAGCAGTGAGCGGCAGGCAAGCAAAAAATCCTCGGGAGAGTAGGTGCTGTGGTAAAGGTCAAGCAGTTCAAAAAAGCGGCGAAACTCGGCATCGTCTCCAACGTTGAGGATGGTGGGCTTTGCAAACAGCTTTTGGCGGTGCTCTATGGGAACAAGGTCAGGCGAGAAGTCAAGCACGTAGTTCTCATAGGCTTTGGGAGAGCGGGGGATAAAGTAGTGATAGGTTGCCGAAGGGATAATAAGCAGGTCGTAGGGCTTGGGGTGGTGCAGGATGCCGTCAATGTTAAAGTTGGCATCTCCGCGCACAAAGAGCAGCAGCTCGCAATAGGCGTGCGTGTGCTGTGCGTACTGTGCCGCGCTTGGGTTCTCGACGTATTTGTGCGATATTTCAAACACGGGAGCCTTTGCCTTTATTTCAAACATAGCCGTCCTCACCTTCTTTCTTTTTTTATATACTATCACAAAAAAGTAAGAATTGCAATATAAAAAATAAAAAAAACCCTTTCTTTTTTTATTTTATTATGATATACTAAACTTGTATCGGTGTCATCACCGAAAACTTTGTAGATTTTACACATACATACAAGGAGGAATTGTATTATGAAGAAAATGAAAGTTGCTATTATTGGCCAGGGACGCAGCGGCCGTGATATTCACGGTGCATACTTCCTGTCTGACATGAACAAAAATATCGAGGTCGTTGCAATTGTTGACGAGATCGAAGAGCGTCGCGAGAGAAGCATGAAGGAATTCGGCTGCGACGGTTACGCTTCCTACACCGAGCTGTTCGGTCGCAAGGATATCGACCTCATCGTTAACGCGTCCTTCTCTCATATGCACTATGCAATCGCTAAGGACTGCCTGCAACACGGTTATAACGTGCTCAACGAAAAGCCCTTTGCAAAGACCGCATACGAGTGCATGGATCTGATCAAGACCGCAAAAGAGAACAACGTTATCATCACCGCATTCCACCAATCTCTCTTTGGCCCTACCGTACTCAAAATGAAGGAGATCATCGCGTCGGGCAAGATCGGTAACGTAAAGCAGATCAACGTACGTTACTCCAGCTTTGGCCGTCGTTGGGACTGGCAAACTCTGCAATCCTTCTGCGCAGGCGGCGTTTACAACACCGGCCCTCACCCCATCGGCATTGCAATGGACCTGATCGGTTGGGATCCCGCCGCAAAGGTTGCATACTCGCATCTGGATACCGCCCTCACACTTGGTGACGGTAACGATATGGCAAAGCTCATCATCACCGCTCCCGGCAAGCCCGTTATTGATATCGAGGTCAACAGTGCAGACGCATTCCCGCCCAAGAACTTCAAGATCATGGGTGACCGCGGCAACATCACCTGCGGTGTTTCCGGTGCTATCAGCCTGAAATACATCGTTGACGAGGAGCTCACACCCCGCGAGGTCATTTCTACTCCTCTGACCAATCCCGAAACGCGCAGACCTATGTACTGTGGCGAAAAGCTGCCCTTCCACATCGAAGAGGTTCCCACCGAGGGCGACCCCTTCAGCACCGCTTGCAATCTGTTCTACAACCAGATGTACGAGACCATTATGAACGGTGCACCTCTGTACGTTACCCCCGAAAAGGCAGCCAAGGTTATTGAACTGATCGAGGTTATGCACGCACAAAATCCGCTGCCTGTTAAATACTAATTTATCGAGAATTTTTTGATGAGTGGTGCTACTCTTTTATGCCCTCCTTTGAGAGGAGGGAAGCTCCGCGCTAAGTCGCGGAGCAGGGAGGAGCCTGCGTGCACGAGAGGAATTTGCTTGCTTTTTGTGAGTAGGATGCGCGAATTACGCGCTCTCCTTCCGTCTCGCTTCGCTCGCCACCTCCCTCCCGGAGGGAGGCTGGTAAAACACCGCAATTCTTTTAACTTTCGCCTATAGGAAGGGGCTTACCCCGAATGGAGACGATTTATGTATAAAATTGCGATACTTGGGTGTGAGAACACCCATGCCAACAGCTTTTTGCGGCAGATCTACAAAAAGGGCAGATACCCCGACATTGAGGTGATCGGCATTTATTCCGAAGAGGAAGAAGCCGCCCGCAAGCTGCACGAGGAGTTTGGCGTTCCCGTAATGAAAAGCTACGACGAGCTCGTAGGCAAGGTTGACGGCGTTATGGTTACGGCACGTCACGGCAACAATCACTACAAATACGCCAAGCCCTATTTGCCCTCGGGCATTCCAATGTTTATTGATAAGCCTGTTACCGTAAGTGGGGAAGAGGCTGTTGCCTTTATGCGCGAAGCGCAAGAGTGCGGCGTGCGCGTTTGCGGCAGCTCGGTTGGCAAGTTTTTAAATGGCGTTGTCACGCTTGCAGAGAAGATCAAAAGCGGCGAGATCGGAACCGTTCACGGCGGAAACATCTGCGCACCTATTGAGATCGACAGCCCTTATGGCGGCTTCTACTTCTACGCGCCTCACCTTGTGCAAATGATGGTCACCCTCTTTGGCGGTGACGTCCTTGAGGTGGGCGCTATGCGGCAAGGGCGCGACGTTGGCATTGTGGCAAACTACTGCGACTATCCCATTACGGGCTCTTACGTATCCGCCGGCGGACATTTTGCTGCCACCGTTTATGCCGAAAACGGCATTTTCAGCGAGCCCTGCGAGTTGCATTCCTATGCCTTTGAGCGTCAGCTCGATGATATGCACGATCTGCTCGAGGGCGGCGAGATGAAGGAAAGCTACGACGCGTTTATCCGTCCCGTTTTCATTCTCGAAGCGTTGGAGAGATCCTTGTGCTCCGGCAACATCGAGCCCGTGCGCATTCTGCCTGTATAAATCCTAACCAATTGGCGGATGCTGTGCATCCGTCACCTCATCCGTCTTGCTGCGCAAGCCACCTTCCCCTCAAGGGGAAGGCTAAAGCAAGTTTGGCGGGTACTAACAAAAGGCTTCTCCTCGAGGAGAAGCTCCCGTGGAACACGGGTGATGAGGTGAGCCGTCGCAGACGGCACCATTCGTAACACAAAACAGAAAGGTTTTACGACTTATGTTGAAAAAGATTATTAAAGATAAACTCACCGTTAAGATTTTTGAAAATCGCGCTTTAGCCGGCAAGGATGCCGCACGCGACGGTGCTAACGCTATCCGCGAGCTGCTTGCAAAGCAGGAGTGGGTAAACATTATTTTTGCCGCTGCTCCCTCGCAGAACGACACACTTGCCGCTCTGTTTGAGGAACCCGGCATCGATTGGACACGCTGCCGCGCTTTCCACATGGATGAGTACGTTGGCTTCCCCAAGGATAAGAAGGAGAGCTTTGGATACTACCTCTATGAGCACGTATTTGGCAAGCTTCCCTTTGGCGAGGTTCACTACGTTGGCGGTGACAATCCCGACCCCGAGGCTGAGTGCCAAAGATATGGCGATCTCTTGACCAAATATCCCACCGATATCGTATTCCTCGGCATCGGTGAGAACGCACACATCGCGTTCAACGATCCTTGGGTAGCAGATTTCAACGATCCCAAAAAGGTCAAGCTCGTTCCTCTGGACGAGACCTGCCGCAATCAGCAGGTACACGACGGCTGCTTTGCAACCATCGATGACGTTCCCACCCACGCATTTACACTGACCATTCCCTCGCTCACCGCGGCAAAGGTCATGATCTGCACCGTTCCCGCGGCTACCAAGGCAGAGGCCGTTTACAACACCGTTAAGGCTGACATCACCGCAGACGTTCCCGCAACCATTATGCGTCTGCACGACAACGCAACCATGTATTGCGATGCCGATAGCGGAGCAAAGCTGTTATGATGACAAAAATTATCAACGGCCGCATCATTAAGGACGGCAAGATCACCGAGGGGACTCTTTACTTTGCCGATGGCAAGATCCTTTGCCCCTGTGAAGCGAAAAAGCTTGGCGAAGCCGATCAAGTGATCGACGCCAAGGGCAATTACGTATCCGCAGGCTTTATCGACCTGCATCTGCACGGCGGCGGCGGTTACGACTTCCTCGACGGAACGGAGGAGGCTTTCGAGGGCGCGGCTGCGTTCCACGCAAAGCACGGCACCACCGCTATGTGCCCTACGGCGACCTCGGGCGAGTTTGAAGCAACGCTTGAAATGTTCCGTTCCTACAAGGCGATCAAAGAAAAAGACCGCCTCGGCTCCGATTTCATCGGTTTGCACATGGAAGGTCCCTACTTTGCACTCTCTCAAAAGGGCGCGCAGGACCCTCGCTACGTGCGTGATCCCGACCCCGAAGAGTATGAGAGATTCCTCAACGCCACCGACGATATCGTTCGTTGGAGCGTTGCTCCCGAGCGTGACAAGGGCTATGCCTTTGCAAAGGCGCTCACCGCGCGTGGCATCTCTGTTGCCGCTGCGCACACCGATGCAAACTGCCGTCAAATGCTGGAAGCCGCCGAGAACGGCTACACGCACATGACGCACTTCTACTCCTGCATGAAGGGTGTAGAAAGAGTTAACGGTATGCGTATTGCAGGCGCAATCGAAGCCGCATATCTCTCGGACGACATCACCGTTGAGATCATTGCCGACGGTATGCATCTGCCTTACGAGCTCTTGCAAATGGTCTACAAGCTCAAGGGCGCGGACAGAACCGCTCTCGTTACCGATGCTATGCGCGGTGCAGGTATGCCCGAGGGCATTGAGACCGTGCTCGGTAAGCTCGATAACGGACTTCCTTGCCGCATCGAAAAGGGAGTGGCTTGGATGCTCGACGGACAAGCCTTTGCAGGTAGCGTTGCTACCACCGACCGCCTCGTGCGCACCATGGTTGCCGCAGGTATCCCGCTCGTAGATGCCGTAAAGATGGCTTCCGAAACGCCCGCAAAGATGGCAAAGTGCTCCACCAAGGGCACCCTCGATGCCGGCAAGGATGCCGACATCGTCATCTTCGACGAGAACATCAACATGCAACACGTTTTTGTTAGAGGTAAACAAATAGTTTAATAAAAAAGAAGAGATTTGTGGGGGAACTTTTTTCAGCGAGAAAAACATCGCAACGTTCCGTTGCTACGGAAATATTTCGCAAGCGAAATATTACAGTTTCCCCACACCCCTTCAAAAAAGCACTCGCAAAAAATATCAAAAGAAAATTCCAAAGAGACGGATGGACGGGCGGCGCGAGGTGAAACCTCGCTTTGGCTGTCGCGATTTTGTAGGGGCCACCGAGACCCTACAAAATAAGAGAGTTGTTGAGATGCAATGCGGACAGCCCTCGACGGTCTGTTCTATCGATGAAAGAAAGTAAAATCTCAGAATGACATACAGAGATTTCGTTTTTTGATATGCGTAAAATAAAAAGCGGGCGATTCGTGAATCGCCCCTACGGAATATTATAAAAACCATTGTAGGGGCGACCATAGGTCGCCCGTTTTGCTTTATTTCTTCTGCAATACTTTTTTGCACCAAGTGCGTTTGCCGCAGGTAGGGCACATCAAATGACGGGTAAAGCCGCGGTGCAAAGCCATCATTGCTTCCTTATAGGTAGGTACAATTTCGGTGCCGCACTTTTTGCATTTGTAAGCACCAACGCTCACTTCAAGCTTCACTGCGTAAAAACAAGGAATCAAGAACACAACGCAAATTGCGAGAATGGTAACAAGCTGCCACACGCCCTCGGGAATGAGGAATGCGGCGGCGAAGATACCTATCAAGAGGGCTGTTATGCTAAAGCCCATAATGATCCACATCGATTTCCAAACGGTTTTGTTTTTTTGTTCCAATTCTTTTGCCATAGCGAGCATAAGCGCTTCATTTTTTTGATTGTTGTTTTCCATACTGATTTTCTCCCCACAAAGTAATTCATTTACACTGATGTGCAAGATGTCACACAACTCCAGCATTATCGAGGTATCGGGCATAGCAATGCCGCGCTCCCACTTGGATACTGCCTTGTCAGTGATGCCGAGTTTTTCTGCCAGTTGCATTTGCGTCAAATTGACTTTCTTTCTGCAATCGGCAATAAATTTTCCTATCTTAATTTGATTCATAGGTTACCTCCTTTCACATACAGTATAACAATTATTTTCTGCAAAGTACACCCACCGTTGGTTTAGTAGGGAGAGGTAAACCGTTGGTAGAGTAAAAAATATTTCTATTTCCCTTTTGAGAGTGCTTTTTGGAAGGGGTGGGGGGGGGGGGGGGTGGGGGGGG
>JBGVQK010000065.1:0-11928 GCA_045127455.1 Eubacteriales bacterium
AAGAAGTACCCCCACACCCCTTCAAGAACTCTCGCACAAAAGTTCAAAAAGGGAAGTTGCTACTGCTCTTACGGACGGTCGGCGCGAGGATAAACCTCGCTTTTGCTGCCGCTATTTTGTAGGGCCCACCGAGACCCTACAAGATAAGAAAGTTGATTTGCGATTGACGGGATGATCTTCTCGACAATCTCCTAAAAACAAACGATTATAAACCAACAAACCCACCGTATGTCATCCTGAGCGAAGTCGAAATTTTTCTGAGCGTGGAGCGAGGAAAAATCGCAAGGCGTAAGCCGCCGCGGGATCTCGTAACAAATCTCAATGGCTTGCTGATGGGATGTTACATTGATACAGAAAGCCACCAAAATTCGTTTAGAGATCCCTTCGTCGCTGCCGCTCCTCGGTTTTGTATCGCTTTTCGCTCAACAAAACTTCGACTACAAAATCGCACGCGATTTTTTCGCTCAGGATGACAGGATGACGGTTGTTTTGTATAATTGTAAAAAACGGGCGATTCGTGAATCGCCCCTACGATGAAGTTTATAATTTGCGGTAGGGGACGGCGCCTTCGACGTCCAAAAAGCAAACGATTACCGATAACAAAAACGACTCGCATAAAAGAAAAAGGCGGAGAGCCTCATTGAGACTCTCCGTCTTTTGTTTCATATTCTGTTAAGGGGTAACAGTGGTTCCCGTAGAGGTGCCATTCTCGGGAGTTGTTGTTCCATCAACCGCGCCCGTACCGAGAGCAGCCATAAAGCTATAAAAATCGCTATTGCTGAAATAGGTCTCGGGAAGAGTGCCGTCCCATTGCAGGATGTAGTAGTAAAGCATCAGGGTGTGGAAGTCATCGTTATCCAAATTCTCGGGGTCTTTTGCAAGAATGTCGCGAACCTGACCGATAACGGCTGCATCCTTTTGACCTGCATATTCGGCAGCGTCTGCTTGAATCTTAACGACCTCAAGGTCGGTTTCTGCTGCGATCTTTGCAACGGCAGCTTCTGCCTTTGCTTCAATTTCTGCACGCTTTGCGGCAGCTTCGGCTTCCATATTCTTTTGCTCTTGCTCAATTTTTGCCTGCTTGCTCTTTTGCTCGGCTACCTGCTTTGCTTCAACAGCATCGGTAAAAGCATCGGAGAAGTCAAGGTCCTCAATAGATGCGTCAATAACAACCACGTTATAGGCTTCGAGCTGTGTGGTCAAAAGAGTACGAATATCGCCCGAAAGCTGGGAGCGCATATTGAGCAGCTCCTCGGCGGTGTATTTGGCAAATTCGCTCTTTACGGCTTCTTGAATACGGGGGGCGATGATAACGTCGTAATAACCAATACCGATCTCCTTGTAGATGGTTTGCGCGTTGGACTTGGAAATCTGATAGTTAATGGTGTAGGTTACGTTAACCTCCTGAATGTCAGAAGAGAAGCAGGAAAGGTCGACCGAGGATTTTTGGTTTCTGTTATCCATATTAACGACCTCTTGCCAAGGAGCGCAGAAGTGTACGCCTGCCTCGTAGGTGATATCCTCAACCTTACCAAAGGTGGTAACAATACCGGTGTGACCCGTGGGAACGGTACGTACGCAGCTCACAAGAGCCAGCAGAACGCTGAATACCAAAAGAACGGTGGGCAGCACTCCGCGCAGGATCGGTTTATTGATCTTTTTGGAGCAGAGGATAGTTACCAATGCGGCAACAAAAATTAGAATGGCGAATACGAATAATACAATCATTTTTATAATCTCCTTTCTTCCGAACTCTGTCGTTATGATTGTAAGTATATAATATCACAACTCCGTAATGCTGTCAAGTGATTTCATCAAAAAAGTCCCGGATTTACAATTCGTTTACAAATGAGACATCTTTTGTATAAAAACGATTGATCATAATGCCAAAAACCTTGCCAAAGCTTGCCATAGTGTCCAAAATGCTTGACTTTTGTCGAAAAATGTGGTATGATATGGGGGTATATCGATACAATATATTATTTGTACGGAGGTGCTGAATGAAAACAAGACTCAGCTACGCCGCTTCCGCGCTATTATCTCTTCTTCTTTGTGCAGTTATGCTCTGCGGAACGGTTCTTCCTATAACGGCTCAACAAAACGAATTACCGTCTCTCGATTATTCCAATCCGGCAATCGAGAGCCAAAAATCTATTTCTGCGTACGATCTTTACAAGCTCCTTCTTGAGCGCACGCCCACCGAGGGTGAGACCCTGTATTGGAAGGCAAGTGACCTCTCGCTCTCCTATACCGATTTTATTCCCAGCAGCTGCATTGATACGCAATACGATGGCGAAAAGGGGATTTTGATCGTAAACGTTTCTCCCCAGACCTACACGGCGGCAAACGGCGTGCTTGTAACCTGGATCCCCGAGTCCTTTGATCTGGAAGGGAAGAGATACGACTTGCGCGAGGAAAACGGTGTTTATACCGCGCAGGTTGACAACTGCTTTTATTCGGGCGACTTTGACGTACAGGTCGAGTACGGATGCGAGATCGAGATCGCGCCAGAGGTGATTGCGGTGCTGGCAAACGAGGCTTTTGAGGCAGGCAACGATGCCCTCGCCGAAATGAACGCCTATCGCCAAGCACTGGATGATTACAACAAGCTCGTAGCAGCGCATAACGCCTTTAATGCCTACGTCAAGTGGGAGAAGGATTATACCAAGTATTTGGCAGACAAAGCGCTTTACGATAAGCTCAAGGCAGCATACGATGCTTATTTGATCGAGTATAACGCTTATCAGGTAGAGCTGGATGCTTACAACCAATGGCAAAACTACTTTGCTCAAGAGAAGGCATACGCCGCTAACGAAAAGCCCTATGCCGAGTATATAAAATACTACAACAGCTACAAGGCTGCCGTAGATAAATTGGCAATGATCGAATCCATCTTTGTAAAAGATAGCCACGGCTGGAGCGTGTATGCCGACATTACGGGCTCTACCGTTACCACGGTGCTCTCCAAGCAAGATGCGCTGATCAAGGGCGGTGCCAGCAAGGATGACGTTCTTCTGGCAGGCGTGGCGACCGAAAATCTGCGTGTTCTGCTTAAGGGCTACAACGATCTCCGCACCCAAAAATGGAATTCGGATCACCAAAAGTACAAGGCTATCTATCAATATTACATCACCAACTACGACGCTCTTGAAAAGAACTTCTGTGATCTTTACAAATGCCTGAAAGGTCTTTATGAAAACGATATCGTTTCTTCCTACATCGGTCTTCAAGGCAAATCGGCGCACTACCGCCAGCTTGTGGGACACCTTTTCGTTATCTCTACAGCACTCGACCAGGACGGCTACCGCAATGAGAGTGCTTGGAGCATTGACAAAAAGACCTTGCGTGAGGTTATTGAGGACGTGCACTACTTCCCGGACGGTGACTGGGATCCCAACAACACTCCCTATCCCGCAACCGAAGTGCCTTACGTGGAGCGTATCGAAAAGCCCGTTCGCCCCACAGTTGCACAGCCTACGGTAGAGCCGGATGCTCCCCCCGTGGTTGCAAATCCCGGCAACCCCCCCGCAGTGGTAGAGGATCCCGCAAACACGCCTTGCCCGCCCAAGCCCGAAAAGGAGATCGGTGCCGAGCCGAAAGCTCCCGTTTTTGAAAAAACAATTGATACTCTGTATCAGGAGATAGAGAGCGGAAAGCTCAAAAAGGATACCCAAGAGGCAGGCGCAAAAACGCTTAAGCTTACCGCCTTGCTTGAGCGCGAGATCTCTATTCAAAACCTCAAAACCGTTACCTTTTACAATGCCGACGGCACCCCCTACAAGCAGGAATCCGTTCACTATGGCGGAAAGGTAAAGGGCGATCGCCTCGACCGCGCGCCTACGGCAGAATATACTTATGAATTTTTGGGTTGGAATTATGCCGACGGTAGTCCTGTGGCATCGGAATGGATCACCGTTACCGAAAATCTTTCTCTTTATCCTCGCTATCGTTTGACCAAGCAAACCTATACCGTCACCTGGATGCTGGACGGTCAGGCGTACACCCAATCGCTTTATTACGGTGTTACTCCCATTCCCGAAATGGTCGTTGACACAAGCCCGCGCGAGAGCCAATATTATTTTTACGAGTTCTCGGGTTGGGATCACAAGATCGTTCCCGTTACGGGTGACGTCACCTATACGGGCTCTATGGTCCGTATTCCCAAAAAGTTCAACGTAACCTGGGTCATCAAAAACGGTGAGGAAAGCGTTACCAAGCAATGGGAATACAACCAAACTCCCGTATTTGAAGGAGACCTTTCCATCTCCTCGACCACGCACCTCTATGAATTTTTGGCTTGGGATAAAACGGTTTCTCCCGTTTCGCGCGACGTTACTTATACGGCACTCTACCGTGAAACGCCCTTGGCTATCGGTGGCTCCGACGTAATGAACGTTTTACACACAGAGACCGAAATTACCGTTTTGGCAACTAAGCCTTCCATTTTTGCAGGTGGTGCTGCATCTCTTGCCGCAAAAGAGGGCAAAACGCTGACCGTTCTTTGGGAAGGCGCGCTTTCGGTTTCTTTTTCGGGTGAGGAGCTGCAAGCCTATATCAACTGCGGCACTCCCACCATCACCTTGCAAACGAGCGAGGTCGATGACGTAGTGACCTATGACCTGAAATACTTTAACGTTGGCAGCGCATCCGCATTGCCGCAGGCAACCGTTTTGATGGCTTACAGTAAGGTAGGCGGCTGCGAGACTGTTTTTGATATGCAAACAGAGAGCGGTTGGGAGCGCACAGAGGGCGCGCAGATCACCGTTCAAGGCAACGTCAAGCTGCGCCGCTTGAATTCTTACTCCATCGTTCCCACCGTAAACGAGCATTGCAACGTAACGCAAATGGTAAAGCAAGCCACCGCAGGCGAATTGGTCTCCATCGCCCTGGATTGCGTATACGGCTATAAGGTAACCGGAGCTGTGATCGTTACCGCCGATGGCGAGACCATCACCGTAGAGGGTACATCCTTCCAAATGCCTGCAACGCCCATTACCATCTCGCTCGAGGTCGAGCAGATCGTATATACCGTTACCTTTGTAGTCGACGGTGCGGTTTGGGACTATGCACAGTACTACGCAGGCGATGAGATCGTATTGCCCGCAGACCCCACAAAGGTTGAAGATGACGGCTTCATTTATACCTTTATCGGTTGGGGCAACGTTCCCGCAATTGCAATGGGTGAGGATGAGGAGCTCGTATTTGAAGCATCCTTCACCAAATCTCAAACGGTTGACGATTACAATACAGGCAACAATAATAACGTAATGGTAGACGTTGTTCTACCTTGCGTAATAGCAGTGGTCGTTTTGCTGATTGCTTTCCTGATCTTGCGTAAGATCGTTCGTCGCCGCGGCGGCTGGAGAGTTGCAAGTGCAAAATTCGGTGCCGCTTGCAGACGCTTCTTTAGCAAGCTGGCAAAGGGGATCAAAACCGTTTCCCAACGCCTCATCAACGCTATCAAACGCTTGTTTGAAAAGAAGAAAAACTAATCATTTATCATAGGGTTAGCCCACCGCCGAACAGGTTTGTTTGGCGGTGGGCTAAAAAAATACTTGACAAATTCCTGAAAGTGTGATAAAATGGATATATCCCATTAAAGATCAAGGAGGTATTTGACTATGAAAACAATGAAAAAATGGGTAGCTCTTTTGTGCGTTGTTGCACTGTGCTTTAGCCTTGCTTCTTGTATGTTGTCGGGCAAAAAGGAAAACCAAACCACACCTAATCAGCAAGAAAACAAACAGCCTGCCGGAAAAGCAGAAACCTTTGTTACATTGGATATCAATCCCTCTATCGAATTGACCCTTGACGCAAACGGCATTGTTGCCAGCGTTTACGGCGCAAACGAGGATGGACAAATTCTCCTCTATGAGGAAGCAGAAAATATCATTGGGCTTACCTATGAGGCAGCCGTAGAGTACATCACAAAGCTTGCGGCTGATCTTGATTACCTGACCGTTGACACCGAGCAGATCCGCGCTTTCGTTACCTCTGTTGACGAAAAGGACGTTGCAGAGATCGCAGAAAAGCTTTCGGCAAGCATCAAAGCTGCCGCACAGGAAAAGGGCATTACCGTTTCGGTAACCGATGAGGAGTCCCTTGAGCTGGTTTGCGACCTGGCAGTATTGAAGGAACAGTATCCCGACAATGCAAAGATCCAAGCACTCACCGCCCGCGAATATCGTCTCGCACTTTCTTTGAGCGAGCGCGAGGGCATCAGCATCGTTGCTGCCGTTGAGTATGATACCGAGGAGTGCATCGCGCGCATCAATGCCGCACATGATACCCTTGAAGCGTATGCTACCGAAGCATACCTGACTGCTAAAAAAGAGGCCATTCGCATTTTTGATGAGGCAATGGGCGTTCTGATCGACGGTGCTTACAACGAGTTCTATATGAAGAACCTGATGACACACCTTGACACCTACTATTACGGTGCGGTTTACCAAGCCTACAAGACCACCGCGCGCACCTACCTCTCGCTCGATCAGATCGTGGCGTTTGGCAACGATATGAAGAACTTTACCGTTCCCGATGAGACCGTTCAAAAAATGTGTGATGAGCTCGGCCTTGACGCTGACGAGCAAGCAAAAATGAAGAATGCCGAGGGCAAGGTCACCGTGGCATCCCTGATCGCATACTGCGAGAATTATATTGCAGAAAACAACGTTCCCGAGGACGTTAAGGCAAAGATCCAAGACTACATCGTTGAGGCACGCACCGCGGCAGAGATGGCGCAAAAGGCAGTAACGGTTGCCAATAGTGCAGATCTGGCGGCTCTGCAAACGCAGATCAATGCCATCATTTCCACCGTAAACGCATCCAAATCGTTGGCAATGGCTATGATGAACGAAACACAAAAGCAGGAATACGAGGCTTGCATTGCAGACCTGAACGCGGCTGCTCTTAACATCGGCAAGATCATTGCAGGCGAGCTCACCGTTGGTGAGGTCGAAGCACTTGCCGCAGAGGCAGAAGCAAAGGCTGCTGCTATGGAAGAGAAGATCAAGGCTGACCTGACCGAGGAAGAGCTTGCAGAGGTTGAAGCAAGAGTTGCTCAATTGAAGGAAGGTGCCGCACAAGCAACCGCCGCATTTGAGCAAAGACTTGCAACTGCCGAGGCAGCTGCTAAGAAGTTTATTGAAGAAGCAAGAGCTCAAAGACTTGGAAAGTAATAATGAAATACAACAAACGGGATAGTCTCGGCTATCCCGTTCTTTTCATAAAGCGAAAACCACGCGATAGTCGCGTGGTTGAAAGAAGGCTATGCCGATGAGTAGAAGGTGAACTCAAAGTTAACGAGGGATGTCTTTTTGGAAGAGCCCTCCTCCGGGAGGAGGGGGGACCGCGATAGCGGTGGGAGGAGCCCGCGTGTACGAAAGAGAAGTACTCTTTCTGTGGCGAGTGGTATGCGATAATGCCGCAGGCTCCTTCCGTCATTTTCTTGCGAAAATGCCACCTCCCTCCCGGAGGGAGGCCGAATAAATTCGCCCGTTTACGGGTAGACAGTAACAAATGCATAGCTGACAGGCCAATACCCTCGTGCACTTGTGCGCAGCCAGTATTATTAGGGCTATGCCCGAAAATGAAATACCACCCGCTATGCGGGTGGATTCTTATTCTTTTTTGTGAGAACGCTTTTGAGGAAGGGGGTGCGGGGGAAGGAAACTTTTCTCGAAAAGTTCCTTCCCCCGCATATCCTTATTCAAAACTTATCAATACATACCGCCGCCCATGCCTGCAGCAGGAGCTGCGGGAACGGGATTTTCTTCCTTCTTATCGGCAACGACCGACTCGGTGGTAAGAATAACAGAAGCGATAGAAGCGGCATTCTGGAGAGCCGAGCGAGTAACCTTTGTGGGGTCAACGATGCCGGCAGCCATCATATCGCAGTAAACCTCGTTGTAAGCGTCAAAGCCGTAGCCAACCTTACCGGAGGAAAGGATCTTATCCACAACAACGCCACCGTCAAAGCCGGCATTTGCGGCAATTTGACGAACGGGCTCTTCGAGAGCCTTGATAACGATCTTTACGCCGGTCTTTTCGTCACCGTCAACGGTGTCGATGAGCTTTTCAACCTCAGCAATAACGTTGAGGTAAGCAGTTCCGCCACCGGCAACAATGCCTTCCTCAACGGCAGCCTTGGTAGCGTTGAGAGCATCCTCAATGCGGAGCTTCTTTTCCTTCATTTCAGCCTCGGTTGCGGCACCGACCTTAATAACGGCAACACCGCCTGCGAGCTTTGCAAGGCGTTCTTGCAGCTTTTCGCGGTCGAAATCAGAGGTGGTTTCTACAATCGCTGCGCGGATCTGGTTCACGCGTGCGCGGATAGCATCGGAGTTGCCTGCACCGCCAACAATGATGGTGTGCTCCTTGTTGACCTTGATTTGGCGAGCGTGACCGAGCATTTCGATGGAGGCATCCTTGAGCTCGAGACCGATCTCGGAGGAAATGACCTCACCACCCGTGAGGATCGCGATGTCTTGGAGCATTTCCTTGCGACGGTCGCCAAAGCCGGGAGCCTTAACGGCTACGCAGTTGAATACGCCGCGGAGCTTGTTGAGCACGAGAGTGGTCAGAGCCTCGCCTTCAACGTCCTCTGCAATGATGAGCAGCTTTCTGCCTGCCTGAACGATCTGCTCGAGAAGGGGAAGGATCTCTTGAATGTTGGAGATCTTCTTATCTGTAATCAGAATGAGAGCATCGTCGTAAACGGTCTCCATCTTATCCATATCGGTAGCCATGTAGGGAGAGAGGTAGCCACGATCGAACTGCATACCCTCAACAACCTCGGAGTAGGTGTCAGCCGACTTGGATTCCTCAATGGTGATAACGCCGTCAGCGGTAACCTTTTCCATAGCGTCGGCAATCAGTTGACCGATCACTTCGTCGCCTGCGGAGATGGTACCAACGCGTGCGATATCATCCGAGCCGTTGACCTTTTTGGAGTTGGCAACAAGCGCTGCAACAGCAGCGTCAACTGCCTTTTTCATACCCTTGCGAACGATCATGGGGTTTGCACCTGCAGTCACGTTTTTCATGCCCTCGCGAACGAAAGCCTGTGCCAAAAGGGTAGCGGTGGTCGTGCCGTCACCTGCTGCATCGTTGGTTTTGGTTGCAACCTCTTTTACAAGCTGTGCGCCCATATTTTCAGCGGCATCCTCAAGCTCGATCTCCTTAGCGATGGTAACGCCATCGTTGGTGATGAGGGGGGAGCCGTATTTTTTGTCAAGAACTACGTTTCTGCCCTTGGGGCCAAGCGTGATCTTAACGGTGTCTGCCAATTTATCCACGCCGCGAGAGAGCGCATTGCGTGCTTCAATTCCGTAAAGAATATCTTTTGCCATTTGTGTGTACCTCGTTTAGAATTATTCTACAATTGCGAGAATGTCGCTTTGCTTAACAATGGTGTATTCTACGCCATCCATTTTTACTTCGGTGCCGGTGTATTTGCCGGTGATGACCTTATCGCCAACCTTAACTTCCATAGGAATGAGCGCACCGTTATCGTCGCGGGCGCCGGGGCCTACGGCTACGACCTCTGCTACTTGGGGCTTTTCCTGTGCGGCAGCGGTGAGAAGAATGCCGGTCTTCGTCTTTTCTTCAGCTTCTACAAGCTTGACCACAACGCGATCGGAAAGGGGTTTGATGTTCATTTTTGGAATTCCTCCTTGTATTTTGCGAAAAATATACGATTTTTGTTTATTTTTAGCACTCAAAAGGTTCGAGTGCTAACTTCTGCTATTATTTTATACTATTTTTGGAAAAAATCAAGCCTTTTATAGCATTATTCACATTCTTTTAACAATTATATTGTTTTTGCAAGGGTATCGGGTGCTAAAATCAGGAAAGTTGTCGAAGCATAGATCTCTTTATTTGTGAATAGAATAAAAAAAGACAAAAGGAGGTGCACGAAACGTATGCTGAAATGGCTTTTGACAGGAGGACTCATACCGCCGATCTTATTGATCGTTGGCGTATTTTTCTTGTTTTATTTAAAAGGATATCCATGGCGCACGCCGGGCAAAATGCTTTCTGCCATGCGCGGTGGAGGGGAAGGGAAGACCTCTTCGTTTCGCGCAATGATGCTTGCCTTGGCAGGCACGCTTGGTGTGGGGAACATCGTGGGCGTTGCCAATGCCATTGCCGTTGGCGGCGCGGGTGCGGTGTTTTGGATGTGGATATCTGCTCTGTTTGCAATGATCCTTAAATATGCCGAAATCCTTTTGGCAGTCTCACATCGGCGAACCGACCAAAAGGGCAGACACTTTGGCGGTGCAATGTATTATATTCGCGATTGCTTTCAAGCCCGTCGGTGGGAGCGTCTTGCTATCGTTGTTCCCGTCATTTTTGCCATTTTGATCATTATTAACGCTTTGAGCCTTGGGTGCGTGGTGCAGGTGCGTGCCGTGGGAGAAACGCTTGAGGACGTTGTAGGCATTCCAACGGTATACAGCGGTGTTTTGCTTGTAATGCTGACCCTGCCGCTCCTGGCGCGCGGAACACGGGGGATATCGGCACTCACCGAATATCTCGTTCCCATTATGACAGCAGGGTATATCATTCTTTCGGTCGCGGTGCTGATCTTGCGGCGCGATGCCTTGGGGGGAGCTATGCGCTCTATTTGGCAGGGCGCGTTTGCCCCCGAGAGCGCCATTGGCGGCGTGAGCGGCTTTTTGCTTTCTCGTGCCTTACGCGTGGGAACGATGCGCGGATTGCTTTCCAACGAGGGCGGATGCGGCACAGCCCCAACGGCGCACGCCGAGGCAGATGCCAAAAGCCCTGCTCATCAAGGTGTTTGGGGCGTTTTTGAGGTGTTTGCCGATACCATAGTGCTTTGCACCGCAACGGCGCTTGTTATTCTTGTCAGCGGCATTGATACAACGTCGGGGGGCGTAATGATGACGGTTACGGCATATTCCTCGGTGCTTGGCGGCTTTGCCGAGTGGTTCTTTTCGGCAGCGGTGTTTTGCTTTGGATATGCCACCTTGCTTTGTTGGGGAAGCTACGGTATGGAAAGCCTGCGCTTTCTTTCTACAAAAAGACGGTGGCGCGTGCTTTATATTCTGGCGTTTGGCTTGTGCATTCTGTTTGGCGTGCGCGCTTCAAGCGAGCTTGTGTGGACCATTGGAGACTTTTGCATCAGTACTATGACCCTGATCAACGTTTGCGTGCTCCTGCTTTTGCGGCGCGAGATCGAGCAGCAAACGCGCCTCTTTGTGGGCAAAGAGAAAAAAGGGAAGCGAGCAACGATATAAAAGAGGAAAAAACTGTTTGCAAAATGCACACACAAAGCCTATTTTGGTTATCAAAAATGATAGATTGTAACAAAATTGATAAATTTTCGTCAAACCTCTTGTATATTTGAAAAAATGTGATATAATATATGCTGTATGGAAAGGCTTTCCAATGGAAAGTCAACTAAAATTTATTTACAAAACGGAGGATTTTTCCAATGGCAAACGTAAAAGTTGCGATTAACGGTTTTGGCCGCATCGGCCGTCTGGCATTCCGTCAAATGTTCGGCGCAAAGGGTTATCAGGTAGTAGCTATCAACGACCTCACCAAGCCCTCTATGCTCGCTCACCTTCTCAAGTATGATACCGCTCAAGGCAGATACAACCACGACGTTGTTGCTGACGATGAGGCTAGCACCATCACCGTAGACGGCAAGACCATTAAGATCTATTCTGAAAAGGACGCTGCAAACCTTCCTTGGAAGAAGCTGAAGGTTGACGTTGTTCTCGAGTGCACCGGTTTCTACTGCACCCAAGAGAAGTCTATGGCTCACATCAACGCAGGCGCGAAGAAGGTTGTTATCTCGGCTCCCGCAGGTAACGATCTGAAGACCATCGTTTACTCGGTAAACGAAGCTACCCTTACCAAGGATGATCAGATCATCTCGGCTGCTTCCTGCACCACCAA
>JBGVQK010000066.1:0-21861 GCA_045127455.1 Eubacteriales bacterium
ATAAATCTTTGGCATAAAAATCATGCGATCTCTATGCATTATGCGGTATTAGCGTTCGTTTCCAAACGTTATTCCACACACAGGGGCAGGTTGCTCACGCGTTACTCACCCGTCCGCCACTAACGCAGGGACCGAAGTCCCCTTGTCCGTTCGACTTGAATGTGTTATGCACGCCGCCAGCGTTCATCCTGAGCCAGGATCAAACTCTCGATATCATTGTATCAAAACAGCCTTAGCTGATTCAATCTGTTCATCGAGCTTTTGCTCTTAGCAATTTTACTTTTTGTTTGAGTAGTATTCTCTTTTGAATTGTTCGAGATCCAATACACATACTATTTTTTTTAGCTTTGTACTTCTCTCTTGTTGTTCAATTTTCAATGACCGTGCGTCGCTACTTGCGCAGCGACTTTGATATTATATCACATCAAAACCACTTTGTCAATACCTTTTTCAAAAGTTTTTTCACTTTTTTTGATATTTTTTTGAGGTTTTTTTGTGTGATTCCGCCCAACTGGGCGACTTTTGATATTATAGCACCAACTTTAGGGTTTGTCAATAGTTTTTTTGAAAAAAATTCGACTTTTTTCATCTTTTTATTTTGCTGTTTTTCTTCAATATTTTTTGATTTTGAACTTGACTTTTATCTCTCTTGGGACTATAATATAGGAAGTAAAAAATCGGAAATGAGGGATGTTATGGCGATTGCATCTAAAAAGACCCACAAGGACTTGACAGAGGGCAATATCTTAAAGCAAATCATTCTGTTTGCCCTGCCCCTGATTGCAACGTCGGTTCTGCAGCTGCTCTTTAACACGGCGGACACCATTGTGGTTGGGCGTTGGGGCGGTGAGACTGAGACAGAACGTGAAATCGCTTTGGCGGCGGTTGGTTCTTGCGGCGCAATTATCAACTTGGTTGTAAATATATTCTTGGGTCTCTCTGTTGGTGCGGGCGTTTGTGTGGCACACGGCATTGGAGCAAAAGAATTTGATAACGTAGAAAAAACCGTGCATACCGCCGTATATACTGCTTTGATAGGCGGTGTACTCACGACTGCGGTTGGACTGATTTGGACTCCTCAACTGCTTGGCTTGATAGGCGTTGAGAAATCCATTTTACCCGAAGCGATCCTTTATATGCGTGCATACTTTTGCGGTATGCCCGCCGCACTCCTTTACAATTACTGCGCGGCAATGCTCCGCGCATCGGGCGACACCGCACGTCCCCTTGGCTTTCTCTCCATTGCAGGTGTGGCAAACGTTATTTTGAACCTGATTATGGTTTTGGTTTTTAAAACAGGCGCACTCGGGGTTGGTGTTGCTACGGCGGCTTCCAACTGGATTTCCTGCGCATTGATCATTCTGTTTATGCTCAGAACAGAAGGTCCCTGCCACCTCGATCTCAAAAAGATTGCCATTCACAAAGAGCAAATCAAAAAAATTCTGACAATCGGTCTGCCTGCAGGCATTCAAAGCTCACTCTTCTCTATTTCCAACGTTATTATTCAGTCGGCACTTCAATCCTTTCAAAGCGCTACGGTAGTTGCCGGTCACACAGCAGCTGCAAATCTGCAGGGCTATATTTACACCACGATGAACTCCACGGCACAATCCTCAATGAACTTTACCGGTCAACACGTGGGAGCGCGAAAATATAAGCGACTAAAAACAGTTGTTCTTTGGCATTATCTCATCGTCTTTTTGGTTGGTGCTTCCACAGGACTTGCCGCCTACTTGGGTGGGCGAGGACTGCTTGGTATCTATACCCCCGGAAACGAGGCGGCAATTGATATTGGTATGATCAGCTTGAGTTTGATTGGGCTTCCCTACTTCCTTTGCGGATTTTTGGACGTTGGCAGCTACACCATGCGTGGCTTTGGTAAATCTGTAGGTCCCACAATGATTTCGCTCATAGGCGCGTGCGCTTTGCGCATCGTTTGGATCTATACTGTATTCTATCCTTTCTACCCCGATAACATTGCAATGCTTTACCTTTCCTACCCTATTACTTGGTTTGTAACGGCAGTTGCATACGTTCCTATGATCATTCACGAATTTAGAAAACACAAAAACGATGATATTTCAGATATTGCAGAAGAAACCATAACCGAATAAAAAGCAGCGCAGACGTGATGAACACGTCTGCCCATTTCTTTTATATTTAATAAAAGGAAGAAAATCAATCAAATTCAGGGAAATTGATTTCAACCTCGCGACCGAGCTCTGCAGATTTTGCAATACCGTCGATAATAGCCTGGTTGCGCAGGATCTCGAGGGAAGAAACAGGTGCGGGACGGTTATACTTGATAGCATCAAGGAAGGTACGGATCTTCAGATCAAACAGTTCCCATCTGGTTTGGATAACGGGAATGGTGGTTTGCGTCTGCTCTCCGCATACTTCGTGATACAGAGTCATAGGACCGCCAACAGTGCCGTTCCAGCACTCGGTGGAAGGAATACGAAGACCGCCCTTGGTGCCAAGGATGAGAGTGTCACCTGCGGTGTCCATATTCATTGCCCAAGAGATACGGAAGTCGAGAATGATGTCGCCTTCGAGACGTACGAACGCTGCTGCGAAGTCATCAACCTTGAACTTTTCTGCATACTCGGGGTGGTGAGTTTTTACATAGTTGGAGTAGTTGGGGTCGGTGCCAAAGAAGTTGGACTTGTAACCCGAAACAGTCAAAGGCTTGGGATTGCCAACTGCGTTGAGAACCATATCCAAGGAGTAGCAACCGATGTCGCCAAGTGCACCAAGACCTGCGGTCTCGTCCTCGATAAAGGTGGTTCCGTAAGGCGTAGGAATACCGCGACGACGGCCGCCGCCGGTTTGAATGTAATAGATCTTACCGAGAACGCCGCTCTGGCAGATCTTCTTGATCATCTTCATGTTCGCATCCATTCTGGGCTGATGGCCGATGGAGAGAACCTTACCGCTTGCCTTCTCTGCCTTAATAACCTCAACAGCCTCGTCAAGAGTTACGGTAAAAGGCTTTTCGAGAAGAACGTTGATGCCTGCGTTGAGGCAGTCGATAGCGGGTTGAGCATGTTGACGGTTGTAGGTGCAGATGGAAACTGCATCAAGGTTGAGGCTCTTATCCTCAATCATTTCCTTGTGGGAAGCGTAGTCGGTCTTAACGCCTTCAACACCGAACTTTTCAAAGAATTTCTTTGCTTTGCCGGGGATGAGGTCAGCGCCCGCAACGATATCTACGTCTGCCTGCTTGAGGTAAGATCTGATGTGAGACTCTGCGATCCAACCGGTACCAATGATGCCTACGCGCATTCTTCTGTTAGTGTCAACAACTTGTTTTTCTTGATTGTGCTTGAAATCATCCAATCCCATTTTAAAATCCTCCGAAATTTAATATTTGTTACGGCTACTCAACAGCCAATCGTTTTCAGGTATGCGCGGCTCTTTGCGGCGCACTCAAGGGGAGTCAGTCCCATAGAGGGGTTATCCTGCTCTACAACGACCCACTCTGCCCCTGCATCTTCTGCAGCTTTCAGAATAGAGGGGAAATCTTGCTTGCCGCTGCCAACAGGACGGAACTCGAATTTTTGCGGTGCTGCTTCGGCTTTCTTTTCGATGCCGATAAGCTCATACATATTCTCGGACTTGGAGCCTGCAAAGTCTTTAAGGTGTACCACGGGAGAACGACCGCTATACTTGCGCAGATAGTCAGAGGGATTTTCACCACCAACGTTTACCCAGCACATATCAAGCTCGGTTTGGAGCAGGTCTGCGGGAACGCTATCGTAAAGAATATCAAGGGCGTATTTGCCATCGATCTTTAAAAATTCGAAGTCGTGGTTGTGGTAAAGCAGAGTCATACCCAACTTTTTTGCAACTGCGCCAAGCATTTCAACGTTCTTGATAACGTCTGCAAAGCCGGGGGTGCCGGGACGGTATTCGGGGGTGAGGTAAGGAACGGCTACATATTTGCAACCGATGGTCGCATATTGACCGAGAACGCTCTCGGGGTCCTTTACCATATCGAGGTAAGGAACGTGTGCGGAGATCGGAACAAGACCGATTTCTTGACACATAGCGCGAACCTCTTCGGGGGTGTGACCGTAAAGGCCTGCGAACTCAACACCGTCATAGCCCATTTCTTTGATCTGCTCAAGTGTGCCGCGCAGATTATTCGACGCGTCACCTCTTACCGAATAGACTTGAATTGCTACCGGAAATGCCATATCTTTAATCTCCTTTTCTCTTATTATAAAATATAAAAGAGTCTATGAATTAATTATAAGACAAATCGTGCGGTTTTTCAAGACAATTATTAAGAAATATCGGACAAATATTGCTATCAGTGTTTACTAAGGAGCTTAAAAAGTGTTTCGTCGGCGCAAATGATAACGAAAAAGTGTTCGCCGTGGGCTTGCATCTCTACAAGGTGGCGCTTTTCATCAAACAAAACACCCGTGTAGGTATAAAGTGTTTCTTTTTCTCTTTTCCAATTTGCGTCAAGCTCCTTAACCGAAACAATATCGTCAAGTCCTACGCGGCAAACAACGGTTTTGCGACGGCTGTAATGCTCGGTGATAACAAAATCGGTCTTTCCTGCCTCTCCTTCTACCAATTCGTAGGAATAGGAACGCAAAATGCACATCGAAACAAGCAAAATACTACCTGCCAACGAGCATATGCCAACGATTTGCAAAATGCCGGGAATGGGTGCTCCCGGATACTGCGAGGTGATATAAAGGATAGCACCGATTGCCACCAAAAACCACGCAAGCAGCTTTTCTTTTTTCTTTTTGAATTGGGGATGATATGCGTACATTGGAATTTCTCCTTTTTGTTTACTTCCCTACGCAAAAATGGGAAAAGATGTGGGATACGATATCCTCGGAAACAGCTCTACCATCAAGCTCTGCAATGGCTTGCATAGCGGCTTCACAGTCGCTGCAGCAAAGCTCGACGGGAAGGCCGTAAGAAAGTCCGCCGTAAGCGCGTTTGAGCGCTTCAAGAGCTGACAGTGCCGCACCCTTTTGGCGCGCATTGGTCAGCACGGTATCTGCCTTTGTGTCAAGCTCACCGTTGATAAAACAGGACTCCACAAGGGCGGAAAGCGCCCCTGTTCCCTCTCTCTCTTTGGCGGAAAGTGTAACCGTATGTGTAAACTGCGTGGTATAAAAGTCTTTTTCCTTGATGCCAAGGTCGGATTTGTTGATGACGGCAATGATGGTGGCATTGGTAGCGGAAAGAGACTCTGCAAGTGCTTTATCTTCTTCATCGGGAGCGACAGAGCCGTCAAAAACAGCCAATATCAATTCGGCTTCTTCAAGTGCTTGACGTGCGCGGTCAATGCCGATTTTTTCAACCACGTCTTCGGTTTGGCGCAACCCTGCCGTATCAAACAAACGGAGCGTTACGCGACCGAGGGATGCGGTTTCGGTGAGCACGTCGCGCGTAGTTCCCTCTACGTCGGTAACGATTGCAGCATCACGTCCCACGATAAGATTGTAAAGCGAGCTTTTGCCCACATTTGGCTTGCCGCAAATAACCGTTGGGATTCCCTCGGCAATGGCATGACCCGTGCGATAGGTGTCGAGCAGCTTTTCAACACGCGCAATGCATGCATCCAAAGAAGCTTGCATTTCCTCACGGCTCATTTCGGCAAGATCCTCGTCGGGATAGTCGATTTTTGCATATACAGAGGACAAAACCGCGCACAAAGCATCGTAAATTTCGCGACATTTGCGCTCTACGCGACCGTCGGTACCTGCGTGCGCAAGAGTCAACTGCTCGCGCGTTTGAGCTTCTAAAAGATCGCCGAGAGCTTCGGCTGCGGAAAGTCCCATTTTGCCGTTGAGAAATGCGCGACGAGTAAATTCTCCAGCCTCTGCGGCACGTGCACCTGCCGCAAGACAAGCGGTCAGCACTGTTTGGGTGAGCAGAATACCGCCGTGGCAACAGATCTCCACCGTGTCCTCACCCGTAAAGGATGCAGGGGCGCGAAAAACAGTTGCCAAGCCGTTGTCGATCTCGCTCCACGCTCCCCTATCGTCGGGGGCGTAAATGGAGCCGAAAATCGCAGTACGGGGTGCATATTCGGATAATTTCTTGCCGCTTTTGGGCAAGAACATTTTTTCGCAGATCTCAACAGCATCGGGCCCGGAAATGCGAAGCAGGGCGACACCGCCCTTTCCTCTTGCCGTACTAATCGCGACGATGGTATCTCCTATAAACATACTCTACCTCACTTAAAAAGATTGGGGAGAGCGAACCTGCACGTTTTCGGGTTCTCTCTCCCCATCATGCGCTAGGGCGCAGATTTTTGTTGGATTATTCTTCGGTGGTTGCAGCCTTGCTATCGTCGAGGAACATAACAACGCGGCGGTTGTTCTCGGAGCCGATAGAATTGGTGGAAACACCTGCTACGTGTTGAACCTCGGAGTGAATGATTCTTCTCTCATAGGGGTTCATGGGCTCGAGCATAACGCTCTTCTTGTACTTAACAACCTTTGCTGCCATGCGGCGAGCAAGTGCGCGCAGAGTTTCCTCGCGCTTTGCGCGATAGCCTTCAATATCGAGGGTGATCTTCACGTAGTCATGCTTCTCGCCCTTGATCTTCTTATTTGCTGCAAGGTTTGCAAGATATTGCAGAGAATCCAAGGTCTCACCGTGATGACCGATCAGAAGGCCTGCACCTTCACCGTCAACGGTGATGAGGATATCGTCGTTGTTGCCCTCTTTTTTTGCAACCGTCAGGTTCAGCTCCATATCGGAAACGACCTGCTCGATGAAAGCCAGAGCAATGTCGGCACCGCCAAGGGTGTAGGTAGCAGATACCTTTGCTTCGGTTGCGCCAAAGCCGAGGAAGCCGCGCTTACCCTCTTCCAGAACGGTGAATTCAATATTTTCAATGGCTACGCCAATCTCGGCGGCAGCCTTTTCTTTTGCTTCGTCAACGGTTTTTGCCGTTACAATCAATTCTTTCTTCATGGTTTATATTACCTCATTCGTTGTTCGTAGTATCGTCGGTCTCGTTGGTTTCTTCAGCAGGCGCTTCTTCCTCATCAGCCTTTTTGCGCTCATCCTTTTTAAGAGCGATCTTGCCAAAGGGGAGCTTTTGTGCTCTCTCGGCTGCCTCTGCCTTTTCTTGCTTTTCCTTTTCTTCAATAGCCGCTTTACGTGCAAGACCGCGTTCACGGGTATCGTCAAAGTCCTCGTCGTCAATATAGTGCAGGGAGCGTACTGCTCTTACCTCACCCGAGGCTTTGGTCTTATTGATCTTCTTTTTGGCCTTGCCTGCCATTTCCTTCTCTGCAGCCTTATAGTCCTCTTCGGTGAACTTAGGGAGAGGCATAATGCGAGACATAATGAAGGATTTGAGAAGTCCGATCCAGCTGCGGAATGCCCAATATACACCGATAACGGCAGGAACTGCCATGGTGAAGAATGCAGACATTGCGGGCATAGTGATATCCATCATCGAGTTGGAGCAAGCCTGCTGTCTTGCATCAATACCCTCGTTGGTAGCGGGCTGATACATAAACTTGCGGTTGATCTTAGAGGAGAAGAAATAGGTGAGGAACGTCACTACAGGTACAAGCAAGAGGACCCAGTAGCCGCCGCCCAAATTGTTGAAGTTGGGTGCCAGACCAAAGTTCAAGCCTCCGATATTAAAGTTGGGGATCATTCCAACTGCCTTATCCAAGGAAACGAGCGCTTCATCGGAGAAGGAGAAATATTGGAAGTTACCAAGTGCATCAATGATGTTGTCGCCGCTCTCCTTGAGCAAGGACAACAGCTCGATGGTACCGCGGTTAGAGGATACGCTCATACCGAGACCGCCTGCCGCAGGAGATGCGGTAGCAAAGGTGGTAAGAGCCGCGGTAACGTTAGCGCCCTGACCCAGAACGTAATGGAGCGGGTCGATAACAATGTAGTAAAGCGCCATAATGATGGGCATTTGGATCAAGAGAGGCAAGCAGCCGCTATAGGGGCTGAAGTTCTCGCGCTGATAGAGCTCTTGAATTTCTGCCTGCATTTTTTGCATGGTGGGTTGGTCGTTGCGTCCTTTGTACTTGTTCTTAATAGCCATTTCCTTGGGACGAAGCTTTGCCTGCTTAATGGAATTCTTTTGCTGCTTAATGGAGAAAGGCAGCATCAAAATTTCGATAACGATTGCGAACAAGCAAATACCAACAACGTAAGAGCCAAAACCGAGATACTTGGTGATCCAGTTCAGGATCTTACCGATAACGCCAAGCAATCCATCCCAAAAGCCGCCCTTTTCGATCTCGATGGTTTGGCGGAAGGCTTCGAGCAGCGTTGCAACGTCAGCTTCGTTCAAACGGTCAAGAATACCGCTCTTTTCGGTGTTGGAAAGCTCGGCATCGGTAAAGGTATCGGTATCCGTTACAGTAGCAGCGGTAGTGTTTGCCTTTTTAATAACGTTCTTTGCGTATGCAAGGTTGAGCCCCTTGTTTTCGCTAAAGTCTGCATTCTTATCAAAATCAGTAGCGGTCATATCGTAGCCGCGATTTGCCGCAACCAGAGCCTCACGCGCGTTGAATGCTTCTTTTGCGCCAAAAGCCGCAGAGAAGATCGTGGCAACCTTTTTAAGCTCGGAGGGCTTCAGTCCGTGAGACTTGAGCTCTTCCTCGGTATCCATAGAGAATGCCTTTTCGTCAAAAGGAAGCGTGGGGGTCGCTTGCTTGGGAGCGCAGCTGACCAATGCTGTCAGAAGAAGCAGAACTGCCAAAGCGATAGTGGCGATACGTCCTGTAAATTTCTTTGTTTTCATGTTCATTTTTTGTTTCTTTCGCACGTAGCGAAAAACTCCCTTCGTGTTTTTGGGATCTGCACCGTCTTTTCTGTTTTTTCGCACGGTGCTGCGAAATCATTGTGCCTCATTTTCGTCTTTATCCAGCCCGTATTCCTCCGGATAAAAATACTTCGTCATGGGAGAGACCTTGTATCGACGGTTACGCAAGCCTTTTTCGGGAACGGGATCATACCCCGGTGCGCAAAACGGTTGACAACGGAAAATGCGCATTGCCGTGAGTAAAAGCCCTACAAAAAATCCGCGTTTTTGAAACGCTTGTATGGCGTAAGCCGAGCAGGTTGGCGTAAATCGACAGGTGGGTCTGCCCTTAAGGGGCGAGAGATACTTTTGATAAAGACGAACAAGCCAGATACACAGGTGCTTCATGGCGTTAGGTCTTCGCGGAACATATCAAGCTTTAAAAAACCGCGACGCAATTCTCTTTCAACGTCGGTGGACTTGATATCGAGGATCCCCTCACGGGGAGCAACAACAATCAAAAATCCCGTTTTGAGCTCGGGCTCAATTGCGCGGTAGCCCGCACGCAAAATGCGCTTGGCACGACTGCGCTGCACTGCCCCACCCACTCGCTTGGTGACGCTGACGCCAAAGCGGTTGTACGCCTTTTTTTCGGGATTTTCCTTCTTAAGTCGCTTTGCCGCATAGTCGCGCAAAACGAACACCGAAAGATATTGCCCCGAGAAGCGTGCGCCTCGCGTAAAGGTCTTATTATACAGATGATGTTCCTTAATGGTTGTGTACTTCATTGGCTCTTTCCTTTACTGAAAGTTTTGCTTCCGTCATTGAAAAATAAAAATAGATTTTGAAACTTGTAAATTATCGCTAACAAACAAAAACGCCGACAGCGCGAACGCGCAGGGCACGCTTCACAGCAGTCGGTGTTTTATGTTGGAATTGTTCCCCTTGGGGTAACAATTAGTGGGTCAGTCTCTTTCTGCCCTTTGCGCGTCTTCTCTTGAGTACGTTTCTGCCGTCAGCGGTCTTCATTCTTTTTCTGAAGCCGTGCTCCTTCTTTCTCTGACGCTTTTTCGGTTGGTAAGTTCTGAGCATCGTTTTGCACCTCCTATGAATTAATCGGAAGCGTTTCACACTTTCAAGCCTGGAATACGCTTTTTACACAATGACACGACATATTATAACCGATTCTTTCCTTTTTGTCAAGGGTTTTTTGAAAATAATTCAAAATATTTTCCACATTTTTTATTTTATATATTATTCTATGCGCGAGCGGCGTCTCCGTCGGCGTTGGCAGGAGTGGTCTCTTTTTTCCCTTTTTGGTATTGTTTTGTCCAATTTATAGCCGATTGCACCACGCGGAAGAAGCTATACGCCGCCATAATGAGGTAATTGAGATCGGCGATATTCTGCGTGCAAATAAGGAGCCACATAATCAAATTGGCCATAGAAGAAATAAGATTGTAATACGGTGCTTCAACGTAGCGCAGCATACTGAGCACCGTGATAACAAGTCCGATAACGAACAAGAAAATATCCAACGCCGCCTGCTTTTCTCCTGCAAAGAACGGCAAAAGGAACCAATGGCAACACAAGCACCCCACAACGGTTAAAGAAACAACGACGATCTCCCCTTTCCAACCCAGCGTGCGCAGCTTGGTTGACTTACCGTCGGCGTGCTTCTTCCAGTGAAAAAAGGAAAATAGCTGCAAAGGCATGGATACGAGCAAACAGTTAATGACCGAAAAATAAAGCCCCTCGCCGAGATATCCAATGCCGTAGAGTGCCGCATTCAGTCCGCCGAGCAAAAAGGAACGTCTATCAACGCGCGCGCTGAGCAATAGGATAACAAGCGTGTTGAGCGTTGGCAGAACCTTATACCACTTTTGCCCAAATACAAAGGCGCACACCAAAATGGCAACGGCGCAAACGCCCATCGGCACCCATTCAAGCCATATTTTTTTATGATCAAGTTTATGCTTCATAGTCACATCTCCTTTGGTCGGGAATTGCAAAATCAACATATTATAGCACAAAGTGTCCCGCTTTGCAATAGCGTAACAAGACGAGTTTTTTGCTTTTATGTCCTATTGGGATATGACAAACGACAAAAAGCAAAAATCTTTTCAGCTTTCTTTGCGCAAAGCGAATTTTCTCTCTTGACGGGCGACTCAAAAAATGATATAATGGGAACAGATTATGTGGAAAGGAGTCGGATGCCATGGATTTGCTCAAGGAAGCGGACTTTAGAAAAGAACTGAAAAGCGATCCCCGTGCGGGTTACCTCTTTTTTGGCGACGAGGACTATCTCAAAGCCTTTGCCGTAAAGCAAGCGCGCGAGCTGATCTGCCCCGATCCTTCCTTTGCCTTTTTTAATGAAATCCGCCTTGATGCGATGGATTTTGAAGCGCAAAAGCTGATTGACGCCCTGATGCCTTTGCCAATGATGGCAGATAAAAAGCTGGTTATCTTGTCGGGACTCAATTTTAACTCGATGAGACAGAACGAGATCGACGACCTTTGCGATGCCCTCTCCGCACTTCAGGATTACGACTACAATATGCTGATTGTGAGCGTTGCCGCCGAGCACTTGAACGTGGGCAGACTCCCAAAGGCTCCTTCTGCACTCCTCAAGCGCCTTGCGGAGTATCTCACCCCTGTTCAGTTTGATCGTTGTTCCACCGCAAAGCTTGCCGCTTGGGTGCAAAAACACTTTTTGCACAACGGTGTAGAGGCGTCCCCTGCCCTTTGCTCGCTTATTCCCGAGTATTGCGGGCATAGTATGTATATTCTCGCAAACGAAATAGACAAGCTCAGCTTTTATCTGCGTTATCATGGAAGAACCGTTGCGGATGAGGAATCGATGCGTCTTGTTTGCACGCCCCTCAACGAATACGACACCTACGCCTTTGCCAATGCCATTATGGCAGGACGCTCGCAAGAGGCTCTTGCCATTCTTGCCGACTACCGCTTCCGCCGCGCCGATCCCATTCGCATTTTGGCGGAAATGTCCGGTACAATCTGCGATATGGCAGTCATTCGCGCAATGACTGCCGAGGGAGCACCCGTGAGCGAGATCTGCGCAGCCTTTAATCCTGCGTGGCACGAATATCGCGTAGGGCTTTATCAAAAGAGCCTGCGGCAGATATCCGAAAAGCGACTCAAAAATGCGCTTGACGCCTGCCTTGAGGCCGACCGCGCACTCAAGCTATCCCCCCAAGGCTACACAGCACTTGAACAGTTGATTTGCAAATTTTAATGATTTTGGAGATACGTTATGGCTAAATTATATTTTAAATACGGAGCGATGGGCTCCTCCAAGACCGCAAATGCACTCATCACCCGATTCAATTATCAGGAACGCAATATGAAGGTTTGGCTCATCAAGCCCTCGATCGACGACCGCGACGGTGCAAATATCATTCGCTCCCGCATTGGTCTTGAGGCTACCGCCGATATTATGACCCCCGATGCCGATATCTTTTCCCTCTTTGAAAAAAATCACAAGGATTGCAACGTCATCATCACCGACGAGTGCCAATTCTTCACACCCGAGCAAATTGATCAGCTGCGTAAAATCGTTGACGTGTATGATATTCCCGTTATGTGCTTTGGTCTGCGCACCGACTTTTTGACGCATCTCTTCCCCGGTAGCCGCCGCCTCTTTGAGGTTGCCGACTCTATCACCGAGATCAAAACCATCTGCTCCTGCGGTAATAAGGCAACCGTAAACGCCCGTATCGACGAGAACGGAAACGTCGTCACCACCGGTAGTCAAATTCTGCTTGGCGGCAACGACTCCTACATCGCTATGTGCCACAAGTGTTGGAAGAAGGCGGCTAATAGAGAATAAATGATTTGTGGGGGGAAATTATTTCAAACAAGTTCCCCCCACACCCCATTCAAGAAAACTCGCACAAAAGGGCAAAAATAGAGTTTTTAGTTCGCGAATAGACAGTCGGCGCGCGCCATAAGACGCGCTTTTGCTATCGCAAGCTCCCAGGCACCACCAAGACCCTGGTCGCTAAGAAAGTTGATTACCACGGATAAATACAAAGATAGGGATAGCAAGTGCGCTATCCCATTATTTTTATTTTTGATAGAGAGTTTTTTGGAAAGGGTGCGGGAAAACACTTTTTTTCCAAAAAAGGTTTTCCCGCAATCATTCAAAAATCACTCTGCTACGAAAATAAACGGATAGATATCCTGACCGCCGTCGATGAAGTAGGCTTCGATGGCGGGGTGTGCCTTTTGGATGTCGGCTTGAAGAGCGGCTTGCTGCTCGGGAGAAGCATCCTTACCGCAGAAAACGGTGAGCATAAACTTATCGCCTTCAAGAATTTTTTGGACAAGACCGAGAGCAGCGGCGTGCTGATCGGGGTCGGAAAGAACGATTTCTTTGCCGATAATACCGATGGTGTCGCCGTTTTTGATGGTAACGCCATTGATCTCTGCATCACGGATAGAGGGAGAAACGTATCCTGCAGTCACACGACCGAGGGCTTCGGTCATTTCATTCGCGATCGCATCGGCATCGTCGAGCTCAAAATTTGCGCAGGAGAGCGCCACGTAGCCCGAGCCGATGTTTTTGCTGGGAATAACGTGAATTTTAGCCGCCGTATAGATGTCGGCTGCCTGCTGTGCCGCCATAAAAATGTTGCCGTTGTTGGGAAAAACAAAGATATGCTCTGCATTTACCTTGGCAAACGCATCGAGGAAATCGTTGGTAGAGGGGTTTTGCGTTTGTCCGCCCTCGACCACCTCGTCGGTGCCGAAATCGCGGTAGAGCTGTTCGATGCCGGGGCCTGTGCAAACGGCAACCACGCCATATTTTTTAGCGAGTGCGGCAGGAGTTTCCTCGACTACGGGAGCGGCTTTTTCTTCCTTTTCTCCTTCTACAACAGAGCTGTGCTGAAGCGACATATTTTCAATTTTCACCTTCAAGAATTCGCCAAAGGTGCGGCAATGCGCAAGGACCTTTTCGGGCGTGAGGGTGTGCACGTGAATTTTAACAATGCTATCGGTTTGAAAAGCAACGATCGAGTCGCCAAGGGTGGAAAGATACGCCTTAAGCGCCTCCACATCAAAGGCAGCAACGTTCGTTTTGGAATTTTGCAAACGAACGAGCAGCTCGGTGCAGTATCCATAGGTCATTACACTGTCGGGACCAAAGGCATCAAGATCGACCTCGGGGGCGGACGTTGCCTTTGCGTTTGCCGTAAGCTGCGCCATTTGCTCCTCGCCCAAGATCTCCTCGCCGTTGAGAACGCGGTTGAAGCCATCCATAATGTAGAACAGACCTGCTCCGCCGCTATCGACAACGCCTGCTTCGCGCAGAACAGAGAGAATTTCGGGGGTGCGCTCCAAGGATGCACGCATTTCCCCTACAAGGTCGGAGAAAAGCGTACTGATAGTGCTTTCGGGAGTGATGCGAGCAACAGCAAACTCTACTGCCTCGCGCGCAACGGTGAGAATGGTTCCCTCGGTGGGTGTCATAACCGACTTGTATGCCTGCTCTACGCCCTTTTGCAAAGCGCGGCCAAATGCGGCGGGGTCGGCTTGGTCAACGCCCTCAATGCCCTTTGCAGTACCTGCAAAGAACTGCGAGAGAATAACGCCCGAGTTGCCGCGTGCGCCAAGCAGCATACCGTGCGAAAACGCCTTCATAACGTCTGCAAGGTTGTCGGTTTCGAGATTTTCGATAGCGGCAACACCGCTCTCGATGGTCATACGCATATTGTCACCCGTATCTCCGTCGGGAACGGGAAATACGTTGAGCTTGTTGACCTCTTCGGCATTGGAGCGCAGCTGCATAGCACCGCCCTTTGCCATTTTGGAAAGCAGATTGCCTCCCATCACCTTTATATCCTGCCAGGTCGTCTTCTTTTTTGCATTGGGCTCTTTGGTTGCAGCGGCTCTCTCGGCCTTTTTTTGTTCCGCCTTCTTCTTGGTAGCATCCTGCACCTTGATGATGGCTACAGCCGTTTGATGTACGCTGGTCTTTGCCGCTTTTTTGACCGTTTGGGCAGCCTTTTTGGCGGTAGCAGCCGCAATTTTTGCTACGTCCTCACCATTCATCGCTTTTTTTGCAGGCTGCTTTGTTGTTTTTGGTGCAGTCTGCTTGGCGGATGCCGCGGGCGTGACTTTCTTTTTATCTTCTGCCATAGGTTGATCTCCTTATAGTAGGTAGTAGGCGCGCCAAGCGGCGCACGTATTATCTTGCATCGGCAACAAAGAAGAGTGCGATCGTGCCGGGGCCGGAGTGTGCACCGATAACGGGGCCAACGTCGGTGAGGACCTTGACCTCTACACCGTGTCTCTCTTTGAGCATATCAGCAAGCAACTGTGCATCGGCAAGGCAATCACCGTGGGAAATAAATACGGTGCCGTTCTCCTTGTCAACTGCCTTTTCGGTATACTTATCAGCCATTGCCACAATAGAGGTTCTGCGGCCGCGCACCTTGGTTACGGGAATGAGGTGACCCTCGTTGTCCATATAGAGCACAGGCTTGATGCCAAGCAGGTTGCCAACAAATGCCGCGGTAGGGCTGACACGTCCGCCACGCTTGAGGTAAACGAGATCGTCAACGGTGAACCAAATGCCCATACGTCCGATCAGATCGCGCACGAATGCTGCGGCTTCCTCAATGGTAGCGCCCTTTTTCTTTTCTTGAACGGTCAAATAAAGCATCAGACCTTCACCTGCCGATGCGGCAAGCGTATCGACTGCGATGATCTTTGCTTCGGGATACTTTTCCTGCAGCTCGAGCGCGGCAATACGACCCGAATTGTAGGTGGTGGAAAGTCCGGACGAAAAGCCGATGTAGAGGACGTCCTTGCCCTGCTTGAGGGCTTCTTCCTCAAACATTGTGGCAAATGCCTCGGGGGTAACGGCCGCGGTTTTTGCAACACCGCCCGCTCTCATTTTGTCATAAAACTCTCTTACCGACATATCGTCGTTGGAATATTCTTTTTCTTCTCCGTCAAAACGGAAGGTCAAAGAGCGATAAGGTACGCCCCATTCAGCAAGCAATTCGGGCTTGATATCACAAGCGGAATCGGTAAAAATAACGTAATCTCTCATAACGTTCTCCTTTAACAATTTGGTTTCATTTTTCGATTTATTTTAAGAACATACGAAGAAGCTTTGCATTCAGTTTTTTATCGTACGGTTGATAGCGCATGGGAAGGTCGATCCAAGTCTTTTTATCTACAATGCTCTTTTTGTGCGAGAAGGTGTCAAAGCCGACCTTGCCGTGGTAAGCGCCCATACCGCTCTCCCCTACACCGCCAAAACCCATGTGTGCCGTGGCGAGGTGGATGATAACGTCGTTGATGCATCCGCCGCCAAATTGGCATCTTGACGTGATGCGACGAACCGTTTTTTTGTTGGAAGAGAAAAGATAAAGTGCCAAGGGGCGGTCGTGCGAATTGACGGTTTCGATCACCTCGTCAACTGTTTCAAAGGTCAAAACAGGAAGCACGGGACCGAAGATCTCTTCGCCCATAACGGCATCATCCCACCCAATATTTGTCATAACGGTAGGTTCTATTTGCAGCGTATCGGCATTTGTGCGCCCACCGTGAACGGTTTTATTAGAGTCGATCAGTGAACACACGCGCTCGAAATGCTTTTGGTTGATGATGTGACCGTAATCGGCATTCTGCAAAGGATCTTTGCCATACTGACGGCTGATCTCCTCCTTTAAAAGCTCTACAAAGCGGTCACGCACCGACGCGTGACAGAGGACGTAGTCGGGGGCGACGCAGGTCTGCCCGCAGTTGAGGTATTTGCCAAAGGCAATGCGGCGAGCCGCAAGAGCAAGATCGGCGCTCTCATCAACGATGCAAGGGCTTTTTCCGCCAAGCTCCAACGTTACGGGGGTGAGGTGCTCGGCAGCCTTTTTCATAACCTCTTTGCCAACACCCTTGCTGCCCGTAAAGAAGATATAATCGAATTTTTGATCAAGCAAATAGGTGTTTTCCGCTCTGCCGCCCGTTACGACCGCAACGTACTCGCGTGTAAAAGTGCTTTCCAAAAGCTCTTTGATCGCTTGAGCGGTTGCGGGAGCATACGCGCCAGGCTTAACGATTGCCGTGTTTCCTGCCGCAAGCGCATCTACCAAAGGGTCAAGCGTGAGCAAGAAGGGATAATTCCACGGACTCATGATCAAAGCAACGCCATAGGGCGAGGGCTTAACGTAGCTGCGGGATGCAAATTGCGCCAAGGGTGTGCGCACGCGCTTCTCTTTTGCAAAGCCTTCAAGGTGCTTGAGCATATAGCTGATCTCATCCAGCACCATACCGATCTCGCACATATAGCTTTCAAAATCGGACTTGCCGAGATCCTTTTGCAAAGCATCTATCAAAGCGCTCTCACGTGACACGATAGCGGCATAAAGCTTTTGAAGAGCCTCTTTGCGATAGCACACGCAAAGCGTTTTTCCACTTTCAAAAAATGCTCTTTGCTCGCTCACAAGGGCGGATATCTGTTGTTGTTCCATAAGAAACCTCCTATGCACAGATATATTATTTTACCATAAAATAGATGATTTGTCAAGTATCTTAGCAAAATTCGCGCGTGCGCGCGCACCCGCGAGCGGGAGAAAGCGGCAAGCACTCTCTCCCACGTCACGGCGCTTATTGTCCAAGCAGCTCCAAAATTTTAAATCGCGCCCGATAAACAGGCTTGTCACTTTCGGTAATGATCTTATACTGCGTGGGCGTAAAACCGACCGAAATGCAAGCATCCTCGGCATCTTCGTCTCTTACGGTTGCCGCACCAAGACAAAGGGGCGGAAAAAGACAGCACCACCAATTTTGCCCCTCTCCCGTGCCAAGACTGACACGCATTGAAATATACTCCCCTGCGGGAAAGCAAAGGCTATCATAGGTGCGTGTGGGATACTCCTCGAGTCCCATTTCAATGCTGACGGTATCGTCAAAGCCTTCCTCTTGCAAAACGGCTTTTGCCGCTTCCACAAAAAGCGTTTGGTTCTCTTCAAGAAGTGCCACGGCCTCCTCTTTTGTTTCGCAATTTTGCAGGAGCGGAACGGTAAGCGCAAGTATCGCATCCCTGACCTTGAGCTTGACGGCTTGGTCCTCCTCGCTATCCGAATTGGCAAGCACGTGCAAGCGAACCACCTTGTCGTAAATTTCCTCTTCCCCGTGCACAGGTAAAAGTCCTACAACGAGCAAAAGGATCGCCGCAAAAATGGCAAGCGTAAGTATTCTTTTGTAAAACATAAAAAACCCTCCTTTTTGGTTTCTGCATCATCAGCATTGCCAAAAAAGGAGGGGGTTATTCATTTATTGCTCGACTTCCTCGGGGCGGATAGCCGAAACGATGCGGTGCATAGCCTCTGCTATGTCGGTTGCGATCAAGGTGCAGCCTGCAGCTTTTGCGTGCCCGCCGCCGTCAAATTTGCGGCAAAGAGCGGCTACGTCGTATGCTCCGTTAGAGCGTGCCGACACACGGAATTTGCCCTCGGGGAGCGGTTGGCGGATGCAAAGTGCCACTTCAACCCCCGAAAGAGAGCGCGGAATATCCACAAGTGCGCCAAGGTCCTCATCTCCCAGCCCAAGGGCTGCCTTGAGAGCATACGGAAAGGTAACGACCGCAACCTTGCCACCCAAGAACACCTCCATATTGGAGATCGCCGCCGACTGTGCGCGCAAGCGTTCAAGGCTTTTGTTTTCAAACAATTTTCGGTTGATATCGGCACAGTCAATGCCGCTTGCCACAAGCTCTGCTGCGCGAATATGCGTTTTGGGCGTTACGTTGGAATAACGGAAGCAGCCCGTATCTGCACTGATGGCAGCGTAAAGATCAATGCACATCTCCTCATCAATAGCGATGCGCTCTTCGCTTGCCAAATGCTTGACCAGATCAAAAATAATTTCGCCCGTAGCCGCCGCACCGGAACGGATGTAGCATTGCGCACCGTAGGGCTCGTCCGACTCGTGATGATCGATCATCAGATCAACGCGATCTCCAAAAAGAGGAGCAAGCGTTCCCATTTGAGAGAGCGACGCCGTATCAACGGTGATAACGCGTGCAGGCGCAAAATCAGAGAGAACTGCCTCGGGGAGCACACTCCCCTGCATTTGGTGCATCAAAAATTGCAAGTTTGCGGGAACCTCGTCCTGACAGATGCAACGGCAATTTGAGCCGAGCTGCTCCAGAACGCGGCAAAGCGAAAACGCTGAGCCAACGGCATCGGCGTCGGGATTGCGGTGAAAAACGATGAGTGTATCGGCAGGTACCTCGAGCACCTCGATCAGCTCATCAAGCTCTGTCAAAAATTCGCTCATACGTCCTCTTCGTCCTCGTCCTCTTCCTCGGGCTTGATGTCAAGAGTGTTGAGAATGGATGCAATGTGTGCACCGTATGCTACCGAATCGTCCGCTACAAAGGTGAGCTCGGGAGTGATGCGCAAATTGAGCGAGCTTGCCAGCTCACGACGAATAAAGCCGGATGCTGCCTTCAGTCCCTTGGCAACCTCCTTTTTATCGCCGCCCATTGCCGAATAATAAATTTTTGCATACTTGAGGTCGGGAGTACAATCTGCCGACGTAATGCTGATAAAAGCATCGCTGACGCGAGGATCCTTTACACGACGCAAGATCATCGTCAGCTCTCTTTGCATCTCCTCATTGATGCGTCCTCTTCTGTAATTTGCCATAGCTTTTTCCTTTCGTCAAGATAAGAAAACGGCTTCCCTCTTTTTACGGAAAGCCGTTTTCGGATGTAAGAAAATCAATTTTACGCTTCCATTTGATCTGCATTGGCGATAACTGCCGCAGCGGGAACCTCAAAGCTTTCCTCTTCGGCAGCTACTTCTTCTGCTGCCTCGGGAGCAGATTCCTCTGCAATAGCGTCAACCTCGTCGGCTGCAGCCTCCAAAGCGGGCTCTTCTTTTTTGAAGAACTTTCTATAAATTTTTACAGCGATAAAGCATACCGCGCCAATGGCAAGCAGGATGCCAAGAATCTTCAGAATTTTTTTGCCGGTGCCGGTTCCACGGTTTTCCATATTGATACCTCCAAAAAATTGTGGCATAGTACCACGATTACACATTCTATTAAAAGTATAACACATTTTTTCAAAAAATCAAGAGCTTTCTAAAAAAAAATTTATTTTTTTAAAAAATCTATTCCCTTTTTTCCAATTCTGTGATAATATGATAAAGGATAACTGCAAAAAGGAGGGATAGGATGACGTACCGTCAGCTTTGCCAAAAATTGCAAAACGCAAAAATAGACGATGCCCAGTGGGATGCTCTTTGCCTAATGGAGCATTTTTGTGCCGTCCCCCCCTCTGTTTTGCGCACCGAGCCCGACCGCGATTACCAAAGCGCGGAGCTTGATGCCGCAGTCCTTCGTCGACTGTCGCACGAGCCGCTCCAATACATTTTGGGAGAATGGGATTTCTACCGTCAAAAATACGAGGTCAGCCCCGACTGCCTCATTCCGCGCGCGGATACCGAGATTTTGGTAGAAACTGCAATCAAGCTTTTGCCGTCGGGCGCACACTTTGCCGACCTTTGCACGGGGAGCGGCTGCATTGCCGTCTCAACTCTGGCAGAACGCCCCGACACCACGGCGGTGGCACTTGAAAAATTCCCTGCTACACTCGCCCTTGCCGAGCGGAATGCCACAAAAAACGGTGTGGGCTCTCGCTTTTGCGGAATGCTTTTTGACGTGCTCTCCCCTTTGCCGTTTGAGGCATGCTGCTTTGATGCCATTCTTTCCAATCCCCCCTACATTCCCACAAAGGATATTGCCGCACTCTCCCCCGAGGTGCACGCCGAGCCCTCGGTTGCTCTTGACGGTGGCGAGGACGGTCTGCTCTTTTACCGCGCCATTCTCCAAAACAACTCCCCCTTGCTCAAAAAGGACGGATTCTTCCTGTTTGAGATCGGCTACGATCAAGCCAACGACCTCATCCTTCTTGCAAAAGAGCAAAATTTTGCACACGTACACGTGATTCGCGACCTTGGCGGTCGTGACCGCGTGGTTTATATATCGAACAAACCCTTTGACGAAAGGAGCTCTTTACTTTGAACATTGTTGTACTTGCGGGCGGCTACTCCCCCGAGCGCGAGGTATCCCTGACCTCGGGCAGTCTCATTGCCAACGCCCTGATCAAAAACGGGCACAGCGTGCTTTTGTTGGATGCCTACTGCGGCATTCGCGAGCTGCCGCGCGATCCCTTTTCTCTTTTTAAAACCGAGGCGAACTATTCTCACACCATCAGCGAGGAGATCCCCGACCTGAAAAAGCTGAAAGCGGAAAACGGGAACTCCGAAGCTCTCATCGGCCCCAACGTCCTCTGGCTCTGCCGAATGGCAGACCGCGTATTCCTTGCCTTGCACGGTGCGATGGGTGAGAACGGTCAGCTGCAAGCCACCTTGGATAGCTACGGCATTCGCTATACGGGCTCGGGATACGTCGGCTCGGCTTTGGCTATGGACAAAGACCTTGCCAAGCGCCTTTTGCGCGATGCCGGTGTGCGCACCCCCGATTGGGTGTTCGTTGACCCCACGCTCCCCGAAAGCCGCACGACCATTCTTGAAAAAATCGGGTTGCCCTGCGTCATCAAGCCCACAAGCTGTGGCTCAAGCGTAGGCGTTACCATTGTCGAGGACGAAAACGAGCTCGATGCCGCTCTTGCCGCTGCTGCCCCTTGGGGAGATCGCGTGCTTGCGGAAAAGAAGATCGTGGGGCGCGAATTGACCGTTGGTATCCTCGACGGCAAAACGCTCCCCATCGTAGAGATCATCCCCAACGAGGGATTTTACGATTACAAAAACAAGTATCAAGGCAACACCCGCGAGGTCTGCCCTGCCGAAATTCCCAAGCGTGTGGCAAAAAAGGCTACCGAGGCAACTCTGCGCGGTTTTGAGGCTCTTCGCCTTCGCGGATATGCACGCTTTGATTACATTATGGATGAGAGCGGCAAGGTCTGGTGCCTGGAAGCCAACACACTCCCCGGCATGACCCCCCTGAGCCTGCTCCCGATGGCTGCCAAGGCTGCCGGTATTTCCTATGAGGAATTGTGTGAAAAAATAATTGAATTGTAAAGAATTGTGGGGGGA
>JBGVQK010000067.1:0-30376 GCA_045127455.1 Eubacteriales bacterium
ACCCCAACCCCACCCCCCCCCCCCACGCCCCTTTCAAGAACCTTCGCACAAAATTTATCTAAATAGAGTTGTTAGCGCACCAACAGACAATCGGCGCGAACGCAAGGTTCGCTTTTGCTGCCGCAAGCGGCTAGGGACCACTAACCCTATCCGCTAAGAAAGTTGTTTAGAATAAGCAACAAGCGGTTATAGCCAAATAAAATCTCTGTATGTCATCCTGAGCGAAGTCGAAGTTTTGTTGAGCGAATAGCGATACAAAACCAAGGCGCCAAAGCGCCGCAGGGATCTCCGAACGAGTTTGGGTGGCTTTCTACAGAAAATGTTACATCCCGTTAGCAAGCCACCGAGATTTCAAACGAGATCCCGCAAACAAAATTAAAATTTGTTTGCAATTATCATTAGAGGCGCGACGAATTCCTTGTGTGTTCTTCGCCCGTTTTTTGTTTCAAAAGAAAACTGTTGCAATCTTTTCAAAAGTGTGCTACAATATAATTAAGCACTCCACAAAACCAAAACCGAAAGGAGAAACAATATGAAAAAACGTTTGATGATAGCGCTTTGTTGTCTCGTTCTGCTTGTGCAAATTCTTCCCATTGCACCTCTGGCAGAAACGACCGATGCGTGGGAAGTCTCCCAAGACCTTTACTACTGCCGCGCACAGCTTTCAAGCCTTCCCAATGGAGAGGCGCTTTTGCACGTTTACGACAAGCTCGTTGCGGGCATTGACGACTGCGCCGAGACGATCGAGGTCAGTAACAAGCAATACAAGCTCAAATTGGACGAATTTCTGCTTACCCTGGAGGCGGTTCGTCGTGACCACACCGAACAATTCTGGCTTTCTACTACCTACACCTACAATCGCGACAGTTCCGGCAACATCGTGAGCATGATCCCCGAATATTTGATGAGCAAAGAGGAGCTCAAGGATGCAAAGGTTACCTTCAATCAGGCGATCGACAAAATGGTGGCAAACATCACCCCCGGCATGAGCGAATACGAAAAAGAAAAGACCCTGCACGATCTGCTTGCCGTTCAAGTAACCTACGTTGCCGCCACCAATGCGCACAACGCCTACGGTGCACTTGTTGAGGGCAAAGCTGTTTGCGAGGGCTATGCCGAGGCTCTCCAATGTCTGTTGCAGCGCGTTGGTATGCAATCCATTCAGGTTTACGGTGCAAGCCGCGGGGAAAACCACGCGTGGAATATGGTTCGTGTTGACGGCAAATACTACCTGACCGACCTGACCTGGAACGACCAAGACACGATGCTGTGGTATGCATACTTCAATCAAAATCACAAGGTCTTTAACGAAGACCACCTGCAATGGAGAGTCGGTCACGATGCAAACTACAACACCGAGCTGAACTGTGAGGTTTTTGATCTGCCCGTGTGCACTGCAACCGAGGCGAGCTATTTTGCTAAGAACGGTCCCGTTATCAGCATCTGCGACGTTACCCAAATTGGCACGCTGATGAAGGAGAACAATCTTTCGGTCAGCGTATTCATTGATGTCGATGCAACCTTCACCACCGAGCAATTCACTCAATGGTACCAAGCCAATGCCACCGAAATCGCAAAGGTTGCAGGCGTTTCCGGCAGATTCTGGATAGGATGCCAATTTATCGGTCGCGAAGCACGCATTTACTTTGACACCTGCAATCACGAGCAGTTGACTCTTGTTGACTCCAAGGCTGCCACCTGCGAGGAAGAGGGAAACACCGCTTACTATATTTGCAAAAACAAGGATTGTGGCAAATGGTTTGCAGATGCGAACGCAGAGGCGGAGATCGTCAACCGCGAAAGCGTCAAGCTCTTTGCTCTGGGTCACGATCTTACGGTAAAGGTTGTTGACGAGAGCACACTTTGCAAAAAGGCTGAAAAGTGCACCGAGCACGACACCTATTTCCTTACCTGCTCCAAATGCGGCGAGGTGAGCGACACCTACACCTTTGAAACCAACGTTATCGGCGAGCACACCTACGCTGCCGAGTGGCAACCCGACAACTATAACACGCACAAGCGTCCTTGCCTCAACAACTGCGGTGAGGCACTCCACGAGGCGCACACCGACGCCAACGAGGATAAGGTCTGCGACGTTTGCGGACAAGAGAAAACAATGCTTGGCGGTCTCGAAAATCTCCTTCCCGACAATATTGATGCCGGAGAGACCATCGACGAGATCATTGCCATTATCCTTGCCAATCCGCTTATCCTTTTGGGCGGCGGGGGAAGCGTAGCACTTCTTGCAATTATTGTGATCATCAAAAAGATCAGACAAGGCTGATTTTCGCTTTTGTTACATATTTTATAACATTTGACCTTGGGCTGCTGCACGGCATTGACTGTGCGGCGGCTCTTTTTTAATGCAAAAGGGCAGGGGAGAGTGGCAAAATCTGTGTTTTTTGTCGATTTGACGAATTTTTGATTTTTCAAAAAAAATAAAAATATAAAAAAATGAATTTTTTTACAAAAAACCCTTGACAAATGACAAAAAAGGTGATAAAATAGTAAACTGCATTATAATTGCTCGTACTGCGGAATCTTTGGTGAAAGAGGCAAAATGCGCTATCGTCATTTTGCACAAATCACCGATGTCAAAAAGCTCCGCAACGACTGTGATTTTCCCAAGCGTTATCAAGATTGAATGGAGTGATTGAATTAATGATCAAAGTAAAAGATCAAAAACTTGGTCAGAACACAAGAAAAAGCTTCTCCACGTCTCGGTTTGATTATCCTCTGCCGAATTTGGTAGAAATTCAAACCAAGTCCTACGAATGGTTCAAAAAGGAAGGCTTGATGGAGGTACTCAGAGACGCGTCTCCCATTACCGACACTTACGGCAACCTGGTTATTGAATTCATTTCCTATACGTTGGACGAAGAGCACCCCAAGTACCCCGTTGAGGAGTGCAAGGAGAGAGACGTAAACTATGCGGCTCCCTTGAAGGTAAACGTTCGTTTGACCAACAAGCAAACAGGCGAGGTTAAGCAGGCAGACATCTTTATGGGTGACTTCCCGCTCATGACTGAAACCGGTACCTTCGTCATCAACGGTGCAGAGCGTGTAATCGTTTCGCAGATTATCCGTTCTCCCGGTATGTACTACGCTTCCGAAATTGATAAAGCAGGTAAAAAGACCTATGCTTCCACTGTTATTCCTTACCGTGGCGCATGGCTCGAATATGAAATTGATGCTGCCGGCGTAGCATACGTTCGCATCGATAAAAACCGCAAGCTTCCCTTAACGATGTTCATCCGTGCACTCGGATTTGCAAGCCGTGAGGACGTTTATGCCCTCTTTGGCGACGAGAAGCACCTGATGACCACCTTTGAAAAGGATGAGAGCGAAGAGCTTGCTCTGCAAAATCGCTCCACGCCTGAGGTTGAGGCACTCAAGGAGATCTACAAAAAGCTCCGTCCCGGTGAGCCCCCCACAGAGGAGGCTGCACGCACCCTGCTCAACAACTACTTCTTTGACCCCAGACGCTATGACATCGCGTATGTAGGTCGTTATAAATTTGATGAAAAGATGGCAATCCGCCACCGCATTGCAAACCGCCGCCTGGCAGAAACCGTTGTTAGCCCCTTCACGGGCGAGGTCGTTCTCGAGGCAGGCGAGGTGATCACCCCCGAGCTCGCTCTCACAATCGAGCAAGCAGGTGTTAACACCGTTCTTCTCACGTTGGATAATGGTGACACTGTAAAGGTTATCGGCAACAACACCGTTGACCCCATGTGCGTTTTGGGTGAAGACCTTAAGGATTGCGGCGTACGCGAAAAGGTTCGCATCCCCGTGCTTCTTGAAATTATGGAAGCTTGCGAGGGCGACATCGACGCCATCAAGGCAGAGGTAAAGAACCGTTTGGCAGACCTTTGCCCCAAGTGTCTCACCGTTGACGACGTTCTGGCATCCATCAGCTATTTGCTGAACCTGACTCACGACATTGGCAACGTTGACGACATCGACCACCTTGGCAACCGCCGCATCCGCTCTGTCGGTGAGCAGCTGCAAAATCAGCTCCGCATCGGCTTTGCGCGTATGGATAAAATTATTAAGGAAAGAATGGCAACGCAGGATAACGAGAAGCTGACCGTACAAGCTCTCATCAACATCCGCCCCGTCACCACCGCTATCCGCGAGTTCTTTGGCTCCAGCCAGCTGTCTCAGTTCATGGACCAAAACAACCCTCTGGCAGAGCTGAGCCACAAGCGCCGTCTGTCGGCACTCGGCCCCGGTGGTCTTTCCCGTGACCGCGCATCCTTTGACGTGCGTGACGTTCACTATACCCAGTACGGCCGTATTTGCCCCATCGAGTCTCCCGAAGGCCCGAACATCGGTTTGATTTCTTATCTCTCTACCTACGCTCGTATTTCCGACTACGGCTTTATCGAAGCTCCTTACCGCAAGGTAAAGCACATCGATAACGGCGACGGAACCTTTAGCCACAAGGTTACCGACGAGGTAGAATATATGACCGCAGATACCGAAGACCGCTTCATCGTTGCACAGGCGAACGAGCCCCTTGACGAAAATGATTGCTTCATCAACGCCAAGGTTATCGGCCGCGAGCGCACCGAGATCGTAGAGGTTGACGCTATGAAGGTCGATTATATGGACGTAGCTCCTAAGATGCTCGTTTCCGTTGCATCGGCTATGATCCCCTTCCTTGAAAACGACGACAACACCCGTGCGCTCATGGGTTCCAACATGCAGAAGCAGGCAGTTCCGTTGCTCGTCAACGATTCTCCTATCGTTGGTACGGGTATGGAGCACAAGGCTGCTCTGGATTCCGGCGTTACCGTTATTGCACAAAGAGCGGGTTACGTTGAAAGCGTACAGGCTGACCGCATTGTTGTGGCTTGCGAGAACGGCATCAAGGATGTTTACACATTGCTCAAGTTCAAGAGAACCAACCAGGGTACCTGCTTCAATCAACGTCCCATCGTCTCCAAGGGCGACTACGTTGAGGCGGGACAGGTAATTGCCGACGGTCCCGCTACCCACAACGGAGAAATCTCCTTGGGTAAGAACGCACTTATCGGCTTTATGACCTGGGAAGGTTATAACTACGAGGACGCAGTTCTTCTGAACGAAAGACTCGTTCGCGACGACGTTTACACGTCGGTACACATTGAGGAATACACCCACGAGGCAAGAGACACCAAGCTCGGCCCCGAAGAGATCACCCGCGAGATCCCGAACATCGGTGATGACGCTCTGCGCGATCTGAACGCAGAAGGTATCGTTAAAAAAGGTACCGAGGTGCGCTCCGGTGATATTCTGGTTGGTAAGATCACGCCCAAGGGCGAGACCGAGCTGACCGCTGAAGAAAGACTCCTTCGTGCTATCTTTGGTGAAAAATCCAGAGAAGTACGTGACACATCCTTGCGTTTGGCACACGGTGAATCGGGTATCGTTGTAGACGTACGCGTATTCTCCCACGAGCAGGGCGATGAGCTCCCCGCAGGTGTTAACAAGGTTGTTAAGGTTTATATCGCACAAAAGCGTAAGATCTCGGTAGGCGATAAGATGGCAGGACGTCACGGTAACAAGGGTGTCGTTTCCCGCATTCTTCCTCCCGAGGATATGCCCTTCCTGCCCGATGGCACACCTCTTGACATCGTGCTCAATCCTCTGGGCGTACCTTCCCGTATGAACATCGGTCAGGTGCTTGAGGTTCACTTGGGTATCGCGTCCAGAAAGCTTGGCTGGAAGATCATGACTCCTGTATTCGGTGGCGCAAACGAGCAAGACATTCTTGCTTGCCTTGAGGCTGCCGGCATGCAAAGAGATTTGTTCCCCTTGGAAAATCCCGAGGGCAAGGCGCTCTATGAGGAGACCACCGACGAAGAGACCGGCACAAAGTCGCTCAGAGTCCTCTCCGAAGAGGAGCGCGCAAACGAGGAATTCATGAACACCCTGCGCGCTGAAAAGCGCCTCAAGGTTCTTGACGGTAAGACCGTTCTTTACGACGGACGTACCGGTGAGCCCTTTGATAACCCCGTAACGGTTGGTATCATGTATTACCTCAAGCTCCACCATTTGGTAGACGATAAGATCCACGCACGTTCCAACGGTCCTTACTCTCTCGTTACACAGCAGCCCTTGGGCGGTAAAGCTCAATTCGGCGGTCAGCGTTTCGGTGAGATGGAGGTTTGGGCGCTCGAGGCTTACGGTGCCGCTTACACCCTGCAAGAAATTTTGACCGTTAAGTCCGACGATATCAACGGACGTCGCCGCGCTTATGAGGCGATCATCAAGGGTCAAAATATTCCTACGCCCGGCGTTCCCGAGTCCTTCAAGGTTATGGTCAAGGAGCTGCAATCTCTCGCACTCGACATTCGCGTTCTTGATAAGGACGGCAACGAGATCGAGCTCTCCAACCTGTGCCAGGAAGAGGATTCCCGCACCAGCCGTGCCGACAGAGAAGCGATCGACGCAGTTCTCGGTCAGCGCGCAAACGATGAGGAGCTTCGTCGTTCCTTCCTGATGGAGGACGAGAACGGTGACCTCATCGACGATGAGGACGAGGACGATTCCATCTACGATGCGAGCGAAGAGGATGACGATTCCTTCTTTGCAACCGCTGAGGAATTGATGGGTTCCGACTACGACGAGGATTGATAAACACAAACCACAAGCAAAGTCCATCCGCTTTTGCGGATACCGGAGAGTGGGAGGGGAAGTTCCTCCCGCACTCCGTGTGAATATAGATAGAAAGGTTCATGGTTATAACTGTGGAGCATAACGAATTTAATTCTATTAAAATTGGATTAGCGTCTTCGGATATGATCCGTGAGTGGTCTTACGGCGAGGTCAATAAGCCCGAGACCATCAACTATAGAACGCTCAAGGCAGAGGTCGGCGGACTGTTCTGCGAGCGTATTTTCGGTCCCAGCAAAGATGGCGCTTGTATGTGCGGCAAGTATAAGAACTCGCACAGCAAGGAAGTTATCAAGTGCGAAAAGTGCGGCGTTGACGTTACCACCAAAAAGGTGCGCCGTGAGCGTATGGGACACATCGAGCTGGCGTCTCCCGTTTCTCACATCTGGTATTTCAAGGCAGTTCCTTCGCGCATGGCGTTGGTTCTGGATATGTCCCCCAAGGCCTTGGAGCAGGTGCTCTATTTTGCGGAGAACGTCGTTCTCGATCCCGGTAACACCCCCCTTGAGAAGGGCTTGGTGCTTTCCGAAAAGCAATATGTAGAATACCGCGAGCTGTACGGCAAGGAATTCCGCACCGGTATGGGTGCCGAGGCTATTAAAGAGCTTCTTCAAGGCATCGACGTTGATGCGTTGGCAGAGTCCCTCAAAGAGGAGCTGACGACCGCTACCGGTCAAAAGAAAACACGCGTCATTAAGAGACTCGAGGTCGTTGAAGCATTCCGTAAGTCGGGCAACCATCTGGATTGGATGATCCTGGATGCCATTCCCGTGCTTCCCCCCGAGATCCGTCCTATGGTTCAATTGGACGGTGGACGCTTTGCGTCCTCCGACCTCAACGAGCTGTATCGCCGTGTTATCAGCCGTAACAACCGTCTCAAAAAGCTGATGGAGATCCGCACCCCCGAGATCGTCATCAGAAACGAGAAGAGAATGCTGCAAGAGGCTGTAGACGCGCTCATCGACAACGGCAAGCGCGGCAAGCCCGTAACAGGTCCTTCCAACCGTCCTCTCAAGTCGCTCTCCGAAATGCTGCGCGGTAAGCAAGGTCGCTTCCGTCAAAACCTGCTCGGTAAGCGTGTTGACTACTCCGGCCGTTCGGTTATCGTTGTAGGTCCTAACCTCAAGATCTACCAATGCGGTCTGCCTAAGGAAATGGCAATCGAGCTGTTCAAGCCTTTTGTTATCAAGAGACTTGTTGAAATGGGCAAGGCAACCAACGTAAAGGACGCTCAAAAGAAGATCGATCGCGCATACGATCCCGCAAACGCTTGCGTTTGGGATGCGCTTGAAAACGTAATTAAAGAGCACCCCGTGCTCCTCAACCGTGCACCTACCCTGCACCGTCTTTCCATTCAGGCATTCGAGCCCGTATTGGTTGAAGGCCGCGCAATCAAGCTGCACCCGCTGGTATGTACCGCATTTAACGCCGACTTTGACGGTGACCAGATGCCCGTACACGTTCCGCTTTCCGCAGAGGCACAAGCAGAGGCACGCTTCCTGATGCTCTCCGCTAACAACCTGCTCAAGCCCATGGACGGTAAGGCAGTAACTGTACCTTCTCAGGATATGATCCTGGGTGCTTACTACCTGACCATGGAAAAGGAAGGCGAGCCCGGCGACCGCGTTCCTATGACCGACGAGAACGGCAATATCGTTCGCGACGAAAAGGGCGAGATCGTTTACAAGTACCATATGTATCGCAACGAGGACGAGGCTATGATGGCTTACGCCAACGGCACGCTCGGTCTGCACTCCAAGATCAAGATCCGCCTTGCGCGTGAAATTGACGGCGAAATGAAGTCCGACGTTATCGTCACCACCCTCGGCCGCCTCATTTACAATAAGGTAATTCCTCAAAACCTTGGCTTTGTTGATCGCTCCAAGCCCGAGAACGCACTCAAGCTTGAGGTCGAGTTCGTTATCAAAAAGAAGCAGCTCGGCCAGATCCTTGACCGCTGCATCCGCAACAACGGCCCCGACGTTTGCGCAAGAATGCTGGACGACATCAAGGCACTCGGTTACCAATACTCTACCAGAGCTTCCTTCTCCATCTCGGTTTACGATATGACTATTCCGAAGGAAAAGGCAGAATATATCGAAGCTGCACAAAAGCAGGTCGACGTTCTCAACGACTACTACCGTATGGGTCTGTATTCCGACGAGGAGCGTTACGGCGCGGTTATCAAGCTGTGGGATAAGACCACCGATGACGTTACCGCTGCACTGCAAAACAGCTTCAGCCAATTCAACCCGATCAAGATCATGTCCGATTCCGGAGCCCGTGGTTCCATCGCACAGATGCGTCAGCTCGCAGGTATGCGTGGCTTGATGTTTGCAACCAACGGCCGTACCATCGAGGTACCGATCAAATCCAACTTCCGTGAAGGCTTGAACATCCTCGAGTACTTCATGGGTGCTAAGGGTTCCCGTAAGTCCCTGTCCGATACGGCTCTCCGTACCGCAGACTCGGGTTACCTGACCCGTCGTCTTGTTGACGTATCGCAAGAGGTCATCGTTCGCGAGATCAAGTGCGACTCCAAGACACCCACTTATATTACCGACATCATGGATGATAAGAAGAACGTTCTCGAGCCCCTTACCGACCGTATCGTAGGTCGCTTTACCATGGGCGAGGTCGTTCATCCCGAAACCGGTGAGATCATTGTTGGCGACGACGAAATGATCACCGAAGAGGCTGCAGACCGCATTGTTGCCGCAGGCATCAAGGGCGTTAACATCCGCACAGTTATCCAATGCCATGCAAAGCAGGGTATTTGCGCACACTGCTACGGTGCCGACCTTGCAAACGGCAAGCTGGTCAACGTTGGTGAGGCTGTTGGTATCATTGCCGCACAGTCCATCGGTGAGCCCGGTACGCAGTTGACCATGAGAACCTTCCACTCCGGTGGTGTTGCAGGTTCCGATATTACCCAGGGTCTGCCTCGTGTTGAAGAGCTCTTCGAGGCTCGTCAACCCAAAAAGCCCGCCGTTATCAGCGAGATCCGCGGTACGGCACACATCGGTATGGCAGAGAACTCCAACATTCATACCGTTACCGTTCGTCCCGATGCAGAGCAACCCGAGGGTGTTGTTGCCGAGGTTAAGGAATATCAAATTCCTTACGGCACCAAGCTTTCCATCATCGAGGGTCAGCATCTCGAGGTCGGTGAGGCTATGACCGAAGGTAACAAGGCTCCCGCCGATATTATGAGAGTTCTTGGTTTGGATGCCGTTTACGAGTATCTGATCAAGGAAATTCAAAAGGTTTACCGTTCGCAGGCTTGTAACGTAAACGACAAGCACGTTGAAATCATCGCACGTCAGATGACCAGAAAGATGAAGGTTGAGGATAGCGGCAGCACCGATCTGCTCGTTGGCTCCAACATCGACGTTCTGGATCTCGAAAAGGCAAACGAAGAGGTCGACGCTCGCATTGCCGCAGGCGAAGAGGGACTCACCCACGCAAAGGGCAGCACCATTCTCTTGGGTATCACCAAGGCATCCCTGCAAACCGAATCCTTTATGTCCGCAGCATCCTTCCAGGAGACCACCAAGGTTCTTACCGAGGCGGCTATCCACGGCAAGGTCGACTACCTGCGCGGACTTAAGGAGAACGTTATTATCGGTAAGCTGATCCCTGCCGGAACCGGTATGGATTGCTACAAGGGCGTTGGCGTTCGCAAGGCGCAATAACGCAAAACGTTCATAACAAACTAATAATACGGAGGAAGCTCAAAAGGGCTTCCTCCGTAGGGCTATAAGCATCAAGAAAGGAAATAGATTATGAAAAAGATCGGCTTTATTGATTATTATTTGAGTAACTGGCACGCTAACAATTATCCCGCATGGATCCGTGAATCCTGCCAGGAGCGTGGACTTGAATACGAGCTTGCATACGCGTGGGCAGAGGTTGAGGTCTCTCCTCGCGACAATAAGACCACCGACGAGTGGTGTGCTGAAAACAACGTGACCCGTTGCAACAGCATTGAAGAAATTTGCGAAAAGAGCGACGTGCTCTTTATTCTTGCTCCCACCAATCCCGAAAAGCACCTTGAGTATGCAAAAACTGCGCTCAAGTACGGCAAGCGCACCTACATCGACAAGACCTTTACTCCCAATTATGAAGAAGCTGCCGAAATTTTTGCTTTGGCTGACCAATACGGCGCACAGTGCTTCAGTACTTCGGCTCTCCGTTACGGCACCGAGCTCGATACCTTTGAGAATCCCCAAAGAGTCATCACCACCGGCGCAGGACGTACGCCCGACGAATACATCGTTCACCAGGTAGAAATGATCGTTAAGCTCCTCGGCTGCAACATCAAGGCAGTAAAGGCAACCAAAGAGAGCGACACCAGAGAGGTTTACGACATCGCTTTTGCAGATAACAAGAGCGCGACCGCAATTTGGGACCAAAGCCTTGGCTTCACTGCAACCGCTATCAACGAGAAGGGCGAGGAAGACAAAAAGGCGATCAATTCTCCTTTCTTCAAGATCCTCTTGGATAAGATCATCGTTTTCTTTGAGACCGGAGAGGTTGATTTTGACCGTGCAGAGACCCTGACCGGTATGAAGCTGCGCGAGCGTATGCTTGTAAACGAGGGCGAGTGGGAAGAGATCACTCCCGTAGTATAAAGAAAAAATAACCGCGAAACCCCATAAAAGGCTTCCCTTTAAGGGGAGCCTTTTTGTGGGGGTGCCTACGGTGTTCATATCCTTATAAAAGAACTACGACAAAATGTCGCAGTTAATTCCAAAAACAGCAAAATATTAAACAAAAGATATTCTTCTGCTAACAAAAAAATTGTGCAAAAGGTAGAAAAATTCAAGTAAAACACATACTTCTTGACAAAAACGCTTGTAAGTGGTATAATAGATTGTAATTGTGAGAGTATGCCATAACTATGCCCTAACTATGCCTAGTTATAAAATGCTCACAATCCAAAAACGGCAGAATCACACGACTGCGGTCGGGTGTCTGTATATAAACATTAAATTTCGGAAGAAGGAGGAAACTGAAGAATGCCAACCTTTAACCAGCTTGTCAGACAGGGACGTGGCGAAAAGATCTACAAATCTAAGGCTCCTGTTCTCCAAAAGGGCTTTAACTCCTTGAAGAACGCGGCAGTTGATCAATCCGCACCGCAAAAGAGAGGCGTTTGCACCAAGGTATCTACCACCAGCCCTAAGAAGCCTAACTCTGCAATGAGAAAGATCGCAAGAGTTCGTCTTACCAACGGCATGGAAGCAACCGTTTACATTCCCGGTATTGGACACAACCTGCAAGAGCACTCGGTCGTTCTGATCAGAGGAGGTCGTGTAAGAGACCTTCCCGGTGTGCGTTATCACATCATTCGCGGAACGCTGGATGCACAGGGCGTTGCAAACCGCAACCAAAGCCGTTCTAAGTACGGCGCAAAGAGAGCAAAGAAGAAGTAATTTTGCACTCTTGGGGTAAAAGATCCCCACAAATAACTAAAAAGCACCACTTGTCCGGTCCGACGTGTTTTTTCGTAAATTTAATGTTTATGTTCAAACCCGACGGCGCTAACAGAAGCTGCTTTTGAGTACCAATGATCTCATAATTTTAATGAAGGAGGGAAGTACAGTGCCGAGAAGAGGTCGTATTACCAAAAGAGATGTATTGCCGGATCCGTTGTATGGCTCTAAGCTTGTAACCAAGCTGATCAACAACGTAATGTACGACGGCAAGAAGGGCGTTGCACAGACTATCGTCTACGATGCATTTAAGCTCATCGAGGAGAAGCTGGGTCAAAACGCTCTGGAAGTGTTCCAAGAAGCACTTGAAAACATTATGCCTGTTCTGGAAGTTAAGGCTCGCCGCGTAGGTGGTTCCACCTATCAGGTACCTATGGAGGTAAGAGCAGATCGTCGTCAAACCCTTGGTTTGCGTTGGCTCATTCTCTTTGCTAGAAAGCGCGGAGAAAGAACCATGGCAGAAAGACTTGCGGGTGAAATTATGGACGCGAAGAACAGTGCCGGTGGCGCCTTCAAAAAGAAGGAAGAAACCCACCGTATGGCAGAAGCAAACAAGGCATTTGCTCACTATCGTTATTGATTTGTTTACGGTTTGATCTAAGGAGACAAATTAATGGCAAGAGAATATTCACTCGAAAATACCCGAAATATCGGTATCATGGCTCACATCGACGCCGGAAAGACCACCACAACCGAGCGTATTTTGTTCTACACAGGCAAAACGCATAAGCTTGGTGAAACACACGAAGGCGCAGCTACCATGGACTGGATGGCACAGGAGCAGGAAAGAGGTATCACCATTACCTCCGCTGCAACCACGTGCTTCTGGAAAGGTAACAGAGTCAATATTATTGATACCCCCGGCCACGTTGACTTTACCGTAGAGGTAGAGCGTTCCCTGCGTGTACTCGACGGTTCCGTAACCGTTATGTGCGCAAAGGGCGGCGTTGAGCCCCAGTCTGAAACCGTTTGGCGTCAGGCTGATAAATACAGAGTACCGCGTATGATCTACATTAACAAAATGGATATTACCGGTGCTGATTTCTATCACGTAGTTGACATGATCCATCAGAGACTGCGCGCAAACGCAGTTCCGATCCAACTCCCCGTAGGCAAGGATATGACCTTTCGCGGAATCGTGGACTTGATGAACATGGAAGCAGACATCTACTATGATGATCTGGGTAAAGATGTTCGCATTGAGCCTATCCCCGAGGATATGATCGACCTCGCAAACGAATGGCACGAAAAGATGGTTGAAGCGATCGCTTCCACCGACGATGAGCTGATGATGAAGTACCTCGAGGGTGAGGAGATCACCGTTCCCGAGCTCAAGGCCGCTCTTCGTAAGGCTACCATCGATAACGCGATCGTTCCCGTTGTTTGCGGAACCTCTTACCGCAACAAGGGCGTTCAAAAGCTCTTGGATGCAATTATTGATTATATGCCCGCTCCCACCGATATCGAGGCTATTCGCGGTGTAAACCCGAAGACCGATGAAGAGGAAGCGAGACATTCTTCCGATACCGAGCCCTTCTCGGCGTTGGCATTCAAAATTATGACCGACCCGTTTGTTGGAAAGCTTTGCTACTTCCGCGTTTACTCGGGTGTTGTTAAAGCGGGTGATACCGTTTACAACTCCACCAAGGGTAAGACCGAGCGTCTGGGCAGAATTTTGCAGATGCACGCAAACGAGAGAAAGGACATTGACGCCTGCTATGCAGGTGATATCGCTGCTGCGATCGGTATTAAAAACACCACAACGGGTGATACCTTCTGTGATGAGAAGAACCCCGTTATCCTGGAATCTATGGAATTCCCGGAACCCGTTATCAGCGTAGCAATCGAGCCCAAGACCCGCGCAGGTCAGGAAAAGATGGGTATTGCCCTTGCAAAGCTTGCAGAGGAAGACCCCACCTTCCGTACCTACACGGATGAAGAGACCGGACAAACCATTATTGCCGGCATGGGTGAGTTGCACCTGGATATTATCGTTGACAGACTCCTGCGTGAGTTTAAGGTAGAAGCTAACATCGGTAAGCCTCAAGTTGCATACAAGGAAACTGTTCGCAAGCAGATTCAACACGAATGCAAGTACAAGAAGCAATCCGGTGGTTCCGGTCAGTACGGTCACGTTAAGATCATCCTCGAGCCCAACGAGCCCGGCAAGGGTTATGAGTTTGTTAACTCCGTTACAGGCGGCGCGATCCCGAAGGAATTTATTCCCGCGGTCGATCACGGTATCCAGGGTGCTATGAAGTGCGGTGTACTCGCAGGCTACAACGTAGTAGACGTTAAGGTAACGCTTTACGACGGCTCCTACCACGAGGTCGACTCCTCTGAAATGGCATTCAAGATCGCCGGTTCTATGGCGTTCAAGGAGGCTATGAGAAAGGCAGATCCCGTTCTCACCGAGCCTATCACCAAGGTTGTTACCATCGTTCCCGAGGATTATATGGGAGACGTTATCGGCGACTTCAACAGCCGTCGCGGACAGATTCTCTCTATGGAATCCACCATTCCCGGTGTTCAAGAGATCACCGCATACGTTCCGCTTTCCAATATGTTCGGTTATGCAACCGATCTGCGTTCCAAAACGCAGGGCCGCGGACAGTATTCTATGGAGCCCAGCCACTTCGCTGAAGTTCCGAAGTCCATTCAGGAAACGATCATCAAAGAGCGTGGAAAGAACGCAAATTGATGTCGCAGCATAAAAACCAATTTAAATTAAAATAAAAAAATAATTCATTAATTTACTTTACGGAGGAATTTAAAAATGGGAAAAGCAACATTTGAACGTAGCAAGCCCCACGTTAACATTGGTACTATCGGTCACGTTGACCATGGTAAGACCACTCTGACCGCAGCTATCACCAAGACCCTCTCTCTCAGAAACGGTAACGTTGAATTCATGAGATATGACCAGATCGACAACGCTCCCGAAGAGAAGGCAAGAGGTATCACAATCAACACCCGTCACGTTGAGTACGAGACTGAAAACCGTCACTACGCACACGTTGACTGTCCCGGCCACGCCGACTACGTTAAGAACATGATCACCGGTGCCGCTCAGATGGACGGTGCTATCCTCGTAGTTGCAGGTACCGACGGCCCTCTGCAACAAACCCGTGAGCACGTTCTGCTCGCTCGTCAGGTAGGCGTTCCTGCAATCGTTGTATTCATGAACAAGACCGACCTCGTTGATGACGAAGAGCTGCTCGACCTCGTTGAGATGGAAATCCGTGATCTCCTCTCCACCTACGAGTTCCCCGGCGACGATCTCCCGATCGTTCGCGGTTCCGCTCGTGATGCTCTCGAGTCCACCAGCACCGACCTCAGCTCCCCTGAGTACGCTTGCATCCTCGAGCTTATGAACGAAGTTGATAACTATATTCCTACTCCTGAGCGTCAAGCAGACCTCGCTTTCTTGATGCCCGTTGAGGACGTATTCTCCATTTCCGGTCGTGGTACCGTTGCTACCGGTCGTGTAGAGCGTGGTACCGTTAAGGTTGGCGACGTTGTTGAAATCGTTGGTCTGAAGGACGAAGCTTCCTCCACCACCGTTACCGGCGTTGAGATGTTCCACAAGCTCCTGCCTCAAGCAGAAGCAGGCGACAACATCGGTGCTCTGCTCCGTGGCGTTGCTAAGGACGAGATCGAAAGAGGTCAAGTTCTTGCTAAGCCCGGCTCCATCAAGCCCCACACCAAGTTCGTAGGCCAAGTTTACGTTCTTACCGAAAAGGAAGGCGGCCGTAAGAAGCCCTTCTTCTCCGGCTACAGACCTCAGTTCTATTTCAGAACCACCGACGTTACCGGTAACATCGAGCTTCCCGATGGCGTTGAAATGTGCCGTCCCGGTGACAACGTTGATATGACCGTTGAGCTCATCAAGCCCGTAGCTTGCGAGCAAGGTCTCCGTTTCGCTATCCGTGAGGGTGGTAGAACCGTTGGTTCCGGCGTTGTTGGTAGCATCGTTGAGTAATTAACAACTTAATTACACTGTTACTAAAAATCAATATGGGTTGCTGTGCCAAGCACAGCAACCCTTTTGCAATCATACTATAAAATAAAAAAACAATCAAAAAACACTTGGGAAATGGTGAAAATCCATACCGGCAGTGAATATTTTAGAAATAGAACAATTCTAATTCTAAAAATAAGTCTGCGAACCCTCAATATCGGGGGCCGAACGGGTGAAAATCCCGTACCGACGGTAAAAGTCCGGATGGGAAAGGGGAAAATATGAGTCGTTTGAGTTCTTCGAGCAAGCTTCGTCGCATTGCTCTGATCGCTGTTTTTGGCGCACTTGCCTATGCTTTAATGCTGGTGGTTCATTTCAAGGTATCGTTTTTGACCTTGGATCTGAAGGATGCGGTTATTACACTGGCGGGGCTTTATTTTGGCCCCGGGGCGGCACTGTCGCTTTCTGTTTTGATTCCTTTGCTGGAGCTAATTTCGGTTAGCGACACCGGTCTTTACGGCTTTTTGATGAATTTTATCAGCACGGCAACCTTTTCAATGACAGCTTCTTTGATCTACCGCTATAAGCGGAGCCTGATGGGGGCAATTATGGCGCTTTTGAGTGCCGCTGCAGCCACCGTAGGGGTTATGATGCTGTTTAATTTGTGGGTCACGCCTTACTACATGGGCGTCGATATCGAAACCGTTAAAGGTATGATCCCTACGTTGCTTCTGCCGTTTAATGCGGTGAAAGCTTGTATGAACGCGGGCTTTGTTCTGCTTTTGTATAAGCCGATCTCAACGGTGATGCAGCGCATGAATTTGATTGAAAAGAGCTCGCAAAAGCAGCGTTTCAATTGGCGCACCATTGCTGTAACAAGCCTTGCATTGCTGCTGATTGCAGCATCTTTGATTGTTGTATTTGGCGTGCTTGGAGGTCGCTTTGAGTGGCGCTAATTGCCACACGTGGTGAAAAAAAACGATGTTTTTTCGCTATACGTATGCAAAAAACGCATATTTTATCAAAATAAAAGAGCTGCGCAACCATTGGTTTCGCAGCTCTTTTTGCTATATGTCGATATTACTTGCTTACGATCGGCAACTCAACAACATCCTTGGGCTTGCGGATGGTCCACAGACCGTTGGTGAAGTCGGGGATCATTTGAGGCGTACCGCCTTGCGCGATGGAAATTTCGGAGAGAGCCGAAATACTCATCCAAGCGGCAGCGTCGTAAACGTCGACGGGCATTTCCTTGTTTGCTTTGAGGGCGTTGACGAATGCGCGCATTTCAAGGCCGTCCATTCCGCCGTGACCTGCGTCGAGCTCGGCTTGCGTGATGGTCTTCCAAATGTCGGGCAGGTAGTCTTCTTCAAGCTTTGCAGCGTTGCCCGCCATGTCGCGGTAATAGCGCTCGGTGTCCCAATATTCGCGGTCGCCCCAACGATAGAGAAGATTTGTATCTTGCTCGTAGAGACCGTTTGTTCCGCGCAGCGTGAACTCGCGAGAGTAGGAACGAGGAAGTGTGGTGTCCAGACGGAGCGAGATGGTGGAGCCATCTGCGCAAGTGATAAGCGTGTTAACGATATCGGATTGGCGCCAGGTTTTGCCCACCAGGTCGGGATATTTTTCGGAGTAACGGTTGACGTAATCTGCCATACCAACTGCCTTAGAGCCGATGGAAACGAGCGAGAGCATTTGGTTGCCACGGTTGATGTTCAGCGCCTTGGCAATCGGGCCGAGCTCGTGTGTGGGGTAGTTGTCGCAGTTGCGCAAGAGGTAGTTGCGCAAACGGTAGTGGCGATGCTTTTCACCGGTTGCGATCTCATAGGCGAGATGATGCGCGTATGCACCGTGTGCGTGAACAAGCTCACCTAAGAGGCCGTTACGAACAAAGGACGTGCCAAGCAGCTCGGTCTTACCAAAGCAGCAGTTTTCCATGAACATAAAGGGTGTTCCGGTCTTTTCTTGGGTGCGAACAAGCTCCCAAAGGGAGTCGATGTTGTACGCGCCGCAAACCTCCATAGCAACGGCAATACCCTTGTTCATTGCCTCAATGGCAAAGGGGACGTGGGTTTCCCAAGATGTAGCGATCATAACCGCGTCAAGGGATTCCATATTCAAAATATCTTGATAGTTGGTCGAGCCGAAAGGACGCTTGCCGGATGCCTTTTCAACGTCGTTCATCGCTTGCTCTGTGCGATCCTCGTAGTAGTCGCAAACGCCGATGACCTCAACGTCGCTCATACCAAGAAGGATGCGCTGGGTCATGCCCGAGCCGCGCTGACCGTAACCGATAACACCAAATTTTACTTTTTTCATTTTTTTATTCCTCCAAGAAACAAATCTTGTCATACTATCACCATTATACTGCAAAAAATAGGGGCTGTCAATAGAAAAACAGCCCCAAAAACTTTGATTTTTGATTATTTGGTCTAAAATGATTGAGTTTGGATACGAGATTATGCATCAAATACATAAAAGTAGAGTACGTTTTCTTCGCAATCGAATAGGGCAAACTCCCAATTCATCGCTCCGGTGTTTTTAAAATACCAATATCCGTTTTTGATTTCGGGGATGACCTTCTCTTTTGTTTCGGGGTTCTCAAAAACGCCTCCCCACTCGTAGAAGTATTGGTATGCTTCGCCCTCTAACGGCAACGGCTTCCATTCGGAACTCAGATGTTTTTCAAAGCCGTCGGCGCAAGACAATTTAACAAATGCGTCACCGTCGCCGTGGAATCCGCCGTGGGTGTCCCATTCTTCAAGGACGGTAGCGTTATCAAGGACTAAATTCAAGTGTTCTGCCGCGGTATCTTTTAAGCTTTTTTCGTTAGCAAACAGTTTGCAACCGCACAACAAAGACGATATGCAAACAACAAACAGGATCAAGCCGATAAACTTTTTCATTTTATTCTCCTTTTGTTTGATTATTATTTTTTTCGGAAAGCCTCCCTTGTGTAAAGGGAGGTGGCAAACATCGCTATGCGACGGGTGACGGAGGGATTGTGAGAAGGCTTAACCTTTTGTTAAAACAATCCCTCAGTCTCACCTTCGCTCGACAGCTCCCTTTACACAAGGGAGCCTTTAGAGGATGCTTCGTTAGTCGTCCTGTTTTACAGGCATACTACCCAACACAAAAGACACGATTACAACCGGCAAACCCGTTAGCATAAGAACTGTTTCCTGCAACTTGAGAGAGCCGCTATCTTGCGTAAAATCCAGTACGCCGGCAAACATGAGTGCCTGAAAAACAAAGGCGGAAAAAGATAGAATTGCCGCAATCAGCAAGCAAATTTTGACGGCACCGCGCGGCTGGTATTTCAAAATTCGATAAACACTCCTAATGCCGCAAAGCTCCAAGAGCAAAGCGGGAATTCCAAACAGCACGTATGCAAATAACTCAATAACAAAACTATATTCGAAATGAACAAGATCATTTGGAGATAAGGTTGAAGACGTGGTTTTGAAGTCCAAGTATAACAATGCTATCATTACAAAAAACGCAACCAAAGATAATGCAAAAAGAGACAAGCTGATCCATAAAAACAAGCGGGATCTTTTTGTGTTCATGTCGGCCTCCGTCTCATCCACGCCCCTCAAGCATTCGTTTTGCTTGCAGAACGGGGATGTTCCAATCAAAAAAGCCGTAGGTCTCTTTCGCATTCTGTTCGGCGAGGCGGTCGAGCTGCGCGGTGACGGATTCCAAAAGCAGTGCGGTCTTTTCGTCGAGCTTTCCCTTTGCGAGCAGATGCTCCTCAAGGCGCGAGAGCGCAGGAACGGCTGCGTAATCGAGGTCGCAAAGTGCTTCTACGTCAACGCTGGAAAGGTCGCCCGAAAGATAGGCATCCACGTTGTAATTGGCGATCATTCCGTCGATGTTAGGCAGGAACAAAACAAGAGCAAACACCACACAGGTAACGAGAATTGCCATAGCAATGGGGAATTTTTTGCAGAATACCTGAATGAGCGAGAGGATGAAAATGACCGCGAGCAAGAGGATCATCCAAGTGGCAAGAATGCGGTTTTGTGTCATGCCGTAGGCGCCGATATAAAGCACCATTTTGGAGAGCGCGGTGGCAATGAGAATGAGCGTAAAGAGGGAAATGATGCCCGCGAGGATGCGACGCAAAATGCCTTTTTCCTCGGGCGTGCGGCGCATAAAGGCTTGCATACAGATCATCAAAAGTGCGTTAAACACGCACACGGTGCACAATTGGAAGAAACCCTCACGTGCGTATTGCGCGTAGGTCAGCCCTTCGGGCAGAACGTGCGTGAACGCGGAAACGTAGTAGCTCCATTGAGAAACGAAGAAAAGAACGTACAAAAGAAGGATCGGGGTCACAAACGCGGCAACCAAGGGCTTTGGCAAAACCTGCAGGCGAGAGGGCTTGTCGGCATCGGTCGCATCGTCCTTTTTGTCGGCTTTGGTGGCAGCCAAATTGCCAAACAGAACGGCAAACAGGGCAATGCCCAGAATGCCCGCAACAATAAGGTCTCCAATGTTTTCAAAAAGCTTGTCGGGCGAAAAAGAGAAAATGCGGTCAAGCAGATTGGTGAACTGTTGATCATACGAAAGCAGGGCGGCTATAATAACGGTAGGGATCACCGCGCCCACAAGTCCCACCGCGCACCAACCGAGAATGGGGAGCAAGCGGCTCTTTTTGCCGTCCTTTTGCGGCACGAATACAACAAGATTTGAGGTGAGCGAATTGACGGGGAGCAGGATGACGCCGTCGATCAATCGGTGCACCGGTTTTTGCGAAAATCTTGCAAAAAGGTCTTTTTTGCAGCACGTATGCACAAAAACGACCAAAAGAAGCATCAAAACAAGGGAGAGGAAGGGGCGCAGAGTGTCGTTTGCGTTGGTCAAAAAGCCTGCGCACAGGGCAAGCATTACACCACCCGTGACGTATGCGCTGACGCTTGGGCGAATGCCCGAAAGAAGGAGATAAACAAGTGCAAATGCCACGCTTGCTACAAAGGCAAGCATTGTGCCAAGGGCAGACGAGGAGAGGGGCGAGGATTTGACGAATAAAAAGCACACGGGTATGCATAAATAAGCAAATAAGGTATCGCGCGGCGTGTATGCAACGGGCGGTTTTTGTGGGGACGTGGGCGGTTTTTGCACTACGTACGTCGGTTTTTGCGGATTTGGGTTAAAGTTCATAAAAATCTCCTTTCTTTATTTGTCGTCGGGCATCTCGCCCGGGCGATATTCCAAAATGTCTTGCGGGGTACAGTCCAAGGCGCGGCAAATGGCATCGAGTGTTGAAAAACGAATGGCACGTGCCTTGTTATTCTTTAAAACCGAAAGATTGGCAAGCGTAATGCCCACTCGCTCCGAGAGCTCGTTCAGGGACATCTTGCGCTTTGCCATCATAACGTCCAAATTGACTACGATCATTGCGTTGTCCTCCTTTAAACGGTCAGGTCGTTTTCTTCCTTATAACGCATAGCCTCTGCAATCACGTTGCGCACAACGCGCAGGCATACGCCAAGAAAGAATGCGGCAAGGGTGAGGCAAAGAACGGCGGGGAAATAAAAAGCAACGTAAACAAATAGGATGCCTTCTGCAAAGCAGCACAACGAAAGATAATTTAGAGTGTGAAGTGCGCGTTCGGAAAAGACCTTTTCGGAGAGGGTGGAGCGCAAAAGAACGATGAGCAGGGCAACCGCGGCAAAAGCGACCGCAAGCATGGCGTAGGCATCCACCAAAACGCAGGTGCGCTCCCAAGGAGCTAAAACCCCGTCGTTGCCGATAGCCTCGTGAACGTTTAAAAGCACCGTTACAAAGTGGGGCAGGCGCCACACCAGAAAGAGCAGAGCGGGTATGAGTGCCAGAGCAAACACCAAGGAAACGATGCTTGACGTGCGATTGGAAAGGTGTCGTTTGATCATAATTTATTTTCTCCTTGCTAAAAATGGGTCGGGTTCTTTTTTCAAAACCTCTCTGGAAACCATTATAGCACACGCAAAATCGTTTGTCAATATATTTTTATCGAAAAACGATAAATTTTTCCAAAATCAAGAAAAAGAATAAGAATTATTCCAAAATTTAGAAAAAAAGAAGGGAAATTCTTTGGATTTATGCGACAAAATACCAAAAAAGTAGAGAAAATATGCCTAAACCCCTTGACAAACCAAAGAAAAAATGGTATCATATCTATATTATAGGGGATACCTATGCCCTTTTTGCGCACAAACACACAAAAAGGAGTTGTAAAAAAGGACTTTTCAAACCGCCTAATTTGAAATTCGGCGGAAATTTAAACAAAGTGAGGTTTTGTGTTATGAAAAAGTTCAACAGAGTTCTTGCAATGCTGTTAGCTATCATCACTGTCCTGGCAGTTCTGCCTATCAGTGCGCTGGCTGACGATTGGCTGAACGTGGACGCTGACAAAACAACGGTTGAAAACGTAACTTCTACCGAAATTACCGTTACCGTTGATCCCAAGGCGCTCCTCTCTTACATCCAAGACGGCGACGTTAAGGGTCTGATCAAGGGCATGTCCGCAACCGGCGGCCTGGGAAGCATTATGACCAAGGAAGAGCTCCTTGCCATCCTTCCCGAAGAGAAGATTCTTGATCTTGCAAAGTCCATTATCAGCGATATCGACGCAAAAGCGCTTCTTGCTTGCCTTGATGCCGACAAGTTGCTCGCATGTGTAGATACCGAAGGCCTTATCAGCCTGCTCAAGGATATGGACCTGAAGTCCTACATTAAGGACATCGATGTTCTGACAAAGTACATCAGTGATGGCGAGATCGAAAAGGCTATTGATTACATCGATACCGATGCTCTCATCGACGATTACTCCAAGGAGCTGATGGATCTGGCTTTGGATCTCGCTCCCGAAACCCTCTTTGACATTGTTGACCTCGATAAGGCTGTTAAGCTTGAGGGCATCAAGGTTGAGGATGCTGCAAACCTGACCTACATCCAAACTGTTATCGGCTATAGCACCCTGGCAGAAAAATATGTAGACAACGCTAAGCTCGATGCTTACGTAGATGCAAACTTGAGCCGTTTCTCTGCAAGCATTCCCGCATACGTTGACAAGGACATTCTTGTTGGTCTGTTCGAAGACGTTGAGGCAACGCTTGGCAAATACATCGATGAGGATCTCGCAGAAGCGATCACTATGAAGGCAATCGCTGATGGTGTTATGGATCCCAGCGATCTGAGCGGCGATTATGAAGATTTTGCAGATGCCGTTGCACACGGCGTTTTCGCTCCTATCTACGATAGACTGCTCAACGGTGACGGCACCAACCCCGCAGCTATGGACGTTAAGGTTCTGCTGTTCGGTGATGCTACACTCGCCCCCTTGTTCCCCGACCTCGCATCCCTGGTCAATGCAGGTGTTGTTGACGTTGAGGACCTTCTGAACAATGACGTTATCTCTCTCAACGAGCTCATCATCAACAAGGTTGTTGACGTTGATAAGCTGGCTGCAAAGTACGGCTATGCTAACCTCGTTAAGACCGACGTTATCAAGACTCAAATCACCACCGCTATCAACGGCGGCGTTATCACCTCTGCTGATATCGTTGCTTGCCTCAAGGATTACGATGCTGCTATCGATGCTATCGGCACCGATGCCGTTATCGAGGCAGTTGGTGGCTACAAGACCGTATTCGAATACGTAACCGATTTCAAGGCTCTCGTTGGAACTTTCGACGTTAAGAGCATTGCTAAGAATATCATCAAGAATCGCGAGATCACCAAGATCATTGACGCTGCAGGTCTTATCAAGGCTATCAATGTTCGCGCATTCGTTTCCAAGGTTGATATCAAGCAGCTTGTAAAGGTTGTTTACGAGTCCGGTATTGCTCAAGAGCTGTTCAGCCAACTCGACCTCGAGGCTTACATGATCCAGGCGTTCAGCATTATGGCAACCATGCAAAAGACCATCACCGAGATCGAAATCGACGGTGTTGTTATTACTGCTCAAAACGAAGAGGGCTACATTAAGCTGCTTCCCACAAAGCTGATCGACTCCTTCGAAAATCTCGTTCCCTCTCTCAACGAGCTTGCAAACATTGATGATAGCGGCAAGCTGTTCAGCGCAAGCTTTGCAATCTCCTATCTCGACGGCGACGTTGAAAAGACCAAGGAGATCAACTTCAACTTCGTTCTTACTGCCGGCACCGATATGATCCGCCGCGCAGCAGCAAAGCTTTCCGCTCTGCTCGATAAGGCAGGCTACGTAGCACTTACCGACGGTAAGCTGGTAGCCGAGGTCAGAATTCCTTCCGAGTTTGCAAGCGTTCTCCGCAAGGCACTCGAAAAGATGGCTGACTCCACCGACCCCGAAATGAACGCACTTAAGAATAAGGTTCTTGCAGTATACGCTGCACACCCCGATGACTTTATCGCATTCGCCGAAGGTCTCACCCTCGAAGAGATCGTTGCTGTTCTCGAAGCAGTTGATCCCGCTCTCTTCGGCAAGGTATATGGCAAGGTACTTGCTTCCCGTTACGCAGAGGTTCTCCTCTCCTACGTTGAAAGAGTAACCGGCTATGATTTCTCTGATAACCTCGAAGCACAAAATCTTGTTAATACACTTGCAACCATTCCTACCTTTGAGGTATTTGTAGAAAAGCTTGAAAACGTTACCGGTATGGAGATCACCGACCGTCTGCCCGCAAAGGTTAACGGCTACCTTGATCACACCGTTTACGACGTTATTGATAAGCTCGCAGCAGTTGCAGGCTACGATTTCGATATGGAAAACCTGCTCAAGGCAGCAGCTGCTTCCACCGATCCCTTCGCATACCTCTACACCGCTGTTGTTAATAAGGTAGAAAACGCAGACGCTGTTTACAGCTATGTTCAACGCAACACCATCCGTGTTGCTAACCGTTTGATGGCAACCAGAGTTGGCAACGTGATTGCTGACAACTGCCTGATGGACTTCTACAGAGGCAACTCCACCTTTGTATTTGCAAAGACCGTTACCTTTGATGCAAGAGCCGTTGTTGAAAAGGCATTTAATAAGGTAGTAAGCATTGTTGGTTCTCGCGTATCCGCTGTTGAAGCGCGCGAAGAAAAGATCGCCGAGATGTTCGATATGGCTCTCGATATGATCGTAGCAGAAACCGCTTACATGACCACCGGCTTTGACGTTACCGTTAAGGCAAACAACATCTACCGTGTAACCTTCCAAAACAGCGACGGTATCGTTGTTCTCGATACACTCCTGCCCGTAGGCACCAACCTTTCCAAGATGCTGGATTACTCTAAGTACGAAGGCGCCGAGGGTTGGGTAAACGTTGCAACCGGTGATATCGTTAACAAGATGCCCGCAAAGGATATCGTTGTAAAGGCTCTGGTTGAGGAAGAGCCCGAAGAGATCACCCCCGAAATTACTACTCCCGAGGAGACGACACCCGAGGAGACCACCCCCGAAGAGACCACTCCCGAGGAGCCCGAGCCTCCCGTAGTACCCGAGGTTGAGGTTGAAGGCTTTGAAAGCCTTGAGGTTGTTGGTGACAACTACGTTATTACCGTTGAAAAGAACTGGAACGAATACGCAAACGGCTTGCAGTTCAAACTGTCCAAGGTATTCCTTACCAAGGTTCAAACCGAAGGCAAGAATCTTGTTCTCGTTTCTGCAGTAGCAAACGCACAAAAGGTAACCATTTCCAACGCAATGGCAGCAACTCTCGTTAGCGAAGCTACCGGCGAGTTCGTTACCTTCTCCTACAAGTTTGGCGGCGTTGACGCTACCAGCGGTAAGGAAACCATCGAGTTTGCTTTCGATGGCGTAAACGCAATTGCTGATTTCGGCGAGGGCGTTCAAGTCGTTCTGCCCTTCGCAGGCAAGTCTAACGACAACGAAAAGACCTATGTTTACGTTGACGGCGAAGAAGGCTTGAAGGCAGGCGACGGTGTTACCGTTGAAAACGGAACCATCGTATTCTTCGCTCCTCACTTCTCCACCTACACCATTGTTAACAAGTATCGCATCACTGTTGATACCAACACTTACGACGAAAACGACAACCTGATCACCTCTTCTCCCATCGCAGCCATCACCGGCGCAGACGGTTGGTACGAGGCAGGCGAGGTTGTTGCACTCACCATTGCAAAGCAACCTCTTACCGGTTATGAGTACGTTGGCACAAAGATTGGCGGTCAGCTCTTCAACGAGGGCACCGTTAACTTCACAATGCCCGCAGCTTCCGTTACCGCTAAGAGCTATGCAAAGGCATCTGTTTACAACGTATACTACTATGTAAACGGCGCACTTGCTAAGACCCAAACCTACACCATTGCAGACTACGCTGCAGATAAGAACGCATTTGCACAAACTCTTGTAAGCTTTGTTCCTCAAGGCTTTGAGAACCAAAACGGTTGGGAATGGTTCGGCAAGAACGCAATCGTTAACAACCTTGGCAAGGATATCTCCCTGTTCTGGGTAAACGATACCGAAACCAAGATCACCGTAAGCTTCTACGTTGGCACCGAACTCGTAACCTCTTACGAAAAGAGCGTTGCTGAATGGAGAGACGGCGAGCTCGCAGCTCTGAAGTTCAACATCGACCGCGTAAAGCCCGGCTACGTATGGACCTACACCACCACCGGCGGTGACGTAGCACTTACCGATCTTACTCTGAACATGCTCCTGACGAGCGTTGGCGGAATCAAGTTCTACGGTACTCCCGACGATCGCAACTACAACGTATACACCGACGGTAATGCAACCGCTGATAAGACCGATGCTCCCGCAGGCACCGAGATCACCGTTACCGTTATGAGCAAGCCCGGTTATGCCGCAGAGATCAAGGTTTACAAGACCACCGACGGCACAACTCTTGGCGATGCAGTTACCGTAGCAGACGGCAAGTTCACAATGCCCGCATCCAACGTTATCGTTACCGTTGAATACACCCAAGTCATTGTTACCTACAATTATATTACCGTTACCGTTCCTGCAGGTTCCGTTCTCAACGCAACCGACCTCACCACGCTTGCAAGCGCTCCTGCAGATATGGTTCTTTACAAGGTTGAGCGCACCGCAGAAGGCGCACTCAAGCTGACCTACCGTTACACCGGCACCTTCAACGAGACCGCGTTCCTCGCAGAGGTTAACGCACTCATTTCCGCTGCTCAATATGTTACCACCTGGATCGTAAACGGTGTTGCATACAACAGCGAGGTTGAAGCAAACAACGCACAATTGCCCGAGGGCGCAAAGATCATTGGCTGGACCGAAATGTCTCAAAACGTTAAGGTTGCTATCATTGAGTACACCGCTCCTCAAGGCGTATCCGCATGGGTTATCGTTTGCATCGTACTTGCAGTGCTCCTGCTCCTGGCAATCATCGCACTCATCTACGTACTCCACGTAACCGGCAAGATCGGCGCATCCTTCATCACCAAGGTTTGCGTTGCAATCGTTGGCGTATTCTTCGCATTCTGCATGCTGCTTGCAAAGGTAGCACTTAAGGTTCTCAACTTCATGGGCGTTAAGACCGAGGATATCCTCGAAGAGCTGCCCGAAGAAGAGCCCGTTGAAGACATTCCCGCAGTTGTTCTCGATATCGAGCCTACCACCGAGGAAGCTCCCGCAGAGGAAGCAACCGAAGAGACCGCTGAAGAGGCAGTTGAAGAGGAAGCTCCCGCAGAGGAAGCAACCGAAGAGGCTGCTGAAGAGGCAGTTGAGGAAGCTCCCGCAGAGGAAGCAACCGAAGAGGCTGCTGAAGAGGCAGTTGAGGAAGCTCCCGCAGAGGAAGCAACCGAAGAGACCGCTGAAGAGGCAGTTGAGGAAGCTCCTGCAGAGGAAGCAACCGAAGAGACCGCTGAAGAGGCAGTTGAGGAAGCTCCCGTTGAGGAAGCAACCGAAGAGACCGCTGAAGAAGCAGTTGAAGAGGAAGCTCCTGTTGAAGAAGCAGTTGAGGAAGCTCCTGTTGAAGAAGCAACCGAAGAGACCGCTGAAGAGGCAGTTGAGGAAGCTCCCGCAGAGGAAGCAACCGAAGAGACCGCTGAAGAGGCAGTTGAGGAAGCTCCCGTTGAGGAAGCAACCGAAGAGGCTGCTGAAGAAGCAGCTGAGGAAGCTCCCGTTGAGGAAGCAACCGAAGAGGCTGCTGAAGAAGCAGCTGAGGAAGCTCCTGTTGAGGAAGCAACCGAAGAGACCGCTGAAGAGGCAGTTGAAGAGGAAGCTCCTGTTGAAGAAGCAACCGAAGAGACTGCTGAAGAAGCAGTTGAAGAGGAAGCTCCCGTAGAAGAAGTAACTGAAGAAGTTGCTCCCGAAGCAGTTGAGGAAACTCCCGCTGAAGAAGCTACCGAAGAAGTTGCTGAAGAAGAAAAGAAAGACGAATAATCTCTTATGAGAGCATTCGCTCAATAAAGCATTGGGGAAAACTTCATTCGAGGTTTTCCCCTTTGCAATCAAGAAAAAAGAAACGAAATGAAATTCAAACAGCATTACACAGTTAAATGGCACGATACCGATGCCAATCGCGCGGCGCGCCCCTCGGCACTTGTAACCTATTTGCAGGAGACCGCCAACAATCACGTAACACACACCGGTCTTTCGCTGGATGAAATGCGCGACCGTTACGGTCTTGCTTTCATTTTGAGCGGTATTTCGGTGCGCGCCTATGAGCCTCTTTACGCAGGGGATAACATCGAGGTGCAAACCTGGACCTGCGGTGAGCGCGGCTTTCGTCACAACCGTTGCTTTTGCGTTCTGCGCGAGGGCAAGGTCGTAGCCGAGGCGACCTCACAATGGGCACTTGTCAACCTTTCCAACGGCAGTCTTGTTCGAGTTGAGGATATGCCTTATCACATCGAGCCGGAAGCACCCATCACGCTCTCCGATCTGCCAATGCGGCTCAAAATGCCGCCACTTTCCGAAATGGAACTCGCAGGTGAGCGTCGCATCGTTTATTCCGATATTGATTATAACGGCCACATGAACAACACGCATTACCCCGATATGCTCTGCGATTTTGTTCCCGACATTCTGCAAAGCCGCGTCACGGGCATGGTGCTTTCTTACCGTCACGAGGCGGCTTTTGGCCACACGTTGCGCGTTTTTTGCAGCAAAACCGAGGCAGGGTATTTCCTTTGCACGGTTAACGAAGAGGGAACCGTTTGCACCGAGGCTCTCTTAATACTCGCGCCTATCAAACAAGCTTGATTTTAACCCCAAGGAGAAAGATATGAAATCTGTTTTCAAGATCAAAAATTGGCAGCTGCTTCGCGCGCGCGGAGCGGAAGGGAGCGTCGCTCTCCCCAAAGGAGACTTTGCCTCTATTGGCAAGCGCGCTTTTGTTGGCAAGCACAACCCATATCTGCAATCTGTTCGCATTCCCGAGGGCGTGTCCGTCATCAAGGCAGAGGCTTTTGCAAGGAGCCAAAACCTGCGCACGGTCATTCTGCCCACAAGTGGCGGCATCGGGCTCTCTCAGGGTGTTTTTGCGGACTGCACGCGCTTGCGCGAGGTAGCAAACAGCGAGCAGGTCAACGCAATCGGCGCGCTTGCTTTTTCGCATTGCAGCGCCTTGCAGAGCATTGAGCTTGGCAAGGATCTGCGCCGCATAGGCGATCGGGCGTTTGAAAGCTGCCGTTCTCTGACCTCTATCTCTCTTCCTTCGAGCTTGCGCGAGATCGGCGACGGTGCATTCGTGGGCTGCCAAGAGCTTGCCTTTTACACCGCGCCCGATAGCCTTTCGGCGCTTTCCGAGGAGATGTTCCTTGATTGCGTGTCTCTTCGCGAAGCGGTCATCCCCGCGGCGGTAACAGTCATTCCTTATCGCGCGTTTGCGGGATGCCTCTCTTTGCGCGAGTTGAATATTCCTGCCAACGTGCAGGTCATTGAGGATGGCGCTTTTGAAAATTGCCGCAGTCTCCACACCGTAAAAATGGAGCTTGGCATTGCCAAGATCGGTGCGCGCGCATTCGATAACACCCCTGCCTTGTGCGAGGTCTTTGTGCCGCACTCGCTCAAAAAGCTCGGGCGCGGTGCCTTCGGCACGAAAAAAAGAAAAGACGGCGAAAAGATCACCGTCTGTGTTGAAAACGAATATATGGTGCGCCGAATGAAGCGCCTGCTCTTCTGGTGCGGTTCTGCAAAATGCGCTACCGTCAAGCTCATTGGCAAGAGCATCGAGGAGCGCAAACGCGACCGCCGCCGCGCCAACGTTGAAGCCAAAGGCACACATTTGATAGGTTAATAAAGGAATTGCAGGGGGGGGTACTTTTTTTAAAAATTTTCCCCCCCCGCACCCCCCACCAAAACAAT
>JBGVQK010000068.1:0-51204 GCA_045127455.1 Eubacteriales bacterium
TTTCAGATAGATCGGGTTTTGGGTCTCAAGCTTTCGAATGACCTTTTTTGAGAGGATGTCATCAAGAGCTGAAAGCTCATCTCCACCGCAGCTAATGAAAACAGGAATATAGATCTGGATCTGCTTCATAATGCGGTTACCGAACGTAACGTGAAAATGCTCTTTGAGGTATTCGTCAAGGGCTAAAAGTCTGTTGAGGTTTCTTTGACTGATGGAATTCTCGCGAACTGCATTTTCGGTCAATTCCTCAAATTTTTCGGCACTTATACGGAGTTTTTCGGTCTTGGGAGCAAAGAACTTTTCGCTGCGCTTGTCAAGGTCAAGTACCATTGCTCTGTCATATACCTTGTCCGAAATGGAAAAGGTGGAGTCATCGTTGTTTGCGGTTCCGATAAACCACATATTCTTGGGGAGCTTGATCTTTCCGTCAACAAGTCCCTTGGGGTCACTTTCCCATTTATCAGAAACTACGTCGAGATATCTTTCCTCGGGGTTTGGAAGCTCAAGCACCGAGAGGAATTCTGCAAAGTAGTACTCTACTCTTGCGATATTCATTTCATCAAGAACGGTTACGTAAATATCTTTGCTATAGTTTGCTTCATACATTTTGCGCAGAAGCATGGTTTCATTAAATCTTTTGGTAAATTCATTATAGTAGCCGATAAGGTCAGTTCTTTCCTTCCACATGGGCTGCACGGGAATGACAGTTGAAGGATTGTTCAAATAGTCTCCCCAAGCATGTGCAAGCGAGGTTTTACCCGTACCCGACATACCCTGCAGGATGAGTAGTTTCGATACAGAGAGTCCGGCAACAAATTTACGGATATCTTCGATTTCGTAATACAGCTTGAGCTCTTTTGCCGCATAATTTCTAAAATCCTGGCAGATCTGCTCCAATGTGATTTCATCGGCATACTTGATTGGAGCTGCTTCTTTAATGTTCTCGTCTATCTCGCTCAGCATACAAAATCTGCTGCCGGACTCGTTTGATAAAGTTGTGGAGGTGTTTTTTCTGTTAAAAACTCTATACTCCACACCGGGATTTCTCTTATTCTCGTTTATCATTACGAAAATAACGATTGCAGCAATAATGCCAATAAGCAAAAAAATGTATGCAAGGATGGCTTCTTTTGAGAAGAGTACATTGGAGATTTTATTTGTCAGCGCCACAGTGTTGAAATCAAGTAATTTTAGCATTCTTCTTCCCTCGCTTTCATCAGACAAAATCAGCGGTGGTAAGAGATTTTGCCGCTTTGCGAGAAGCCAGAATTTCTCCGCTTTCAAATGCAGCGTTCAGCCCGGCAATAATATCAGCCTTCTTTTTTGCTTTTGTTGCTTTTGCGAGAATAGCAGGAATAACTCTTGTTGCAATTCCTTCATCCAAGGCAAGCACGGCGCTCTCCTCGCATTCCATCAATACTGCTATGTATTTTTCCATACCGATCCATTGCTTGTTGGAAATACTGAGGGGCAAAGATTGATTGATAAAATCGATGAATGCATCAAGCTTTTTCCATTCTCCTTCGGGGATGTTGCATTTCAGCTTGTCGATCATCAACTCCATTTGAGGATAAGTAACGGTTGGTACCTGTGTAAAGGACTCGGCTTTTTCGCATACCGATACGAAGAGTTCCTTGGTCGAACATACCTCTAAAAGAGGCTCGGGAAAGGACACCGTAGATTCGCCCTCGGCAAGATGCAAAATGTACCAAAGATTTTCGGGCAGGTAATATCTATCTACCACGCCATCTTCAACCATAGAGATAGCATGTGTGGCTTGCGGAGCTTTTGTATAGCTGATAATTGGCTTAATATAATTCTTGACGTTTGCGGCGGATACATCTGTAAGTGCAACAAAGTGGAGACTTTGCTGATTGGCTCTTGCTGCTTCTATTGCAAGCATAAAAGCCTTCTTTTGGTTCTTATCATCTACGTCAAATAAGAGATTTCCCTCGGAATGATAATCCTCGCCGACCCGGTCAATATAATCATCAGTTCCAAAAAACGCAGCAATAATACGCACCAAAAGCTCAAAATCCGCTTTTGTCATTTCTCTTACTACGAGAATTCTCGACGACGCGATCGAGGCAAAAATGCTTTTTGCATTGCTTGCGTCAATTTTACATCCGTTCTCTTCTGCAAATTTGACAAAATCATTCGTCAGATTCGAAAAAGCAGATGCAGTATTTTCCAAAGTATCAAATGCATCCAAGGCTCCGTTATTGCTTGCCTCTAAATCGGACTCACCTATTTCATCAGCCGAGCAAAACATTCTTTTGGTTGAAAGCACAGGAATGACCTCTGCGTCGTCAAAATATCCTTTATCTGCCTCATTTATAGCAAGTTGCCCTTCGCGCTCGTATCTTGCGCGGCTCATGATTTCAGCCGTGAAAAAGCCGATTGAGGAAATAAGGCACAGCAAAGAGAAAACAATAGACAACGCATTTGCAGTACCAAAATATATCGCAATCAGAACGGCAAGCGCAAGGCAAACGCTTCCCACGATCATTCTTATTGGCGTCTTCTCCCACAGTCGATTCTCGACGGGTTTATGTTCATTTGTTTTTTGCATAATTACTCCGTTCATTCGTCTTAGCCTTGAAGGAGGGCCAAGAGCAGATTTATTCCCAAAATAATGATGGCAGCTATTAGAGAAACCGCAAACAGCTTCCAATACTGTTTTCCGGAAGTTTGGTTGAAAGAGGGGGCTTCAGCCGTTGTCGGTTCATCGTTTGATACGACCTCTACTTGACCGTTTTCCAAACGATACTCTTGGTTTCCCGCTCTTATTTTTTGTACTTTGATCACGATGGCATCGCATTCTTCACAGATCACAAATTCCTTTTCAAAGGAGACGCCGGAATTCAAGCCAATGCAAAGTGAGTATTCATTCTCGGGAATATCAATGGGTTTGCCTGCTGCGTCAATTTGCTCCAGGGTAAAGTAGATTTCTTCTAAGGGAGCATCAAAATTATTGGAAAATCTGACGATAGCAAACCTTTTAGAACCACGCTTGATTATGGTGTATTGTTTAACCCAAACAAACCTAACTGCCGCAGGGGCTGAAAATTCCCTTTTTGTTATAATTTCGTATTTATTAGCCATTGTTTTCACCAAAAATTTGTTTTTTGTGGATCATCAAACACAGAAACGCAACTAAAACGCCTATAATGAAGGATAGAGCCATATTTGCACCCAAACCAATGAAAACTTGCTTATTCAATAGCGCAAAAATACTCGTAACCGTCATTCTTGCAATAATTCCTAAAGCCATCGTCATAGCAATCGCGATTATTGAAAAAGTGCAGATCTTGGCGACCGAGGTGCGAGGAAGCGTAGGAAATGCTTCCCGATCATTTACCGATCTCAAGCTCACCCGAGCATAGGCGGTATCATCAGGGAGAGCTACAGTTTGCGTGTTTCCTTTCCGGGCGATGTTTTCTGCAAGGTCAAAAACCCTTATGAGCCTGCCTTTGGGGTTGAAAACAGCAATTTCATACTTTAATGAAGCCACATTGTCCGAGAGCTTGCATTTTATGTATTTTTGATTTTTGTACGTAAAGAGCACGTATTTTTCCAAATAAGCTTTATACTCATCGTTTGGCTCATAAACAATTCCCCTACCGTCGGGAAACTTGTATTTCCCAATTTCCTTATCGGTTCGAGGATGCTTTTTATAACTCGTGGAAAGCATAAAATAAGAAAGCGGCTTGGTTATAAGGAACACGTAAGTCAGGCAAAAAACTATGAGTAAAATGGCCGAGGAAATACAATTCATAATTGCGCCGATCAATCTACCATACCTCCTCTGTTTTGATCAAGTAACGTCTCTATATCTTGCGAGGATATTTGTCCATACTTTTCTTCTGCAACTTTGACAAGTTTATTGGCAAAAAGCTCAGAGAAGGCCGGATCAATTGTCAAGCCCAATTTTTCGAATTGTGACAGGAGCTCTTCATTGATTGCTTCAAGGCGAGCTTGCGGATCGGTTATATCAAGATAAATCTGTGCGGTGCTCTCGGCTATCGAGGCGGCCATAGAAGCGCGTTCTACTCCCGAGAGATTTGCGTTTGCCCAATCTGCAATGGCAATGACTGCGGCATTTTCAAGCTTTAGTCTTGCGTTTTTCATCTCGGGGTTATCCTTGAGCGCTTGGCAGAGCTTGGGCGCCAAAAGATAATAGTCGACCTCTGCCGTTTTACTATCAGCGGTTATGTCGCATTCGATCAAAACTCCTACAACGTTCAAAAGCGTTTTTAGCGTTGGCATAATGTTATACTCGTTGATTCCGGAGCCAACCACCAAAAGCTCGTTGACCATCGGCTTGAAGTCATCGTTAAAGTCAGGGATCTGTGCACCGAGAAAAGCCTCGCCGTTGAGCCAAGCCAAAGAAAATTCAGATACCATTTCAAGAGAAACGGTTCTAAGAAGTTCCGATTTTTCGAACTCCTTGTAAAGGCCATCGGAACTCATAGAAAAGCTAAAGCCCTCGTCTTCACCGTAAAAAGCACCTATTATCTCAATAGCATGTGCTCCGGTCTTTTCTATGTGGTCAAATTCGTCAACCAATCTCAAGGACTCGCCTTGAAATTCGCCAATCGCAACACCTCTGTAGATGAGCTCCCCGCCAATTGCATAGCAGAAATTGCCTACCGGATCATTTGCGTATTGATCTACGGGTCCAAGCTCAGGGATTGCAAGCTCTTGATCCTCGGGAACGGTATTGCGGACTTGTTCCACAAGATCTACTACACTCGAAAGCAGATGCACGGTTCCCATAATTGGAGCGGTCATTGCGATGGCAATGATGAGACCGCAGGCGCCACCCGCAAGGGCGCCCAAAAGCTTTTCTTTGCTGTTCTTTGCGGATAGCTTGACATCATATCTTTTAAGTTTGTGCTTGATAATGGCGGAAACCAAGGTGTTTGCAAGCAATTTGAAAATTGGGAAAAGCAAAGCAAACACAAAGCCTGCCAAAATAGATTGAAGCAAGAAGGATGCTACTTCCAAAACTGACTGAAAATCTGCCAGCATAGGTACGTTGCTTATAATAAGTTCGTTAACAAGATTTTCGGCAATTATCTTGGTAATCAATCCACTCAAAGGACGGGAAACAAAAATGGAGCATATAATGCTCAAAACCACCACGCATAACGACATGAGAGCGCGCAAGGGCCCTCTCGAAAAGCCATTGAAAATTTCTTTGCCTATGCAAAAAATGCATATCAAAAGCATTGCCAGCGTAAAGACGGTAAACGGCATATATATACTCCTTTAAGGTATTATGTTTATTATAACATATATGGCAAAGCATGTCAATACTTTTTGCTTTAATTAGATACAAAAGAACGGCAAAGTCAAAATACCCTGCCGTTCATTTTTATATTTACATTATTTGCCTATCTTCTTCTTTTTGAGGAAAATAAATCCAACAACAGCACCTGCGGCGAGAACAGCTCCTGCAACTATAATGCCTATAATTGCGCCAACTCCAATTTTTTGAGTTCCTTGGTTGACATCGCCATTGTCGGGCGTATTGGGAGTGGTCTCTTCAGGAGTCGTTTGTTCGGGAGTTGCCGGAGTGGTCTCCTCAGGGGTTGTTTGTTCAGGACCCGGTTGTGCAGGACCATCCGGTTTTGATTCAGGAATCGTTGCCTCAAACAGACGGAGAATCGACGGGAAAAGCACGTCGTAAGCAGGTCCGCTGGGATGGATCAAGTCAGAAAGAATGTCTTTGCTGGTATAATCAAAGGTCTCGTAAAGAACTGCATCATCGAAAAGATCGATGTAGTGAACACCGTACTCAGCGCAAAGGATTTTAGCCTGCGTAAGATATTCGTTCATATCCTTGCCCTTCAAACTATCGGGAACAAGCTTGAAATTTGCAACGTAGTAAAGTTCTGCTTCGGGCCATCTTGTTCTTGTTTCATGGAACATCCATTGCAGACCGCCTGCAAAGGTTGCTAAACGTTCCTCATCGTTCAAATCTCTGCGAGGAGTGTCGGAGGACATTGCTACGCCAGCCTCAACGCCTTGGCGTGCATCGTTAACACCGCCGTGGAAAACGATCATATCATAGGTTCTTTTGGAGATGATTTCAGGTGAGAGAAGCTCATATTCCCACTTGACACCGCTGATGCCGGTTTTTGCTACGCTTGCACCGGGATAAGATACGTTTGTAGGCACCAAGCCGGTTGTGAGTGCCAGACGTCTTGCCCAGGATGCGGAAGGATTGCGATATGTAGGAGGCGTATCAAAGGAGCCGTAGCTGATGGAGTCACCAATAAAGAGTGCTTTTTTGCCGTAGAAAGGATGCGCTTTTGCTTCTTCGGAAAGCTCGTTGATTCCAAGCGTTGCACGGAGCTCTTCACCACTAAAGGGTTGGTTTTTGGTAACCAACATATCGCCGTCGTTGTAAATTCCCTGATGAACAAAGACCTTTATAAAGGCAACCTTGCCGTTAGCGATCGTTTCGGGAACGGTATATGAGTAAATGCCGTAGCCGTATCCAATGCTTTCAACGAGCTTAAGGCTAGATAGCATAACGGTTGCAAGTTGTCTTTGTGCGGCATCAAAAGCCACCAGAACGTGGTGTTCAGAGGTCTTTGTGGGTTTAGAGAGATAGTCATCCTTATTCAAGGCGCCGATATAAAGAACATCGTTTGCAGCTACCGGAATATACACAGAAGAAACGAAAGTGTTATTGCCGTGTTGCTTCAAATAAGCATTATACTCTCCTTGCTTCGGAAAGTAATTCCACAGACCCTCATAGCCGGAGCCGGGACCGTCGGAAATGTTAGGACCTTGCGTACTTCCACCGTTGAAATGAGCATTGTACTCGCTAACGCCGAAGTACTGGTTGACGGTAATGAGAGTGGGTTGGTCGTAATTTGCCTGCTTATGTGCGTAGGCAACGGCTACTACACCTGTTGGAATGGTGTAAGAATAGATCGCAGAGCCGTTATCAAAGCTTGCAACCTTTGTAAAGTCACTAACAGATTTTCGATTTGCTGTTTGTGCAGAGGTTTTTGTAGTATACAATGCAAGATGCCATTGTTGAGTGGGATCGCTGGGACCAAAGTAAATGGTGTCTCCCGCTTTTACATCAAAAGGAACACAGCCTCTATGCCCATTGGCTGAAAGCGAATTTCCATAGTTGGCGGGATCCGGAACAGCATTCTTAAATTCGGTGTCGGCATCGTAAAGATTTACAAGTGTGGAAGCGTTGGCTGTATCAGCGCGCGCTACGAGTGTAGCAAAAACGGGGATGAGCATCATAGCAACAAGCACAACTGCCAATATACGGGCAAGTTTTTTCTTCATAAGAAAACCCCTTTCAAAAATATGGATATATTAATTATACCATTAAATGCCCGTTTTTGAAAGATGTAAATTCACCAATTTTACGGTGGATAATTTAGTAAATATGCATATTGCGAAGTTTATGGGCAAATTCTTTTTCTTTTCTTTATTTGATTCTGCTTTTTGCCTTGACTTTTTTGCGGCGATGTTGTATAATGACAAGTGATAAAAAAATTACCGAAAGCAGGTATTTGACTATGACAGCAGAACAAATCAAGCAAGAAATATGCGAGGTTGGACACCGCCTTTACAATCACGGATTTGTTGCCGCAAACGATGGCAATATTTCTGTTAAATTGAATGATAACGAGTTTTACTGCACCCCAACGGGTGTTTCAAAAGGCTCGCTTACACCCGATATGATCATCAAGATCGACGCCGAAGGCAACAAGCTTGAAGGAACGCTCAATCCCTCCTCTGAGATAAAAATGCATCTGCGCGTTTTTCGTGAGCGTCCCGACGTTAATGCGGTCGTTCACGCACATCCCCCTGTTGCAACTGCCTTTACGGTTGCGGGCATTCCGCTTGACCGCTACATCCTGCCCGAGGCAGTTCTTACCATAGGTGACGTTCCCACTTGCGCTTACGCTACGCCCTCTACTATGGAGATTCCCGATTCCTTGATGCCCTACATTCAGCAGCACGATGCTTTTATGCTCAAAAACCACGGCGCTCTCACCGTTGGCAATACCCTGACCCGCGCTTTCTTTACTATGGAAGAGGTAGAATTCAATGCCAAGATTATGAAATATGCAATGGAGCTTGGCAGAATTGAAGAGATTTCGGAAGAAAAAATGTATGAATTGATGGATCTGCGTGCAAGATTTGGGCTTCCCGGCAAGCACCCCGGCTATAAAACAGCTGAGGAACGTGCCAAAAACCCTGCAAGCACACTCAACAATCCTGCTTTGAAATAAGGAGTATGGTATGACACAAAAACAACTTTATCAAATTGCAAAAGAAAGATACGCAGCTATTGGTGTTGACACAGAAGCGGCGATTGAAAAGCTTTTGAACATTCCCATCTCAATGCACTGCTGGCAAGGTGATGACGTAAAGGGCTTTGAGAATGCAGGCGAGTTGACAGGCGGCATTCAAACAACGGGCAACTATCCCGGAGCGGCGCACACTCCCGAGGAGCTGATGCAGGACATTGACAAGGCTTTTTCGCTTATTCCCGGCAAGCACAAGCTCAACCTGCACGCGTCTTACGGCATTTATGAGGATGGCAAAATTGCCGACCGTGATGCTATTAAACCAGAACACTTTGCAAAATGGGTGGAATTTGCCAAGGAGCGCGGCATTGGCTTGGACTTTAACCCCACGTATTTTTCTCACCCTCTGGCAGAAAACGGAACGCTTACCAATCCCAATGAGGAAATTCGTGCGTTCTGGATCCGTCACGGCATTGCTTGCATTCGCATTTCCGAATACTTTGCACGCGAGACGGGCTATCCCTGCTTGATGAACATTTGGATCCCCGACGGTTTTAAGGATATTCCCGCAGACCGTCTCGGTCCCCGTATGCGCTTTATGGATTCTCTTGACCAAATTCTCGGTTGCGGATACGACAAAGAACTTGTTTACGTAACCCTTGAATCCAAGGTGTTTGGTATTGGTCTTGAATCGTATACGGCAGGCTCTGCCGAGTTTGCACTCTCTTACGCAATGACGCGCGGCATCGTTCCCCTTATGGATAACGGGCATTATCACCCCACCGAGGTCGTTTCCGATAAGATATCTGCACTTCTCTGCTTCAATCCCAAAATTGCCCTTCACGTTACACGCGGTGTGCGTTGGGATTCTGACCACGTAGTCAGATACGATGATGAAACGCAGGAAATGATGAAAGAGGTCGTTCGCAACAACGCCCTCGATCGCGTTATTTTGGCTACCGACTATTTTGATGCTTCTATCAACCGCATTGCGGCTTGGGTCATTGGCATTCGTTCGGTACAAAAGGCGCTTCTTTCTGCTCTTTTGATGCCTAATGCGCGCCTTAAGGAGCTGCAAGACACACTCTCCTTCACTGAACTTTTGATGCTCCAGGAAGAGATCAAACTGTACCCCCTTGGCGACGTTTGGAACGAATTTTGCGCTCGCGCAGGAATGGTTGGCGACGAGAGTTGGTTTGAAACTGTAAAACGATACGAAAAAGACGTTTTAAGCAAAAGATAAATAAAAGAACGGTATGGATCTTGGTCCATACCGTTCTTTTTTATTCTTGATGTGAGCGATCTTTCATGTGTCTGTCAATATCACGGTCAGCTTGACGCTTCGCGTCACTTTCGCGCTTGTCATAAAGCTTTTTGCCGCGGCAAAGACCAAGCTCGACCTTGACGTGACTGCCCGAAAAATAGAGCGAGAGAGGCACAACGGTGTATCCCTTTTGTTGTACCAAGCCCTGCAGCTTCATAATCTCACGGCGATGCATCAAAAGCTTCTTTTTGCGCAAGGGATCGGTGTTAAAAATGTTGCCGTGCTCATAGGGGCTGATGTGCATACCAAGCACAAAGATCTCCCCAGCGTCAAACGAGCAATAGGAATCCTTGAGATTGACCGTTCCCGCACGTACGCTTTTGACTTCTGTTCCCGCCAGAGCAATGCCTGCCTCGTATTTTTCTTCCACAAAGTATTCGTGAAAGGCTTTTTTATTTTGTGTTATAATCTTATGTCCTTCGTTTTTCTTTTCTGCCATAGTAATTCACTCTCAATTGATATCGTTGTAAATAATTTCTTCATCAGCAAAGTAAAGTCCTAATTCATCCTTTGCAATTTTTACGATGTAATTTTTGTTTTTAGAGGAGTTGAGCAGTTCCCGAATATAATCTAGCTGCGCTTGATAGTCTTTCAGGGCATCCGACGTTGCCGTACCTGCATCAATCAGCTCATTGTAGGCTTGATAGTCGGCTAAAATGCGATTTAGTTCATCGGCAGAGCCAAGATCTTCTATAAGCTCCGCGCGAATTTCCTTCAGCTCATCAAGTGCAGCTTCAAGCTGCTCGGCTTCCCTATTTAACTCATTGTATTGCATAATGCTGCGGGCAAAGATGCCAATGGAGATAACAACCAAAAGCCCGAGAAAAATACGCATCAGTAAGCTGAGACTAAACTGCTTTTTTTCTTTGTTTTGCACGGTCTTCTCCTTTCTGCATCCTGTTTCTTGTTTCTATTGGTAAAAGGCCTTCAGCCGCCTTTTCGAGGCTTTGTAATTGCTTTTTTGTGTAACCCTGCCTGATTTTTGCAAGGCGGACCAAACGCCGTTTTTGCGCTTTCTTTTTGTAGATCTGCATCACCCATTTCACGGGTAATAAAAGTGTCAGGAGAGCTCTTTTAATTTCGAACGCCAACCACTGCAGTGCTATGCGAACGCCCTTGGAAAGGCTGATATGGCACGACCAAAAGCCCAATGCCATACACAGCGGCGCCGCAGCGCGAAAAGCCCCGTTATTGAACCAATACAAAAGCAGAATAAGTGTGAGAGCTCCCGCAATGCAAAACAAAACGTCTCCAAAAAAGACGGCTATACGCAATGCCATTTGACTCTTTGATCTTTCCTTTTTGGCTTTTGATTGAGGGCGAAGCCTTTGAATTGCCGGAACAGAATAGCGAATATTAGACGGAACCGCCCAGAGCTGCGTCATATAAAGAAAATCCAAGAGCAGAGCGAGGAAGATCCCTGCTAAAAATGAAGCGCAGGAAAGGCGAAATAATGCCGACTGAGATAGCTGCATCACTTACTTAAAAGCTTGCCAAAAAGCCCCGTGTGCGGCTTTGCATCGTCCTGCTTCTTGTTAAAATACGTGACTGCATCTATACGTCCTTCAAGAACTGCCGAGCCGCGTTCTGCATTCCATTCGCTCAAATGTAGCCCGTCTCCATCAATTGAGAGCGTTCCGCAGACCGTTTCGAGTAGAACCTCATTCTCGTCGAAGCGAATTACCTCAAGAATTCCTTCAAGATGTGCGCCTTCCCTATTTTGAATAGAGAGACTGTGTGCTTTATTCTCAAATTGCTTGTTTTCGTTATTCATATATGGCTCCTTTGCACCGTTTTTATTATAAACGTATGCAAAGAGAGGGACAAATATGAGTGTTACGAAATGACCTCGTAAAGAGCGGCTGCATCTGCTTTTGCAACGTGCTCCTTAACGTCGAGAACGCGTACCTTTAGTGTTCTTTGACCAAACGTAATCTCCAAAACGTCACCTTCTTTGACGTCGTAAGAGGCTTTTGCTCGTTTGCCGTTCACACTTACGTGATCGGCATCACACGCCTCGTTTGCGACGGTGCGGCGCTTGATGATGCGCGAAACCTTTAAAAATTTATCAAGTCTCATTGTCTTTTTCCTTTGATATGATTTTATACCTTTATTTTATCATATAATTCACGCTTCTGCAAGCCCTTTTTACGTTTTTTCGAATTCCTTTTTTGATAAAAGGCGGATTTTTTCAAGAATCGCACAAATTTTCTTTCCCATTGGGAGCGCCAAAATATCGTCTTTTGTAATCAAGCCCAAAAGGCAGCCGAGCACCAAATATAAAAGCACTGCCAAAAGGATCGGCACAAGGGTTGTGAGCACGTTTTGCCCAAAGTGATGCGCGAGAAGCAAAAATTCACCGTAGGCTATCCCAACCGCAAAAATTGACAAAAGTGTTGGATAAACAAAGAGGGATTTCATATCCAAATCGCTGCAAAAACGGCTTACAAAATGCATATTCATCGCAACGATTACCGCATTGCAGAAAAAGCTGCTGATGGGAGCACCCCAAAGTCCAATGGAAGGGATCCCAATCAGGATATATGCCGCAATTCCCTTTGTTAAAACGCCCGCAAGCGTGGAGTAAATCGGTTTTCTAACCTCACGATAGGCATGCAAAACAGAATTTGTAGCCGTAATCATACAAGAAAGAAATACCGATATTCCCAAAATGGAGAGCAGCGGTGCGGCGGTTTCTACAGCTTGTTTTTGACTGCCGAATAGGAGTGAAAGTATTGGTTGCGCAAATAACGTAATGCCAATGGAAGCAGGAATTGCAACAAGTGCGTTGAGGCGGTAAGAAAGCTCTATCATTTTGTGCTCGGTAACGCGGTCGCCACCCGCAATTGCGGAAGAAAGAATTGGTACAAGCGGCAAGGCGACCGAGTTGAGCAAGGTTGGCAAAAGTGCAAAAACAGAGATGGCAAGTGTTGTATAGTTGCCGTAAGCCTCGTTTGCCTGCGCGGGAGAATAACCGATTGATTGCAACCGCCGCAATATCATGCTCATATCAACGACCTTGGTAAGGCTGATTAAGAACGAACCGAGTGTAATTGGAAAAGCAATTTGCAGCAGCTTCTTTTCAATACCGTTTCCACGACGGGTGTGCGGTCTACTTTGCAAAACAGCATTTCGCTTGACAAATCGGTAGCGCTCAAAGGCGAGATAGATCGTAGAAAGCACAGTCCCTGCCGTTACTCCCCATCCTGCCGCCGCGGCAAGTGCCGGAACGCTTGCTCCCTGCTTCAGCCCTATATGCGCAAATAAAAGGCCGAATGCGAGCTTCCCCACTGCTTCTATTAGTTGCGAGATAGCCGTCGGCATCATTTTTTGGTACCCTTGGAAATATCCTCTGATAGCGGAAGACACACAAACAAAAAAGAGAGTTGGCGCAACCGAAAGAATGCAGCCAAAGGCATCTTCGCTTTTGATCAAACGGCAGATCGGACGAGCAAGGATCCACATCAAAAGACTCCCAACAAGGCCAATCAGCACAAAGAGCGCAAGAGAAACACGCCAAATGCGCTCTGCTTCCCCTTCTTCTCCCTTGGCAAGTGCGCTTGATATGAGCACCGAGAGCGCTACGGGAAGTCCTGCTGTTGCAATGATGCAAAAAACGGCATAAATTTCATAAGCCGAATGAAAATAGCCCATGCCCTCGGATCCAAGATACGAGAGCATGGGAATTTTGTATAACAGCCCAACAACCTTAACCAAAATTGTGGATAACGTCAGGAGTAGAACCCCCGAGAAAAAGACTTTTTTGGTGTTGTTTGGTTGTGTTTTCATCATTCTTTACCTCAGGTTAATCAAAATAATGAGCAAACACCTTTTGTGCGTCGTAACGCAGGCGTTCTTCATCAATAAGAGTATACGTTCCGTTTTGGTAAAGTATGCGTCCATCAACCATCGTCAAAAGGACGTCGCTACGCTCGGCACTGTAACAAAGCATCGCGTAGTCATCAAAGCAAGGCATATTGTGAATGGAATTACGATCGATCAAAACAAGGTCCGCGCGCGCGCCGATGCGAATTTCACCGCAATCTGTACGTCCTTGTGCAAGCGCTCCGTTGCGCGTAGCAAGCTTTGGCATTTGCGAGGCTGTGGTAGCGGTTGGATCAAGCAGAACGCCCTTGTGCAAAATAGCCGCGGTCTGCATTTCACGCAGAATATCCAAACGGTTGTTAGAAGCAACACCGTCGGTGCCAAGGCAAACGTTTACGCCTGCAGAAATCATTTTGCCAAGCGGCATAACACCACTGCCGAGCTTGAGGTTGCTAACGGGATTATGCACAACACTTACTTGCTTTTCGGCAAGAATGGCAATATCCTCATCACTTACCCAAACGCAGTGCGCGGCAAGCGTGGGAGTATTGAGAGTGCCAAGATCATAAAAGAGCTTTGTAGGTGTTTTTCCATGACGTGCAATGCATTCATTGTGTTCTTTTTCGGTTTCAGAGACGTGCAAGTGCATACGTAACCCGTTGGTTGCGGCATATTCACTAACCTCTGCAATGTAGTGCGGCAGATTGGTATATTCTGCGTGCAAGGAGAAATCCACCTTGACTCGTTCATCATCGGCGTTTTGATACTTTTCTACAAGGGCCCTTGCCTCCGCAAAGCGTGAATCGCTTGCAATATTGGCATCGGGAGAAAAAGACACCAGAGCGCGTGAAAGGTTGGCTTTTACGCCGGTTTCAAGTACGACCTCAGCCACCGCATCCTCAAACATATACATATCCGAGAAGGAAACGATACCACCTCTGAGCATTTCTGCAATGGCAAGCCTTGTAGCTACCGTTACGTTCTCATAATTTAAGCGGTCCTCAGCAGGAAAAATGCGTTCCTTAAGCCATCTTTGCAAAGGCAGATCTTCGCCATAGCCGCGGAAAAGTGTCATTGCTGCGTGGCAATGCGCATTGTAAAAGCCGGGGATGAGAAGATTCCCTTTTGCATCAATTACCTCTGCACCGAGTGTATCGGGCAGTTCCTTTGTAATGCTTGCAATGCGTTTGTTTTCAATTGTAATGTGCCAATTCCCTTCATCGTAGCCGGTTTCGGGGAGCAGCGTTACGTTTTTTAAAATTGTTTTCATCTGAGTAATTCCTCGTTAGTCCTCTAAAAGTCCGCGACGCGTATAGAACTCTTCCATTGCAAGCATCTTATCTTTTGTGCTTTCGTCGCGCAGATATTCGTAAGGATATTTGGGATAGAACAATCTTTCAATAACGGGCTTGCCGCCTTTTTTGGGACGGTAATCCACCATTTTGGAAACGGCACCTGCGCCAAGTGCAAAGATGGAATGCACTTCTTCCATCATATAAATGTTGTAGAGCCCCTCGTGACCTTCAAGCGAGAATCCAACGTTTTCAAGGTTTCCAACTGTGTTTTTTTGACGGTACATGTAGTACGGCAGGTAGTTTTCTTCTTGTGCCTTAAGCTGAGAATAATCTACGCATTTGCCTGCATCTCCGCCACGCAAGGAGTAAACGTTGTTGCCCTGACGCAAAATTTCTGCCGCTTTCTTAATGCAAAAAGTATGTACGGTAATATTTTCGGGACGAAGTGAAAGGATCTTATCAAAGGTTGCCGAAAATGTTTTAAAGTTATCTCCGGGCAGTCCTACGATCAGGTCGGTATTGATATTGGCAATGCCCGAATTTCTTGCAATATCATACGCACGCAAAAAATCCTCTGCCGAATGTGTGCGGCCGATATTTTCAAGCACTGCATCGCTTAGGGATTGCGGATTGACACAAACGCGCGTAACACCGTATTCCTTTGCAACCGCCATTTTTTCGGCAGTAATGGTATCGGGACGGCCCGATTCGAGTGTGTATTCCTCAAGTGCCGAAACGTCTGTCAGCTCTGCAATTTTAGAGAGCAGAACGCGAAGCTGCTCGGCGGTAAGAATGGTGGGAGTACCGCCGCCGATGTAAACGGTAGCTATGCGTAGTCCGAGTTCTTTGATCTTTTTGAAGGTATATTCCATATCCAAGAGAAGATGCTCCAAATACTCGGGAATAAGCTGCAAAAGCTTGGGCGAGGTATAGGAAACAAAAGAACAATAAGAGCATCTTGTTGGGCAGAACGGGATCGAGATATAAACGCTGCAATCTTTGGGTGAGGGATTTCCAATCAGTTTTTGCTCATTGAGTGCTACCTCGGTTGCAAGCGCTGCTTTTTTGGGAATTAAGAAGTATTCGTTTGTGAGAACGCGTTTTACGCGTGTTTTGCTCAATCCTACTTGCAAAAGCTCGGTAGCAACCTTGGAGGGGCGAACGCCCGTAAGCATACCCCAAGCTGGACGGTAGCCCATAATTTCACCGCAAACGGCGATCACAGCGGCACCGCAAGCAAGCTTTACGGTCTTTTCCTTGCCGTAATCGGCAGAGTAAGTATAGTACTTCTCTGCAGATGCACTCTTACCGTTTACAATAATGCGCGCATAGGTCTCCACACCGTCATCGTGCTCGAAAAGGCGGAGATAAAGCTCGGGACTATTGGGGTCAAGCTGCTCTGCCACACCAAATTTTTCGCCCGGGAAAAAGATCATACAAAGCGTTTGTATATAGTATGAATTGATGTTTCCGTCAAGTATCAGTTTCATAACAATTTTCCTTACTTTTTGTTTTTTAGCACTTCGCTGTCCATGCAAATGGTAACGGGACCGTCATTTGTCAAACTTACCTTCATATCCGCGCCAAAGATGCCGCATTCTACGCGGCGAAGCTCGCGAGACAGAAGATCCTTGAAATACTCATAAAGTCTGTTCGCCACATCCGGCTTGGCTGAAGCCAAAAAATCGGGGCGGTTGCCGTGGCGATAGTTGGCAAGAAGCGTAAACTGTGAAATAACGAGTGCTTCCCCATCGATATCTCGGATAGAAAGATTCATTTTTTCATTTTCATCGCGGAAGATACGCAAAGCCGCAATTTTTTTGCACAGCAGCTCGGCATCAAGCTCTGTATCTCCCTCGGCAACGCCAAGCAAAATCAAATATCCTCTTTCACATGAGCCGGCGATTTTACCGTCGACCTCGACCGATGCGTGTGAAACACGCTGAATAACCGCTTTCATAAAAGCACTCCTTTTGTAGTGTATTAGGAAAATCCGCGTAGAATATTGTCAACGCCGCGCAATCCGCGCAAGCGAGAAACAATGGAATTATAGTGATCGATGTTGCGACAACCGATCTTCATATTGATAACGTAAGCCGCATCTGTACGCGGTGTTACGTTGATCTGCATAATGGAAACGCGCATATCCGCAAGCGCGGTGGTAATATCCGCAAGCATACCGATACGATCGTCAACGTAGATCTGCAAAAGAGCCTCGTAGATGCTGTTGCTGCGTCCGCTTTCAACTGCACCTTCCCAATGGGCTTCCTTCCAACGCGAGGCATTCTCGGGGTTCTTTCTGCCTTGAATAACATTGGGACAATCCAATTTGTGAATAGAGATGCCAAATCCCTTGGTAACAAAGCCGATGACAGAGTCGCCGGGCAAAGGATTGCAGCACTTTGCAAATTTCACCATACAGCCCTTTTCGCCGTCAACAACAATTCCGCTATCAGACTTGACGTTTTTCGGCTTGGTGGTAATGGGCAGCGGGATAGCATCTATATCGGGTACGGGCTCGACCTCAGGCTTGATGAGGCGCTCGCACTCATCCTGCAAGCGTTTTGCAAATTTGGAGAGCGAAAGTCCGCCATAGCCGATCGCATTATAGAAATCGTCGGGAGAATTAAAGCCATAGTGAGAGCTGATATTGGTAACGATCTCTTCTCTTTGCGCTTCGGTGAAGGATTTGCGGTGTCTTTTAATTTCACCATCGACAACCGCCTTACCAACAACAATATTCTCGCTTCTCTTCTCTTTTTTGAACCAGGCGCGAATTTTAGAGCGTGCTGCGCTGGTTTTAACGATGTTAAGCCAATCTCGACTCGGTCCCTTGGAAGAGAACGAGGTGAGAATTTCAACGATCTCACCGTTTTTGAGCGTGCGATCAATGGGAACGATCATGCCGTTGATTTTGCCGCCGATCATACGCTCACCAACCTTGGAGTGAACTGCATAAGCAAAGTCAATAACGTTTGCACCGTTCGGCAAAGCAAATACGTCTCCTTTGGGGGTGAATACAAAGACCTCATCGTGGAAGATGTCGGTTTTAAGCGCATTCATAAACTCATCGGGGTCTCGCTGCTCATCCTCGGTTTCAATCAGACGAGCGATCCACTCAAGGCGCTTATCAAGCTCTTCCTTAGAGGAAGCACCGGATTTATACTTCCAGTGCGCTGCTACACCGTATTCTGCAATGTGATGCATATCCCAAGTACGGATCTGCACCTCGAACGGAATGCCGTCACGACCGATGACCGTTGTGTGCAAGGATCGGTACATATTGGGCTTGGGAGTGGAGATATAGTCCTTAAAACGACCGGGAATAGAGTTGAACATCTCGTGGATCAGACCGAGTGCGGTGTAGCACTCCAATTCGGTATCTACGATGATGCGCAGAGCGTAAAAATCGTAGATCTGGTCGAAGGACTTGTTTTGATTATACATTTTTTTGTAGATGGAGTAAACCGATTTGATACGCCCCTCAAGGGTGAAATGAATGTCGTTTTCGGACATTTTCTCGCCAACCTCAACCTTAATTCTATCCATAAAGTTTTGGTTTTCGCCGTATTTATCGTTGATGTGCTGACGCACCTCCTCGTATCCGATAGGATCAAGGAATTGCAGACTCAGGTTCTCCAGCTCCAATTTAATACGTTGCATACCAAGGCGGTGAGCCAGCGGAGCATAGACGTGCATCGTTTCCAATGCGGTCATGCGGCGCTTGGGATCAGGCTTGGCGGCAAGAGTTCTCATGTTGTGAAGTCTGTCACACAGCTTGATGAAGATAACGCGAATATCGCGCGACATTGCCAAAAGCATTTTGCGCAGAGTTTCAATGTGAGCCTCTTCCTTGTCCTCAACCTGCAAGGTAACGATCTTTGTAAGACCGTCCACAAGCATGGCGACAGGTGCACCAAATTTCTTTTCGATCTCCTTCAGGCTTGTTTTATCAGAGCAATCCTCCACTGCATCGTGCAAAAGAGCTGCACAGATAGAGTCGGTATCAAGCTCCATACCTGCTACGATCTCGGCAACGGCAATCGGGTGCGAGATATAGGGCTCGCCGCTTGCGCGGAACTGTCCTTGATGAAGCTCGTTTGCATACTCAAAAGCCTCGGTAATTTTTTCGATATCGTATTTCTTTTCGGTTGCTTGCAATATTTCAAGCAATTTTGAAATATCGGTGTGCGCAGTGTTATTCATATCTTCACCGCCTTTCGTGTAACGGGTTTTATCGCGTTTCCTCTCCTTTTATCAGCTGAAGCTTCAGCTTTTTGAGGATAGAGGATTTATCAATGCTGGTTTTTGTGGGATTAAAATAAAAATTAAATACAAAACCGTCTTTAACAGGCTCGGAAATATCACAAATATTGAGCTCCTGCATGATGCGAATGATGGTTTTGAGCTTATAGTATCCAATAGAGTTCCCTTGCTGGGATATCATTGAAAGGATACGTCGAATTGGGAAAAAGGTGTGCCCTATTTGATGCTCACGGCGCAAAAGCGTGTAAACGCACGCCATATCCTCGCGCGTTGGAATGACGTCTTCCTCGGCTTTGATGGGAGCACCCGCGCGAATCTCCTCATAGCGTGCCCAGGCATCGCGGAAGGATTCTTCATAAGCGCTTGAAAGCTGAATATCTTGCAAGATCATTTGTAGCGAGGTCACGTTCTGGAACTCGTTGATATTGAGCTGGAACATTGCATCAATTCTATCACCAATCTCAAAAGGAATGGCGGTATGTTCTGTTCCAAACCAAACGGCAACCATTGAGATACCGTCTTTTTCAAGGATCAGCTTTGTGTGCTTACCGTTGCCCATAGGAATGATGCGAACGAGAGATGCATCACGCAAAACAAAGTTGGGCACGGGGTTGGAAGTGCCAAAAGGCTCGAGTTTGTCAATTTCTTGTGCAAGTGCAAGTGTCAATTCGGACATTTGTACCTCGCAGTCGGCTTCAACGGAGATGCAAAGCATATCATCGGTCAAATGCTTATGGGCATATTGATTGATCTGCTTGCGGAAGGCATCAATATTGCCGCGACGAATGGTAAGACCCGCCGCAAGCTCGTGACCGCCAAAGCGCGCCAAGTGCTCTTCGCTGTCGGCAAGTGCCTCAACAAGGTTCAAGCCCTTAATGCTTCTGCCTGAGCCCTTCCCAAGGTCGTCCGCACTCGGGTATCCGCGGGTGGCACCGTCAAATGAGATCAAAATAGAAGGCAAGCCGTATCTTTCGGTGATACGCGAGGAAACGATACCAATGATACCCTGTTGCCAGGTGTCACCTTCAATAACGATAATGCGGTCGCAGATCTCAGTAGGCATTTGTTCAATTTTTTGATAGACCTCGGTGGCAATTCGGTTTTCTTCCACCTGACGGGTCGTATTGAGATCACAAAGCTCCTCGGCAAGCTCTGCTGCTCTTTCCATATCGGTGGCAAGCAAAAGCTCTACAGCAATCGATGCGCTGCTGACACGCCCAGCTGCGTTGATGCGAGGGGCTAAAACAAAGCCGATAAAGCCCGAATTGATCTTTCTCTTTTTGGGTGGGAATCTGTGATCCCCTACTTTGTTGCCGGACGCGGCATCGATCAGAGCGCGCAAGCCCGGGCGCTTGGTATCCTCTAAGAGTTTAAGACCAAGAGCCACAATCAGGCGGTTTTCATCCACGATCGGCATAACGTCGGCGATAGTACCGATAGCAACAAGATCGGCATATTCTCGACAGATCTGTCGAACGCCGTCTATTTCGGGACGTCCCTCGCGGCGGCATTTGGTCATTTCCAATGCACAGATCAGTTTAAAGACCACACCAACACCGGCGAGATCCTTAAAAGGATATTCGTCATCCGGACGGTGAGGATTGACAAGCGCGCAAGCCTCGGGAAGCTCGGGACGGCACTCGTGGTGGTCTGTAACGACCGTATCAATGCCAAGCTTTGTTGCGTATGCAACCTCTTCCATAGCGGTAATACCGGTGTCAACGGTGATGATAAGCTCGACACCTCTATCCTTGAGTGTGTCAATGGCAGAGGTGGAAAGTCCATAGCCCTCGCGACTGCGACAAGGAATATAGTAACCGATGTCTGCCCCAAGACGACTTAAATATGTATACAGGAGACTGACAGAGGTAACACCGTCAACGTCATAGTCTCCATAAATTGCAATTCTTTCTCCCTTTTCAAGAGCGCGCAAAATGCGTTCTACCGCAAGCTCGATATCCTTGAGTGCGAAGGGATCGTGCAGGCTTGTCTCTGCCTGCTTTAAAAATACGGTTGCCTTTTTTACCGTTGAAAGGCCGCGCGTAAAAAGCAGCTTTGCAGTTGTGAGAGAAACGCCCAACTGATCGGCAAGATTTTTTACAGCCGCATTATTTTCGGCACTTGGAGCATACCGTATACTCCATCTCTTCTTCTTTTTTTGTTCTTTCATTCCTATCTCTTTCTCGGAGCAATAAGATCCATCGGCATACTTATCGTCCAAATTCAATCATCATCTCAAATTCTTAAACTAAAAATTTAAAAGTTAATCCTTTGTATTCTCACTCAAAATTTCAACGATCTCGACGTCACAACGGCACGCCAAGACCTTTTTTGAATAGAGAGCAACGCCCAAAAGGCAAAGGGCAAATCCGCCAAAGGCACAAATGGCCTGTACTGCAATATTCGACGTGCATTGGGAAGCGATCCCCCACCCGATAAGTGCAACTACAATGGGAAGAATAAAGACCAAAAGCCCATACCCAAGCATTCTTGAGCTTTGGCTTTCAATCGTTACAACGTCCCCAATCTTTGCCTTTGCAGTATTGAGCACTTTGGTTGCAATTTTGCGGTCGCCGCCCATCAGGGTGCATACAGTGCAGCCGCCTTCCTCTGCTTTGTGGCAACCGTCACAAGCGGACTTGCGTTCTGCTTCGACAGTTGCGAACTCGCCATCAATTGCAATAACCACTGCCTTTGTTTGCATTGTATTCTCTCCTTATTGGTTTTCTTTTGTAGGTGCAAAAGCAGACATCAGCGCCATCGCTGCGCGCAAGCCGTCCACAGCTGCACTTGTAATACCGCCGGCATATCCGGCGCCCTCTCCGCAGGGGTAAATTAAGGGATGCCCCACAGCGGTCATACTTTCTTTGTTACGCAAAATACGAACCGGTGCCGACGTACGCGTTTCTGCCGCAGTCAGCATAGTATCCGGTGCATCAAATCCCTTGAGCTTTTGCCCAAAGGAACAAAATCCATAGCGCAAGGAATCGATAACAAATGCAGGGAAAATTCGTGAAAAATCCGCCTCTTTGACTTTTCCATCGCGGTAAGACGGTGTTACGCGCCCACGAAAATGCGTGTTGCTCCCCTCAAGAAAGTCTTGCATTGTCATAACGGGCGCATCATAATTGCTACCACCCGCCTCAAAAGCGGCACGCTCGATGCGGCGCTGAAAAGCGATTGCCCCCAAAGGAGTGCTTCCCTCTTCTTTTTCGTAGTCCTCGCACCGTATGGAAACTGCCACGGCAGAGTTGGCATTTTGACTGTTGCGCGCGTGATAGCTCATGCCGTTAACAACAAGTCCGCCTTCTTCGGAAGCAGCCATTATGACCTCACCGCCCGGGCACATACAGAACGTGTAAACACCTCTTTCACCCTTGGTATCGGAAAGTGCGTATTCGGCAGGTCCAAGATTGGGGTGACCCGAAAACCTTCCGTAAAGAGCGCGGTCGATATCGGTTTGCAGATGCTCAACACGAACACCAACCGACATCGGCTTTGCTTCAACGGCATAATTTTGCTTGATGAGATAATGGTAAGTATCCCTTGCACTGTGACCGGGAGCCAAGAGAAGTGCACCTGCCAAAAGGTCACCGTTTGTGGTTTTGACACAAAGCGTTTTGTCAGCATTCTCTACGATTGCATCCATGCGGCAATGGTAAATAACGCTGCCGCCAAGACGCTCGATCTCGGACAGAATGTTATCCACAACAACACGCAAAATGTCGGTTCCAATGTGCGGCTTTGCCTTGATGCGAATGTCCTCGGGAGCACCGAAGGTTACCAAGGATTTCAGCACGTAGTTACAAAGCGGATCGTTGATGCGCGTGATCAATTTACCGTCGGAAAACGTCCCTGCTCCGCCTGCACCAAACTGAACGTTGGATTCGGTGTTCAGCACGCCCTCGTTACGGAAACGGTTCACGTCAGCGGTACGCTCGGCAACTGAACCGCCACGGTCGATCAGGATCGGCGCATATCCGTTTTGTGCCAAAAGGAGTGCTGCAAACAATCCCGCAGGGCCCATACCAACAACAACGGGATGTGCCACCATTGCATTGGTGCCAAAGGTGAGCGTTGGCTCTTCCTCGGAGAAAACGCGAGCTTGAGTTTTTTCGAGAATTCGTTTATCAAGCGCTTTGGGAGAGATATCTCCTTCGGCTAAAACGGCACATTCAAAACGAATATCATCCTTGTTTCGGGCGTCAATTGATTTTTTATAAAGCCGAAAATGAAGCGTTGAGGTGTTGATGCCCGCCCGCTTCATTTTTTCTTTTGCCTTGTTTACTATCATTTCGTCGGAGACATCAATCCCCACACGAATCCTCTCAATAAGGAGCATTGTTTTGCTCATACACTCATCCAATTGCGTTCGCCTTTAAGGCAGATACAGCCAGCCAGATGAGGAGTGCGAGCAAAAGACAAATAATGCGTGCCGGAATGTGCATAGCAGCAAATCTGCTTTTTACGGGAACCTTTTGGTAAAGAATTCTACCAACAGCATTCTTTTTCATATTCGACATCCTCCTTTACAGTGTATCGTCCTTGTCGGCCTCTTCGGAAGAGCCCGAGGCTTCTTCATCAATGAGCACGTGTTCCTCTTGGAGAGGAGCTGTATTTTCTTCTTCGGTAATGCTGATCTGCCCCATATCCGCCAGATCGCTTGTTTCTTCACTGTGACGGCGATAGAGCGGAACGCGATCAAAGGGATTCACATGAACACCATGCTTTTTGCGCAAATAAAGCTTTCCCGCAAGATAAGTCATCAAAACGTCGTATAGGGTTTCTCTGTCAACGTTGCGCAAAAGCTTTCCATCCTGCGCAAGCGAGACCACTCCGGTCTCCTCAGATACGATAATAACCAAAGCATCACTCACCTCGGTAACACCGACTGCAGCGCGGTGTCGAGTACCCATACTGCCAAAGTCCAATTCACCGTTGCTCGACGGAAGCACGCAGCTTGCAGCCCAAATACGCATATCGCGAATAACCAATGCACCGTCGTGCAAGGGGGCTTTATCATAAAAGATGTTTTTGAGAAGATGCGAGGTAACACGTGCATCAATCAATTTGCCGGTTTGAATGTAGTCACCGAGCTTTGTCAGTCCTTCCATAACGATCAGCACACCGACTCTCTTTTCAGACATATCAAAAACAGCATCTGTGATCTCTTCTGCACAAGACTTAGCCCGAGGCAAATGCTTGCGTGGCAAGGTGTCGCTACGCGGATTGAGGAAGGTCGAGTTTCCAATTCGTTCGAGTGCGTCGCGAATTTCGGGCTGATAGATAACAACGATGCAGAAAAATGCAGCCGCGGAAAACAATCGGCTGATATAAGTCAGTGCGGGCAGACGGAAGAGCTGCACCAGCATCAGGGCGAAAATAACGATTAAAAGACCGATGGTCACGCGGCCTGCACGTCTGTTTTGGGCAAAGCGAAAGAGCTCGTACAACACGAGCGCCAAAAGAAGCACATCGATAATATCACGCGCACCCATATTTACGATCGGTTCGGCAACATACTGCACAAAGAAGTTACAAATATGAGCCCAGATTTCTGCCCAGAAATTCATAATCCGCCTCCAAAAGTCCATTTTGACCATATTTAATATTATTATAACATATATATTTGTAAATTCCAATAGGTTTTCTCAAAAAAAGTTGATTTCTTTTGCCTTTTTCTTTTGTTTTATACAAAAGAACCCGAAACGAACGCTTTTGCTCGTTTCGGGTAGAGATTATTCGTTTTGTCCCTTGCGGGCCTTGAGCATATCGTGCTTGATATCCCAAAGCTTTTGAGAAAGGTCAACGTAATAGTTGTGCGGGTTACTAAAGCGGCGAACTTCATCCCACATTCCTGCAATTTCTTCCTCGCAATGCTTGCGAATGTCTTGCAATGTGGGCAGCTCATACACTTGATTGCCGTTCTTGAATACGGGAACGAGTAACTCGGTTGCACTAAAGTTCTCCATTGTTTTGCGCTTCCACGTATGATGAGGGTCGAAGATCTCCAAGGGTTTTGTATCATCTACAACCTCATCCCAAACGCAGATGAGGTCAGCTTCTGCCTTGCCGGTTTCCTTATCGCGCAAGCGGTAGATCTTTTTGAAGTGCGGTGTTGTGATTTTACCAACGTTTTCGCTGATTTTGATTTTGGGAATGATCTCTCCTTTATCGTTTTCAACTGCACAAACCTTGTAAACGCCGCCAAAAACGGGGTCGCTCTTTGCTGTGATAAGACGCTCGCCAACGCCAAAAGCATCTACACAAGCGTCTTGACGGATCAGCTCGCGAATAAGATATTCGTCAAGCGAGTTAGAAACAACGATCTTGCATTCCGTCCAACCGGCATCGTCAAGCATTTTGCGCACCTTTTTGGAAAGATACGTAATATCGCCCGAGTCGATACGAATACCGCATTTGGTAATTCCCTTCGGCTTGAGAACCTCGTTAAATACCTTGATAGCGTTTGGAACACCGGAATCAAGTACGCTATAAGTGTCAACCAAAAGTGTGCAGGAATTGGGATAAATAGATGCGTAAGTTTTAAAAGCCTCGTACTCTGTGTCAAACATTTGCACCCAGGAATGCGCCATAGTGCCTGTTGCGGGAACACCGTAAACCTCATCGGTGATGGTGCAAGCGGTAGCGCCGCAACCACCAATATAGGCAGCACGTGCACCGAGAATAGCCGCATCTGCACCTTGTGCACGGCGAGAGCCGAATTCGCTGATCGCTCTTCCCTTTGCGGCACGGGCAAGACGGGATGCCTTGGTAGCGATCAGTGATTGATGGTTGACCATCATCAACAAATAGGTTTCAATGAATTGCGCTTCGATTGCTTTTCCGCGAACGATCAGGAGCGGTTCACCGGGAAACACGACCGTTCCCTCGGGAATTGCCCAAATATCGCCCTCAAATTTGAAGGTGCGCAAAAACTCTAAAAAGTCCTCGCGAAAGCATTTTTTGCTGCGCAAGTAAGCAATATCGTCCTCATCAAAATGCAAGTTGTTGATATATTCAACGATCTGCTCAAGGCCCGCAACGATAGCATAACCGCCGCCATCGGGGTTGTCGCGGTAGAACATATCGAAGTAAACGATCTTGTCCTTCATTCCGCATTCAAAATAACCGTTGCTCATTGTGAGTTCATAAAAATCACAAAGCATCGTCAAATTTCTTGAAATATCCTTCATTTTCTTCCCTTCTTTCGAAATAAGTAGAATTGATTGCCCTTATTATACCACGCTTTACGCGCAATTGCAAGCAAAAATGGATTTTTTTACAAAAAAGCAGTGCCACAAGATGTGACACTGCAAAAATTATATTTTTTTATCAAGCTTTTTGAGAAGAGTTGCAATGGGAACAATAAGCGTACCCAAAGCAAAATTTCCGATTCCGTGAATTAGATCGAACGGTAGCCCTGCCAAAACCCACAGCCAAACGCGCTCCCATCCCATTCCGCTAAATAACGCATATACGGGTGCATAAAACACGCCAAAAAGCAAGCCATGCAAAGCCGAAACGGTCATATAGACGACGGGTGCTATATGTTTTGACATCCTTTTGGGCAAAAGCATCGTTGCACCCCAAAGGATGAGCCAAAGATAAATTTCGGGCAACCATCCAAAAGGACTGAAGCCTTCCCAAAGGCCATTTGCAAACACGTAGACGTAGATAGGAAAAAGTGCTTTTGTGCGATACGTGATTGTGTAAGCGATAACAAGCGTTCCCAAAAGATGAATATTTGGCAGTCCTTCCATTATCACTTTTGATGCGAACATGATCGCCCCGAGCATTGCAAAAACAGCGATCTCGCGGATTTTCAGCTTCATTATTTCTCTACTTTAAAGGAGTATGTCGCGCCGTCAACGATCTCGGTTTTATCAACACCACTCATAGCATATTCGCCGTTGATGTAGAAAGCCCAATAAGTTTTGTCTACATCATAATCGGCAAGGATGCCATTTACTTTTTTTACATAAAGACCGTAAGCTCCATCTTCGCCTTCAATCAGTCCTTTTTCCAGCAAAGCATCGCCAACGGTAGTCTTGTCGGTAGAGATTGAGAAAGAGGTTTCTTTACCGTCTTTATCAACTACAATGAAGGTAAAGCTTTTTTTAAGGGCGGGAACTTCTGTCTCTTGGGGTGTTGTGGTTTCTTCTTTTTGGAAGAAATCTTTGAATATGTCGTTACAAGCCGTTGCCATAAGTGCCGTAGCCGCAATCAGCACCAAGCAAAGGAAGAGCGACAACAGTTTTTTTAGTTGTGTCATTTTCATTGTTTTTTTCTCCTTTTGATTTGGTTTTGTTTTCACTCCGAACCGGCGCCCGCAGTTCATCTTAGAGTATATTATGATGCCGGGTATTTCGACTTGACACAACACAATTCAACCTTCTCGGATGACTCCAATGACCTTTTCCCAAAATGCGGCTTCTGGTAAGAATTGCGCGCAAAATGTGCCTCACGGCGACGGGCTCGTACAGGATTTTCACCTGTTTCCCCGAAACATCATAACAATTATAGCACCAAAGAAAATAAAAAACAAGATTTTTTAAAATATTTTTGCAAAACACCAAACCTTTTTCCCGTTTTTGACACTATATATATGAACGCACAAGCGTTTTTGTGAAATAAAGGCTCAAAATTCAACCAATGGTATGTTGACACCACCTTGCTTTTTTGTTATAATCATTTTGTGGAGAATGCGGGAAGTACAACTGCGTTTTTCAAATAAATTCTAAGAAAGGAGGCGGGTTATGTTCTGTTTTAACAAAATCGGATATTTTTCTTTCGCCTCAAGGGTATCTTACTCCCACTAATCGGTAGGAAAAATCCTTGCTCGGCAAAGGAAAGATCTCCAAAAAAATCGGGGAGCGTTTGTTTCCCAAACGCTCCCATCACTACAAAAGGAGATGTCAATGCTGAACACGGAAGAATTTGGCCGCAGGCTGGCAAGCTTGCGGCGACAATCGGGCAAAAAGCAACGCGAGGTTGCCGATGAGTTTGGCGTTACGCCGCAGGCAGTGTCAAAATGGGAGCGCGGACTCTCCTGCCCTGACATTTTGATGCTGGATGAGCTTTCCTCATCCTTAGGGGTATCCATCGCTGCGCTTTTTAATGAAGGTGAAGCCCGATAAGAAAAGAGTCTTATGAGCAAAAACATCATAAGACTCTTTTTTCAATATTTGGTTGATAGCAATACAACCAATGCGTTATTGACTCTTCCCAATTCTTTTGCTATAATAAAAGCAGGAACAAATTTTATTTTTTTGGAGGATGTATGAACAACTACAAAACTTTTATCACTTATTTTAAGCGTCCCGAAAGCATTGCTTCTGCCGGTATGGGACTGTTGGCAGCGGGCGGACTCCTCTTCATTTTAGGATGGTGGTTCTTCTGGCTTCTTTTCTACATCGGTGTTCCAATGATCCCTGTTGGGTTGGTGCTCTACATTTACGGCACATCCGGCAGCGCTGACGAAAACGATTTGAAAAAGATCATCAAGCAAAACACCGATGCCATTGACTTTGCCGACATCAAAGAAATACCCGAATATCGCAGACGTATGTCGAAAAATCCCACAGAAGAAAGCTTTGGCGGTTTTGTTTTCAACGATAACGTTCTGATCAAAAGAGCAAAATCAAGTGCTATGGTCTCCTCGGAATACGTTGCAGCAAAGGCACTGATCCTGACGGATGCGCTCTTTATTCGCTCCCGTTCCTTCAGCTTTATTTCGGATGAGATGCACGAAAGCGAAATTGAAATTCCCTTCTCTGCAATTGAAAAAATCGACATTGAAAGAGACAGTCAAACCTATCAGGTTGGCAAAAAGGAGCTTGTGGTAAAGACCTGCTTCTTTGTTATCACGCACGAGGGGGTGCAAACACGCCTGCCGCGCAAGGATGATATTTATGCCGACGAATTGATCGTTACCCTCAACCGTCTTTTGAAAAAAGCATAAAAAAAGACCGCTGTACGCAATGTGCAGCGGTCTTTTTTTGCTTAATAGAAGGTTGCAACCTCTTGTGCGGGAGGAACTGCAAACTCGGTTTTGGTGACGTAAAGGACAGGGCCGGGACTGCGGTAAAGCTTGTGTTTTTCTACCTTGATCGTTCCCGTAAGTGTTACCCAATCGCGCGTTTTGAGGTTTGTCTTTTCGGGGAAAATGCAAACCAACGGATTGAATGCAATATCATCAACGCAGCAGGTCATTACGTGTCTGCCTGCGAGAACGCTCTTATCCCCCAAAGAGGCATCAGCAGCTACAATGCCTTTAAAGCGCACTGTTTTGCCGTGATATTTTTCCATTTCCTCGGAAAGGTCACGGTAGAAAAGTGCGTAAAATTCGTCCTCGATATTGATCACGTCTGCATTTAAATCAAAAGGAAGCGGATCTTCAATTTCGTCATATTCGACATGTCCGTCGGGATAATCGTAGGTGATGGCAACACGACGAGAAATACCGCGAATGACCTTGTGGATCTCTTCTTTATCAATGTTTGCGGGTGTACGGTTGAGAACGATCATTTCCGCGCCCATCAGCTTATCCACCATCAGCTGGCGCATATTTGTGTTGTACGCGAGGAATGTATTAGCATCGGCAAACATCATTTCCTGATATAGTGCCCAGTTATCGGGGAGATTTTGATAGAGTGTGTTGAGGGACCACATACCGTTATACTCAATAATAACGCGGTCAAGGCGGTGCTTTTTGCCAAGCTCCGAAAGATATTCTTTTGTGATATCTTCTTCGTTTTCAATGGTTTCAAGATAAACATTTTTACCCCAAAAACGGTCAAGATCAAGCTCGTCAATTCCCTCTTCGCATTGAATAATCAGAGTCTTTTCGCCCGAGTTGAAGCGTTTATCCTCCATTGATTCTTGAATGATGTGCGTTTTGCCGCCCTCTAAAAATCCGGTAAACAGATAAACCGGTAATTGATTGATCATAGTTTTCTCCTTATTTCAGTTCTGTGCCAAACAGCTCTTCAAGCGCGTGACGGTCAAGCTTGGAGCCAATTACGCAAAGTCTGCCGGTAATGGCAGCAGAGCCCTCACGAACGTCGCCCTCGCCGGGAACGTAGTCAAAGTGTAGCCACTTGCCGCATTTGCACTCAACAATACCCTTGGCACGCAGAACAAAGCCGTATTTTTCATCCGAAAGAGCTGCAAGAATACCCTCGAGCTCTTCTTTGCCAAATTTCTTAGTAGTCTCGGCACCAAAGCTAACGAATACTTCATCTGCATGATGGTGGTGATGATGGTGTCCGTGCTCGTGCTCGTGATGATGGCAGTCACAATTGGGATCATCACATTCGTGCTCGTGCTCATGTTCTTCATGATGGTGGTGACATTCACACTCGGGGTCGTCACATTCATGCTCGTGGTGATGGTGATGATGCTCATGGTGACTCTCTTCCTCGTCGTGATGATGGTGGTGATGGCACTCGCAATCGGGATCGTCGCACTCATCCTCATGATGATGGTGGTGATGAACGTCAGCAGCAAGACGCGCGAGTTCTTCTTCAATGGTATCACGGCGCTCCATAGCAGCCAGAAGCTGTGCACCGTCGAGAACGTCCCAAGGAGTGGTTACAATGGTTGCTGTGGGGTTCTTTTCGCGCAAAAGTGCTACGGTTTCGGCAATCTTTTCTTCATTTGCGCTTTGTGTGTGAGAAAGAACGATGCAACCTGCATTTTCGATTTGGTCGTTGAAGAACTCGCCAAAGTTCTTCATATACATCTTGCATTTTTTAACGTCGGCAACCGTGGTAAAGCCGTTGAGGAGAACGTCCTCGGCATCCAGATTTTGAACCGCGCGGATAATATCCGAAAGCTTGCCAACCCCTGAGGGCTCGATCAAAATGCGGTCGGGATGATATTCATCAAGCACTTTTTTCAGCGCCTTGCCAAAATCACCTACCAAAGAGCAGCAAATGCAACCGCTGTTCATTTCGGTTACTTCAATTCCTGCATCCTGCATAAAGCCGCCGTCAATGCCGATTTCGCCAAATTCATTTTCAATAAGCACGAGTTTTTCACCCGCGTAGGCTTCCTTTAAAAGTTTTTTGATCAGTGTGGTTTTTCCTGCACCGAGAAAGCCCGAAAAAATATCAATTTTTGTCATTTTCATCTTCCTTTTTTAAAAAAAATCATCACCTTTTATTATACATCCAAAAAGAGAAAAAGTCAACATTAAAACACAAAAAAGAGAAACCTTCCTTGGAAGATTCCTCTTTTTTATTATCTTACGAGATTAGAGACCGCGCTTGATGTAGGTGGTGTGCAGAATCTCGTGTGCCTTGTGACTGTTGGGATGTCCGAAGAACTCATCGTACAGAACCTGAACAGCAAGGTTATCTTGAGACGTGCGCAGAGTTTCGTTAGCGTCATCGTTGTAAAGAACGGCTGCACGAACTGCACGCAGATCCATGTTCATACGAACAGAAGCGGGTTGAATGGGTTGACCACCGCCGTTTACACAGCCGCCGGGGCATCCCATGATCTCGATGAACTGAACATCAAGCTCGCCTGCCTTAACCATGTTAAGGAGCTTCTTTGCCATGCCGGTGCTGGAAGCAACAGCAACATTTACAGTAAGGTCACCCAGTTTGTAGGAAGCTGTCTTGATGCCCTCGGTGCCACGAACCTCGGTGAAGTCGAGCTTTTCGAGCTTCTTGCCAAGGATCTTCTCTGCTGCATAGCGCAGAGCAGCTTCCATAACGCCACCGGTTGCGCCAAAGATAGCACCTGCGCTGGAACCGATTGCAAAAGGATCGTCGAACTTTTCGTCCTCGAGAGAACGGAAGTTGATGCCTGCCTTTTGAATCATTCTGCCAACCTCACGGGTGGTAATTGCGTAGTCAACGTCGGGAACGCCTGCTGCGTTTTGATCTTGACGGCCTACCTCAAACTTCTTTGCGGTACAAGGAATAGCGGAAACCATAACGATATCCTTAGGATCCCAACCCATCTTTTGTGCGTAGTAGGTCTTAACAACTGCTCCAAACATTTGTTGAGGAGACTTGCAGGTAGAAAGGTTCTCGGTGTATTCCGGGAAGTAGTGCTCGCAGTACTTGATCCAACCGGGCGAGCAGGAGGTGATCATAGGAAGAACGCCATTGTTTTGGATTCTGCCAATGAGCTCGTTAGCTTCCTCAACGATTGTGAGGTCAGCGGTGAGGTTCATATCGTATACGCCGTCAAAGCCGAGAGCCTTGAGAGCTGCAACCATCTTACCCTCAACGTCGGTGCCGGGCTCGTAGCCGAAGCATTCGCCGAGCTGTGCACGAACAGAAGGAGCGGTGCAAATAACGGTATGCTTGGTGGGATCTGCAAGAGCTGCAAATACACCGTCGGTATCGTCTCTTTCATACAGAGCACCTACGGGGCAAGCTACGATGCATTGACCGCAGTTAATGCAGGAGGTAGCAGCCAGAGGTTGCTCGAACGCAGAACCGATGTAGGTATCAAATCCGCGGTTGTTAGCGCCAATAACGCCAATCTCCTGTACCTTTGCACAGGTTGCTACGCAACGGCGGCAAAGAATGCACTTGTTGTTATCGCGGATGATGGGAGTTCTATCATCAATTGCGTATTCGTTGGTCTCACCGTCAAAACGAGAGAACTCTACACCGTACTCACGGCAGAGGTTCTGCAGCTCGCAGTTGGTGGAACGAACGCAAGAGAGGCACTTCTTATCGTGGTTAGAGAGCAACAGCTCCAGATTCATCTTGCGGGATGCAGCGATCTTAGGAGTGTTGGTCTTAATCTCCATACCCTCGGTGCAGGGGTAAACGCAAGCGGTTACCATTCTCCAGGGGCCGAGTGCGGGACCGCGCATTTCTGCGATCTCTACAAGGCAGAGACGGCAAGCACCGATCTCGTTGATGTCTTTGAGGTAGCACAGCGTGGGAATATCAATGTGTGCTGCCTTTGCGGCTTCCAGAACCGTGGAACCCTTGGCTACGGAATATTCCTTGCCATTAATTTTTACTTTGATCATATCCATTTTCCACAATTCTCCTTTCATTAACCTTTAGAAATCGCCTTGAACTTACATGCAGGCATACAAGCGCCGCACTTCACGCACTTAGAAGTGTCGATCGAGAAGGATGCGAGCTTGTGACCGGGAGCCACATAGTCAGTTCTGGAGATAGCGCTTGCGGGACAGTTCTTAGCGCACAGGCCGCAGCCGATGCACTTATCGGGATCGATAGAGAAGCTGAGCAGGCTCTTGCAAACTCCTGCGGGGCACTTCTTATCAACGATGTGAGCAATGTATTCCTCGCGGAAATAGCGAAGAGTAGAAAGAACAGGGTTAGGAGCAGTTTGACCCAGACCGCAAAGAGATGCGGACTTGATGTAGTTGGAGAGTTCCTCGAGTCTGTCAAGGTCCTCAAGCTCGCCCTTACCTGCAATGATCTTATCCAAGATCTCAAGCAATCTCTTGGTACCAACACGGCAAGGTGTGCACTTACCGCAGGATTCATCAACGGTGAAGTCAAGGAAGAAGCGTGCGATGTCAACCATGCAGTTGTCTTCGTCCATAACGATCAAACCGCCGGAGCCCATCATAGAGCCGATCTCAAGCAGGTTATCGTAGTCGATAGGAGTATCGATGAGGTGTGCGGGAATGCATCCGCCGGAAGGTCCACCGGTTTGCGCAGCCTTGAACTTCTTGCCGCCGGGGATACCGCCACCGATCTCTTCGATGATGTGGCGCAGAGTCGTTCCCATAGGAACCTCTACAAGACCGGTATTCTTGATCTTACCGCCAAGTGCAAATACCTTGGTACCCTTGGATTTTTCGGTACCGATGGACTTAAACCAATCTGCACCCTTGAGAATGATTTGAGGAATGTTTGCATAGGTCTCAACGTTATTAAGAACGGTGGGACGATCGAACAGACCCTTAACAGCCGGGAAAGGAGGACGGGGACGAGGCTCGCCACGCTTACCCTCAATAGAGGTCATAAGAGCAGTTTCTTCACCGCATACGAATGCGCCTGCACCCAAACGAATGCCAAGGTCGAACTCGAAATCGGTACCAAAGATGTTCTTGCCGAGCAGACCGTATTCCTTTGCTTGATCAATAGCGATCTGCAAACGCTTAACAGCGATAGGATACTCTGCACGAACGTAAACGTAACCCTGGTTTGCGCCGATTGCATAGCCGGCAATTGCCATAGCCTCAATCAGAGCGTGGGGGTCACCCTCGAGGATGGAACGGTCCATAAATGCACCCGGGTCACCCTCGTCTGCATTACAGCAAACGTACTTTTGCACGTTGCCGCGGTTGCCGGAAGCGAACTTCCACTTCATACCTGTCGGGAAGCCTGCACCGCCACGTCCGCGAAGACCGGAATCGAGAATGGTAGCAATAACGTCATCGGGAGTCATTTCGGTAAGTACCTTACCAAGAGCGGCATAACCGTCCATAGCGATGTACTCTTCAATGTTCTCGGGATTGATAACACCGCAGTTACGCAGTGCGAGACGGTATTGAGATTTGTAGAAAATAGTATCGTTGAGGGAGGAATGTGCAGCCTCAGCGTTCTCGGTTGCGTCACCGGTATCATTGTAAACGAGTCTTTCAACAACACGGCCCTTGAGCAGGTGTTCGCTAACGATCTCTGCAACGTCATCAACAGTTACGTTGCTGTAGAAGGTTCCGTCAGGATAGATGATAACAACAGGACCCAATGCACAAAGACCAAAGCAACCGGTTTGAACGACCTTAACTTCTTCTACAAGACCGTTCTTTTCGATTTCTTTGCGAAAAGCATCCTGAATTTTGGGGCTTCCGGAAGAGGTACAACCTGTACCACCGCAAACCAATACATGTGCGCGAATCATAAAATTGATACCTCCAATTATACGTTCTGAGCGGTTGTGATCGTGTATTCGGTTACGACCTTTCCGCCTTTGATGTGCTCTTTGAGTACTTTTTCAGCCTTTTCAACGGTCATTTTAACGTAGGTAACCTTTTCTTCGCCGGCCTTGTAGACCTCGACAACAGGCTCATACTGACAAATGCCGATGCAACCGGTTTGGGAAACGACAACGTCGCTGCCAAGTCCTTCTTTGTTTACGCCATCAACAAAAGCGTTGAGTACGGGACGTGCGCCTGCTGCGATGCCGCAAGTAGCCATACCTACAACAATGCGGGTGGTGCTGCTGCCTTCACGCAGAACGATCTTATCCTTCATCTTCTCTCTGATAGCTGCAAGATCTGCCAAAGATTTCATAGTTTTGATCCTTCCTTTTTTGTTTGTTTATATATTTTTATATTGCTCACTCAAATTATCTGCGATCCACGAAAGTATTTCGGGCTCGCTCAATGGAATTTCGGGGCCCAGCACCTCACGCACGTCTCTTGTGTCCAAGGACACCTCAAACGTGTTTGATTTATGCCGAAACTCGAAATCAATGTCGGGACTCCCCTGAATAAGAGTTGTCACCGTTGAAATGATATCACCCATTGGGGTAAAATCAATGTGCTGCTTGTAAAAGGTTGCCGTCACGTGCGTGCCGTGATCCGCGGGATATTCCAACTCGTGACGCGAGGAGATGGTGACTTCCCCACCGGTTTGCTCTGCAGCAAGCTTGAGCAGCGGAATACCGAGACCAACCTTGCGGGTGGTTCTTGTTGTGCAAAACGGATCTATCACGCCTCTGAGGAATTCCGCAGTCATACCGCAACCGTTGTCAATGATCTCCAGCTTCAAAAGAGTATCATCCTCGGTGATATGAATATTGATCAGCGTTGCTTTTGCCTTTACGGAGTTCATAGCGATATCAAGAACGTTTAATGAAAGTTCTTTCATCTCTTCCCTCCTCTCAAGGCTTTGAACAATTCCCTTCTCACAAGCTCGGAGCTATACGGCTCGTCTGCAAGCTCAAAGTAATGTTCCTTGTCTCGGATGTCCCACAAATAGTGTGCATCCGACCCACTTACCAAAAGCATTTTTTGCATCGGCTCGTGAAATGTGCTGAGTGCTTCTGCTTTTTCCATATCGTGCAGTTCGCAAACGGAAAACTTTGGCTCGGGCGGAAAAAGACCAAGAGTTGCCAAAATGCCGTTTGCCTCTCTATCAACGTGAGCGGGATAACAGATGCCGCCGAATGCTTCCACCAACGGTGGAACGTCCTCTAAGGCTAAATCCAACGCGTTGGAAAGCAGATCCGCCTCTTCACCGATCACCTCATCATCCTCGTTCATCAAAAGCTGATCACCAAAGATGTCGGTACGGTTTGGAATGCGAATGCGGTGTTTATCCACTTCATCGTTAAATGAGAGTGCATTATTGATATCCTCAAACAAGCATACCATGTGAATGTCCTCTGCCGTCGTCAGCTCCATTCCCGCAATCGGAATAATTCCGTGCTTTTTTGCAGCCGCAAAAAATGCAGGACAGTTCCGTGAGGAATTATGATCGGTCAGAGCAACAATATTCAGCCCTGCTAAGGTTGCCATGCCCGCAATGTTATTTGGTGTCATATCATTGTCGGCACACGGCGAAAGGCAGGAATGAATATGAAAATCGTAGTAGTATCGGTTCACTGCAAGCACTCCGCAAGTGCAGCGGCAAGCTGATATGCAGTTTTATCCGAGGTGTAGACGTTGATTCCCTTTTGCAGGGCTGTGGAGCAGACGTTTTCGTCGGGCACAACACCTTCTGCCAAAATGATGCAGGCAACATCAGCCAAGGATGCGACCGCTACGATATTGATGTTGGACATAATGGTGATCCAAGCGTCGCCGCAATCGGCACGCCCCATTACCCAGCTAAGCAAGTCACCGATGTAAACACCGGTCACCTCACGGGAGCTGTCCGCTACGGAAAGAGGCTTTAAAGAAAGCTTTTCTGCAATATCACAAACCTTCATTATTTTTCCTCCTTCTTGCTTTGCTCGTCCAATCGTTTGCTTTTTTCTACCGGACAACCGTCGCGCAGAGTGTTTCCGCGAACGACATCCTCGGCAAATGCGCGACAGGTGGGAGCACCACAGGCACCGCAGTCGATTCCGGGAAGTACGTCACGAATCTTTTGGATATCTGCCATCATACGCAAAGACTCCGCAAAGTTTTCGCTAAGCCTCTGTATGGGACGGTAGGTAGGCATATTTTCAAAAAAGTAATGTTCGGGAATATATTCTTTCTCATCTTCGCTTAAATAATTTTGGGAAACCGGCAGATAGCGGCGCAGTGTTTGCAATCTTGCTTTTGCCACAAAGGGATTTTCCAAAGCCATAACACCGCCAACGCATCCGCCCGGGCAGGCGTTGAGTTCAATAAACTCAAGCGTAGAGATGTTCCCGTTCTCTAACTGATCAAGCACGCGGTTGACGTTTTCAATACCGTCAGCAGCAAGATACTTATCATTAAAGATTGCCGAGCACTCACCACCCGAGGTCGCCCAGCCGATACCGATCATACCGGAATGAGAGATTGGAGTTGGCGTGTGACCGCGACGCATTACATTGATGAGATTAAAGTAGATATCACTGATAGCAAGGACCTCGTCAACCTCGCTTTTGTATTCTCCAAATCCGTTTTTAACATAAGAAACCTTTGCAGGACACGGAGAGATGAAGCAGACGCAGATATCCTCGTCCTTGAATTCGGGGTGCTCGTGCTTCGCCTTATCACGCGCCATTCGTGCCGCGATCTCCATAGGCGGGAGCATTTGCATAATGTGCTCCTTGAGCATTGGATAGCGCAGCGAGATCAGGCGCAAAACAACCGGGCAAGCGGAGCTGATAACAGGTTTGATAACGCTTTCGTTTTTGAGATAAAGTCGCGTGTAAGCAGAAACGAGCTCTGCCGCTTGCGCAACCTCTACCACGTCGTCAAAGCCAATATCAAGCAGACCTTGCAATACGTAGTCTACGTCATCAAGCTCTTCAAACTGACCGTAAAGCGTAGGAGCAGGAAGTGCGATCTTCCATTTATACTTCATTACGGCATCTAGCTTGCTGTAGGTTGCCTTTTTGGCATTGTTGGGACAGTAACGGATGCATACACCGCAATCAATGCACCTATCGGGATTGATAACGGCGTGCCCGTCTGTGATCCGTATTGCCTCGGTTGGGCAACGTTTGAGACACATTGTACACCCCGTGCATCTCGAAACGTCGAGTGAAACAGAATGCTCATAGGTATTCATTGGTGACTGTAACTCCTTTTTCAAAATTTAGGAAAATTACGAAAGGTTGACTGTCATCAAAATTTTAGTCCCCTTGCCGAGAGCTGTATCGATTGTTATAGAGTCGGAATAACGCTTCATATTCGGCAGTCCCATGCCCGCTCCAAATCCAAGAGAGCGGATGTTATCGGGAGCGGTGGAAAAGCCTTCTTGCATGGCAAGATCAACGTTGGCAATACCGGGGCCGTTATCGCATAGATGAATCTCAATGCGATCCTCATAGATCAGTACGTCAGCCTCGCCGCCTCCGGCGTGGATGACGATATTGATCTCACCCTCATACATTGCAATGGAAACCTTGCGGATAATCTCGGGAGAAATGCCAAGCGAGCGCAGATTCTTTTTAACCTGAACCGATGCCTGACCTGCCGAGGTAAAATCATCGCCATCTACCGTAAAATGAAAACGAACAGCCTCACTCATACGGTTGCTCCTTTTGCGCCAAGCCCAGCTGCATAAAGCTTTCCGCAAGCCTCATACATTCTCTTGCGCGTTTTTAGTAGTACCATACCGTGCTCTTTTGCCAAAGTGACCATTTCTTGCGTGGGAGCCTTGGAGCGGACGAATACAACGCAAACCATATCCATCATCTCAGCAGTTCTTACGACCTGCGGATTGACAAGTCCCGTAAGCAGGACTGCCTGATCCTTTACGTATGCAAGCACGTCGCTCATCATATCACTTCCGCAAGCGGAAGCAACCTCTTTATCGAGTTGATCCTCGCCACAAATGATCTCTGCCTCCAAGAGCTCTTGAATTTGAGAAATTTTCATAAGCGTTTTTCCGGCCTTTCGATGTAGGATTATTTGTACTTTGCAAGAATGGAATCGACGTCGTCAACCGTCAGTCTGCCATAAACCTCACCGTTAACGGTAAGAACGGGAGCCAGACCGCAAGCACCGATGCAACGAGTTGCTTCGATGGAGTACTTTCCGTCGGGAGAGGTGCTGCCGATTGCAACGCCAAGCTTTTCGGAAATTGCGTTGATGATGTCGCCGGAGCCCTTTACGTAGCAAGCGGTGCCGAGGCAAACTGCGATAGCATACTGACCGTCGGGATTAAGCTTGAACTGTGCGTAGAAGGAAACGATACCGAAGATCTCTTCCAAGGATACACCGGTCTTCAGGGCGATAATTTCCTGAACCTCATAAGGCAGGTAGCCGTAGATCTCTTGTGCTTCCTGAAGAATGGGCATCATAGCACCCTTTTCGCCGGCGTGCTTTTCGATAACGGCAAGCAGCTTTTCTTCCTGCTCTTTTGTTCCGTGAAAATCGACCGTAGTCAATTTCTTTTTCATGATTTCAAACCTCCTGAAATAATTTATGTCGGAACGATCGGCACCAAAAACGCATAAAAAGTCGCTTTTTTTGACATTTTTAGTGCTGTTCACATAATTGGACATCTTATTATACTATATTTTTTTAAAAAAGTCTATACCTTTTTGCAAAAAAGTTATTTTTTTATCAATGTTTTATTATAAAATAGCAAAAAAAGAAAAATCCTCTTGCAATTTGTGCCTTTGCAGGAGGATTTTTTCACATTTTATAGGTTTTTGAAGAAGAATTCTATCGATTCCTCCACCCAAGCTGCGCACGGATGTGGGTCAAGCGGTGCAGATTTCGGCTCGGTTACATAGTTACCAAGTCCCGTTCCGTGGCGGTCTCCGTTCCAAACACGAAGCGCATAAGGAATTTTCTTCTCGGCAAGAGCCTCTGCAAAATCAAGAGAGGCTTTTGCAGGTACCGTGGAATCCGATTTCGTGTGCCAGATGTAGGTTGGCGGTGTTCCATTTGTAACTTGGTTTTCAAGGTTGAGCAATGCTTCCACCTCGGGCGTGAGCTCTTCTTCCCTTTTTGAAAAGAGATTAAGATATGAGCCCTTGTGTGACGCTATGTTGATAACGGGATATGCCAAAAACATAGCGTTGGGACGGTAAATACTACGCTCATTTTCCAAATATGCATTCAAGCAAGCGTGATTCCAAAGCGTTCCCGTGCAAGCGGCAAGATGTCCTCCTGCCGAAAAACCGCAAACAACGATCCTGTCGCTATCAATGCCATATTCGGCAGCGTGCTCACGCACAAAGCGAATGGCTTGCAAGGCTTCAACAAGTGCCTGCGGAAAGCGTGCAGGATAAACGCTGTAATCCAAAACAAAGGCGCAAAATCCGCGGGCGAGATACGCAAGTGCGATCGGTTCGCCCTCGCCCGGATAAGTCATTTCATATCCACCGCCCGGCAAAACGATAATTGCAGGGCGATTGTTTGGAAAATACGTACGCGGTGCGGCATCGGGCAGATAGCAGCTGAGCGGTACGGATGCTTCCCCCACTTTAATTTCGTGCTTGAAATATTGCATTTGACGTCCTTTCTTACCTACATAACCCGTTCCAATATATCGGCAATTCGAACAGAAGCGTCGCCGTTTCCATAGACGTTGGCAGGCTTTTTCATTTTTTTGTACTCTTTTGAATTGGGTTTAAGAAGTTCTCTACCAAGATTGAGAATTCCCTCTTCACTGCATCCCGCCAGGCGCAAAACACCGGCCTTAATGCCCTCGCTTCGCTCTGTGGAATATCTCGTTACGATCGTTGGAATACCAAGCGCTACAGCTTCCTCTTGGATTCCACCGCTATCGGTAATAGCAAGATAGGTTCTTGCCAGCAGCTGATGGAAGGATAAAATATCCGGTGGCTCGATGATGCGGATCCTTTCGCAAGAGCGGATCACCTCTGCGGCACTTCGCACCTCGGGATTATGATGAAGCGGACAAACCGCTATCACATCGGGAAATTCCTCAACAAGCTTTTTCAAGGCTTCAAACATCCCTCGCATAGTTCCACCCATGCTCTCGCGTCGATGTGCCGTAAACAAAACAAGACGATAGTCGGTGGGAAGATTCCACGAGGGTCTATTGAAATCATTTCCAAGCGTAAAGCGGAGCGCATCGACAACGGTGTTCCCGGTTACAAATATGGATTTTTTCTTTTTCCCTTCTCGCAAGAGATTTTCCTTTGCGGCTTCGGTGGGAGCGAAATGCCAATTTGCAATCAAGCCGATCACCTGTCGGTGAAACTCCTCGGGATATGGCGAATCAATGTGGTATGTACGCAATCCCGCCTCGACGTGTGCTATGGGAATTCGTCGCTGAAATGCCGCAAGAGCTCCTGCAAAAGCGGTTGTAGTGTCCCCTTGCACAATCACAAGGCTTGGGCGCTCTGCGAGTAAGATCTCGTCAAGCCCCTTTAGGATACGCGCCGAAACACTTGAAAGCGTTTGACCGGTTCGCATAACGTCAAGATCAAAATCGGGCTTGATCTTAAAAGCGCGCAAAACACTATCCAGCATACTGCGATGTTGCCCCGTTGAGCACACCAGAACCTCGTGCTTTTTGCGCCGTTTTAGTTCAAGAACCAATGGGCAAAGCTTAATAGCCTCGGGACGCGTGCCCATAATAATCATAATTCGTTCCACATCCGCACCTCCTTGTAAGCATCGTTACAATGTACGAGAAGTGACGGATATTTAGAACGTTTTTATTAAAGAACGATATGAACGGGCAAGCCGTTTTCGTATTTGCAGCTTACCTCGCCTTGAATAAGCGGCAAGAGATACTCGCAACACTCGTCGGTAACGTGATTACCCTCTGCATTGATAAATGCATCGTCAACGTAACGGATCTTGTTTGCGATCTCGGAAACGTCGCGAGGTTCAAACGCGATCAAATAAGGCTCGCTCGATACACGACGCGCGGTGATCATTTGGCGCGTGATACCTTGCTCGGCAGCCTCAACAGCAGACTTACCCGTTTCGACAGACTCGTAAAGATCCTGCGCGGATGCCAAATGTGCGGCGCAGCGTTGCGGTAAATTGAGTTCAATGGAGCGAACCTTGCAACCGATCTCGGCTTTGATAGCAAGTTCAAGTGCCTTGCCGGTTCCTGCAAGATAAGCGTGCCCAAAAGCGTCTTTTACGCCCGTTTGCGTTCCCTCACCAACATAGTGCCCGTCCGCAAAGCGGATACCCTCGGAGACCGCAACCACCACATTGGGGTGCTTTGCAAGTGCTGCACGAACGTCCGAGAAAAACTTTTGCATATCGAACACTCTCTCTGGCAAATACACAAGATCGGGCTCGACACCGTTAACAACTCTGCCAATGGCAGAAGCCGCTGTCAACCAGCCTGCATCACGACCCATAATTTCGATAACGGTAACTGCGGGGATCTGATATACGGCACAGTCGCGAATGATCTCCTGTGTGGTGACCGCAATATACTTTGCGGCAGAACCAAAGCCGGGGGTGTGGTCGGTGCCGACAAGGTCGTTATCAATGGTCTTCGGAACGCCAAGGATCACCATTTGGTAGTCGTGCGCTTTTGTGTATTGCGAAAGCTTTGCAACGGTATCCATAGAATCGTTGCCGCCGATGTAAAAGAAATAGCGAATATCGTACTTTTTGAAAATCGACATTAAACTTTCATAAAAAGCATCGTTCTCGCCCATTTGGGGCAGTTTTTTGCGGCAAGAACCGAGAGCCGCCGCAGGAGTATGCTCAAGAAGCGAAAGCTTTTCTTCACTGTCAAAATAGGCAGAAAGATTGATAAGATCTTCTTTTATCAAGCCTTCAATACCGTTGCGCATACCGTAAAGCGTTTGTATACACGTGCTCTTTTGCGCACCGCGAATGACGCCTGCAAGAGTTGCATTGATGGCGGCCGTGGGGCCGCCGCTCTGTCCTACCACTGCATTGCCGAAAAGTTGTTTCATAGTCACAAGTCTCCGTTTCTGTTTTCTGCATTAAGTATACCATACAAGCGCGCGTGTGTCAACAAGAAAAAAGCGTACAAGCAAAATTTTTACGGCGGTGCATATATTGATGCAGAACACAAAACGGAGGTGGATTTATGTTCACAACACTTTTTTCTTGCATTACGCGCATCTTGCACCTTGTCCTTGGCATCAACACCCCGCAAACCTTTCCGCCAACTCTTTCGGACGAAGAAGAACGCACCTGCTTTCTTGCGGCTGAATCGGGAGACGAGGAAGCGCGCCAAAAGCTGATCTTGCACAATCTTCGCCTTGTTTCACACATCGTGCGAAAGTATTATTCGGGTGCGAAGTCGCAAGAGGACTTGGTTTCTATCGGCACGATCGGATTGATAAAAGCAGTTGATTCGTTTAATATTCATCTCGGTGCAAAGTTTGCAACCTATGCGGCAAAGTGTATTCAAAATGAGATTTTGATGTATTTTCGCTCGCAAAAAAAGCTTGCTTCGGAAATTTCTATCAACGAGACGATCGACGTTGACCGCGACGGCAATCCCCTGACCTACATAGACGTTGTTTGCTGTGATGAGGATATCGCCGAGGAAATTGACCGTAAGATCACCACCGAAAAGATGCTTGTTTACGTGGAAAAGCTGCTCTCTCCCCGTGAGCGACAAATCATTATGATGCGCTACGGACTTGGCGGTATCAAGGCACAAACACAACGTGAAATTGCACAATCCTTAGGGATCTCACGCTCGTATGTTTCGCGCATTGAGAAAGCCGCGCTCACCACACTGCGTGATGCACTGAAATGAAAATATCCCCGACCGAACTTCGGTCGGGGAATTTATTTAACGTTTGAATAAGCGAATAATGGCACGCACAATCAAAACGAGAATAACAATCAAAAAGACAACTACAGCGAGCGCAATCCCCAAAAGGATCAAAAACGCTGTTTGATAAGGGGAGGTATGCTTGGGATTTTCACTTGCGGAAAGCGAAAATGAAAGTTCTCCAGACGGCAAAGAGTTAAAATGCTTTTTGTAACCGCCCTCAACCTTTTCAAAAGATGCAGTATCGTTTACCAAATAGTATGGTGTTTTAACAATCACATCCAAGGTTCCAAAACTTGCCCACGTGGTTGCAGGTGAAAGCAAATAGTTGTATTCATAAACGCTTGGTTCGTACCCCCTGTTAATACTTGGAAATAGTGGAGCTGTAACAGAATTTTGTACAGTCTTACCGGCAGGAACGGTGATTTCATATTCATACCACTGCATCAATCTTTCCGTCATATCCAATGTTCCGTTGTATGTGCGCGTAACACCAAAATCCTGCTCACCTGCAAGAAAAGAATCTGTAACGGCGTTATACCAATCGCACTCCGTTATACCTTCATTCTCGCCATATTCTTGCATAGCAAGGTCGTAATACGTCATTTGAGTTATATCAAGCAATTCAAATTCAGCGTCGAAAGGAGTTTGCTCCTGATAAAAATGCAAGCTCCATTCGGGCATAGTATCCAATGGTTCGCCCAAAACGTAGACGTCGATCAGTTGTATCAAACTATTCATTTGAAGATCCGTGCGGACATGAACACCGTCACCGTCTCTTGGAGAAAGACTGTTTGGAACAAAAATTTTTGTGTTTTCTCCCAAATCAGACTCTATCAGCAGCTCTGCGTAGGCGATAGCCGTCTTTGTTACGTTTATTTTAGAGACCTCATAAACATAGTGTGTTACAGCAAGCTCAGGAGAATAAAAGTTATCCTGCAGATAGCCGTCGCGCAATCTTGGCAGATCAGTAAGCAAATCAAACCGTGCCTCATTAAAGGTATGGCGCAGCTGTATCGCAACGGGCTCACCGTTCAACGAGACGCCATAGCTTTTCATCATAAAAGCTTCATCTTCTATGGGAGAAAACTGATAGTTCGGTCTTTGCCCAAACGGAAACGCCAGCTTTACGGTAACGTCATCATTAGTTGGGTTATGTAAGGTATAATCCGCAGTCACCTTTGCTTCGTATTGCTCGGACTTATCGGCAGAAACATAATCTGGAAAATGCGGGACATCAAAGGTCAGCGTTTCATGCAGGACCTGTATCGGACACTGCCCTTCACCTACCATCACACCGTAAGCAGTGCTCCCTTCCCAATAACGAACGGCAGAATTTGCCGATGCAGGAACAAGGCAGGCAGACGCGAGAAGGAAAATCATTAATACGCACAAAAGTGCACGTGTTTTTCTTTTCATTCTGATACCTCCATAGCAAAAAGATTTTGGGATCCTTTTATATATCTCGTCAATTTCGGGAGAAGGTTACACTTTAGTTGAATTTTTCCACATAGTAGAGGTATGTAGGCAGATAAGAGGTATCGTTTTGCGTTGCGGTCGGGTTGGTGATGGCATCGGGGTTCATTTGCGTGGTGAAAGTCAGAGTCTTGCCGGCTTCGCTGCGGCAAACGATATGCCCTTGCAGATCGTTGCGGTAAAGAACGACCTCGGCATCGCGGAAGCGAGAAAGCGGCTCGCGGTGCGGATGACCGTAGTCGTTGTTTCTGCCACATTGAATAACGCCGTAGGTGGGCATAACCTCTCGCAAAAAGCGGTATGAGCTTGAAGAGTAGCTGCCGTGGTGCCCTACCTTAAGGACGTCTGCCTTGAGGTTAACGCCCGACTCGATCAAATCGTGCTCGGCAAGGCTTTCCATATCCCCCGTAAAGAGGAAGGAAACGTTGCCGTAATCTACGCGGAAAACAAGCGAGGTATCGTTGAGGTCCTCATAATCTGTGTGCACAGGGCCCAAAAAAGTGATCTTTGCCATACCGAGCCAAAAGACGTCGCCTTGCTCGGGAACGGTAACCTCCTTGTGCATTCCGTTAACGACGTAATTCACAACCGAGTTAAAGTTACCGCTTGGGTGAATTCTAAAGGGAGAGTAAAAAACGTCGGTCTTTACTCTTCTAAAAACTTCGCGCATACCGCCATAGTGATCGGCGTGGGGGTGTGTTGCAACAACTGCATCAAAATGTGTGACGCCGTGCTCTTCAAGATAAGGAAGAATAATATCTTCCGCATCAAAATTACCTGCATCGATCAGCATTGCGTGACCGTCACAAATGAGCAACGTGCAGTCTGCTTGTCCAACGTCAATAAAGTGTGCCTCAAGGTAAGAGTCCTCGGGCGGCATAGGCGGCTTTTCATCGCCAATTCTCGTTGTTTCTTCTTCAAGTCCGGGAAAAAAATCGGTAATAAACTGGGGAATCTCGCAGGAGGAGAGCGCGAATAATAGAAGCAAAACGGCTAAAAACGCCGCCAAAAAGCGCTTTTTCATAGCATATTTCCCTTTCTTTTTTTGCTTACGAACCGAACTCTACGAGCTCGAGCCCCTCGTTGTTATCGAGCGTGTGACCGATGTGCCACTCACTGTTAAAGAGCAAGAAGTCGTTACCGCGGAAGTCTTGTACCCATTTTACGTCAAACAAACGAAGTTTTTTAGGATCAACGCCGTTTGCAATGCGGCGGATATATTGATAGGATTGCGGATATTGGCGATAGGAAACGCCATATTCGGCTTTCATACGCGATTCGAGAACGTCATATTGAAGCATACCAACAACGCCGACGTATACGCGCTCCAAGCCTCCGCCCGGCTCAATAAAGATCTGAATGGCACCCTCTTGTGCGATCTGGTTCATTCCCTTTGCAAATTGCTTGCGCTTCATACTGTCGATCTGCTCAACCATTGCAAAACATTCGGGAGCGAAGGTTGGAATGCCCTCAAATTGCACCTTGTTCCCTTTTTCACAAACGGTGTCACCAATACTGAAAATGCCTGGGTCAAAGACACCGATAATGTCACCGGCGTAGGCTTCTTCAATAATAGAACGCTCCTGCGCCATCATTTGTTGCGGTTGCGAGAGACGAAGAGCCTTGTCGCCCTGCACGTGGAAATATTCTTTTTCCGACTCGAATTTACCCGAAACGATGCGCATAAAAGCAATGCGGTCGCGGTGAGCCTTGTTCATATTGGCTTGAATTTTGAAAACGAACGCCGAAAAGGTCTCCTCAAAGGGTTGAACCTCGCTCTCTCCTGCTTTACGTGCAAGAGGCGCGGTAGTCATTTTGAGGAAGTGCTCGAGGAAGAACTCAACACCGAAGTTGTTGAGTGCAGAGCCAAAGAAAACGGGGCTAAGCTTTCCGCAACGAACGGCATCAATATCAAAATCGAAGCACGCACCGTCAAGAAGCTCTACCTGCTCAACAAGCTCTTCGCGAGCGTAAGAGCCAATCAGCTCGTCAAGACGCGCGGTGTCGGTAATATCGCAAGGAATGGAAGCAAGTCTGTCACGTCCGCGGTGAGAATCGCCAAAGGCGAGGATTCTGCGGCCGTCGCGGTCGTAGACGCCCTTAAAACCGACACCACAACCAATAGGCCAGTTCATAGGATACGTGCCAATACCGAATTCTTTTTCGAGCTCATCGATCAGGTCAAATGGATCACGAGCCTCGTGATCGAGCTTATTGATAAACGTAAAAATCGGGATATGGCGCATTGCACAAACCTTAAAGAGCTTGCGCGTTTGGGGTTCAATACCCTTTGCAGCATCAATGACCATGACCGCGCTATCCGCAGCCATCAGGGTGCGGTAGGTATCCTCGGAGAAGTCTTGGTGTCCGGGGGTATCAAGGATGTTGATGCAGTAGCCGTCATATTCAAATTGCATAACCGACGAAGTAATCGAAATACCTCTCTTCTTTTCCATTTCCATCCAGTCGGAAACCGCGTGACGGTCGGAAGCCTTGCCCTTTACCGAGCCCGCGGTTTGAATAGCACCGCCATAAAGCAAAAACTTTTCGGTCAGCGTTGTTTTACCGGCGTCGGGGTGCGAAATGATAGCAAACGTGCGTCGACGGTTGATTTCTTGTTGCAACTTGCTCATTGTTTTGTGTAACCTCTTTGTCCTAAATCATTTTAACTTTATTATTATAACATAGCCCACAGGAAATTACAAGAGATTTTTGAAAGTCTTGTAAAAAACTTAAGGCGACAGTTTTCTGCCGCCCATTATTTATAAGAGTTATCTTTCCCTTTTTTCTCTTCCGCTCTCCTACTTATTGTATTTTGGTTACTCGATGCTCTGTTCCCATTTCATATATCGAAACATTCTGCCCTTTGAAATACTCTTTCAAATCGGTTAAATGTGAAACCAATATCCATCCAATGTTTTTGTCAGAAAGATAGTTGAGAATGTGATACAATCCTATTGCGCCCTCAGAATATGCAGTAGTTTGAAATATTTCATTCAAAACAATCAAGCTTCCCTCATTAAACGTATCTATCAAATCACAGAGCTCACCGACCTCTTGCTCGAACCTGCCCATTTTTTCGTTGGATGCAACGTTTTCTTCGCTTTCGGAAAATTGTGTATTTATAGTACTAAATAATCCGATAGTTCCACTCCTTGCCGGAATCGGAATCCCTGCCTGTGCCAATATCTGACAAGTGGAAATCGCGCGGAGAAAAACGGTTTTGCCGTTGCCGTTATCACCAAATATAATACTGCCTTTCTTATCCCCGAGCATATAAAAATCATTTGTAACAATGGTATCGGTATCGTTTGTCATTGCTAAGAAAATATCGGTGATCCCAGTGAATTGAGTACTCTCACCAATGAACGGCATTACAAGGGATATGTTTCTGCGTTCAAGCAATCGCACGTACTCCATAACCACTGAATAAAAAATAATCTCTCTGTGAAGATCTCCAAACGTATCTATCAGCCCTGTAATCAAAGAAGTCAAAAGATTTTCCATTTCCAAGTAGGGATATGCCCGCAGTTTGTTTTGGCAGTCACTATACATAGGTGGCTGCAAGCAAATATAGGAAAGATTGGTGGCTGATTCTTTACGCAATATTAGTCTTTTTTTCTCTTTTGCCGTTTTCAAAGAGAGATTTTTGGATTCAACCAAATGACAATCGGCAACCTTGCCGTTTTTATCAAGCTTAATAGCTGTACCTATATTGGACTGGATGCACAAGCTTTCCGCTTGATTCAAAAGTGCAACAAGACGATTCATATCCTCTTTTTCCACAAGGGATGAGGTATAACGAGATATTGTCAACAGCCCCTCGGAAGCAATCGGATATTTACTAAGTAAGCCATTCAGGTCTTTGATGTAATGTAAAATTCTTTTCAGTAACGCAGAACAATCCCGAACAGATTCTTTAGAGCCCCCAAGTGACGATCGAATTCCAAAATTGCGAGCGTGTATTTCCTTTTTTAACTCTTTAGCATCTTCTTTCAACTTTCCAAATTCGATGAACGAAGCTTTCAGTGCTTCAAAAAAGTGGGGCATTTTCAAAAAATCAGAAACAATCTCTTGCCTATATAAAATATCTCTTTCTTGAACCAAGGGTTTTGATAATATTTCCAAAAAATATTGACACTCCGATTTGCTTGAACATATCGTTTTGAAACTTCTGTCAAGAGACAAATGATATAACGTTTTGCTACCAATGTTGCCAAAGCTGGCATTGGCTATGTCCGAATATAACAAACTGAACTTCATACCGACCTCTCCTGACTTTCCAAACTGTTATTTAATTTCTCCGCCAAAGATAGTTTATCCAACCGATATTTTATTAAAATATCTTCTGCATATGAACCGCCCCCCGGGGTAGCATACGTGATTTTATAAGTTCTGCGATGGTGCGCATCATTTTTTACGACAGTGCTCAAAACGGGATATTTCGTCTCTCGCACTTGATGAAAATGCGTCACAAACAAACCAAAGCATTTGGGATGATGTAGGTTTTCAACAACTTCCATTGCAAGGGCATAGCCCTTTTCTTGATTGGTTCCGCTAAAGGTTTCATTGAAAAGGAAAAAGACATCGCCAATGTCACCACTAAGCATTTCATCCACTCGCCGCTTTTCATCGTCAAGCCTTCCGGTATTTGTAAAGCGTTCATCCACAGGATAATGTGTACGCAGCTCCGCAAAGGGATAACCCACACAACTTTGTGCAAACACGGGACATCCTGCAAGGAACAAAATCAAATTGCTCCCAACTGCGCGAAGGTACGTGGTTTTGCCACCACCATTCGCACCAACCAAAAAGAAGAATGGCTCTTCCTGCGAGAAATACGTATGATTTGGCACGATTTCTACACCCAAATTGCCGAGCAAGGTAAAATCATACATTTCCTTCAAAATAAATTGTCTTGTTTCTGAAACGATAGGAATACAGCGAGATAATTGCTTTTTCTCGGCTCTTCGTCCAAACTCTTCAATTTGTATAAAGAAATCCAACTGTGGCAAGTAGGATAATACTTCCTCAAAATCAACCGATGTAAAGGGTGCTATCAGATTTTCAATTTTGCTGATTTGCTCTTTGTAAAGGGCAAAGAGTGCATTTGAAATATACACATCGGGATATATGGTTGAGTACTCCTTTTTGGAATAAGGAATATTCAATGCCTCTGCGCAATCGCGGATTTCTTCGAAAAGTGTTTTTTCGGAATCGCCTTTTGATATTACATATTGGTTATCCAAACGCATTATCCGAGTGTTGCTCATGCAGCGTAATAGCGATTTGGCTTCCGTAATTGCCTCGCGCATTTTCGCATCTTTTTTGTTTTGAAAATAGTACGCTATTTCGCGAAGTCTTCCACTCCCTTGCAAATCACAAAGAGAATGACAAGCAAGCAAATACAGTTCTAAGACACTTACCCTTAAACAGAGCTTTTCGATTTGCGTTCGTGCCTCTTGCCAAAGGGTTATTTCTCGCCGAAGATCCGCAATAGCAGAACGACAGGCGACAACTCCTTCGAACACAGATTCACGTTTCAGTTCAATAAAAACTTGTTGCCTTGCCAACAGTTCATCTTGGGAACAAGGATGCGAAAGAACCGCTTGTAGCTTTTCATTTAAAACCAAATCAAGATTTAAGTCCTTAAATACGGTTTGCGCTATTTTTCTGTCTTTCTCCAATGATAGTAGAGCAGGTCTTGTCATAAATTCTCTCCAAAAGTGAAATTTAATAGTTTTTCTATCTTTATGACACAAATCTGCGGAAAAAGGTTGGATATTTTCAAAAAACATTTCAAAAAAAGAGAGTCCTTTTCAGAACTCTCTCATTTTTTTAGATTTTATAAACTCTTTTCGCATTCTCTGCCAAGATCAGCTTGCGTTCCTCCTCGGTCAGGT